>CAVJCY010000164.1:0-2005 GCA_963648145.1 bacterium | reverse complement strand
GCGAGCACGGAAATGCGACTTGGAAAACTTAATTTGCGCCCAAATAAAAATGAAAATTGACTTTTTGTGCTTTTTTCGGCAAAAATTGCTTATGAACATTAACCGAATAGGCTATCATTATATTCATAATGCAAATTTTGTGATTAATCGGGAAAAAGGCTCGGGGGATTTTTTACTTTTGATTTTGAAGACGCCGGCGCAATTTGTTATCAACGGGCAAAAAAAGAATGCGACGGCGGGGAGTTTTATTTTTTTTAAAAAGGGGACACGACAAATTTATAAGGCAACGGACGTGCGGTTCATAAATGACTGGATTCATCTTGAACTTTCGGAGGCGGACATTCAGGAAATCAAAAAACTTGAAATTCCTTTTGATAAAATTATTCAGCTTTCTGAAATTTCTAGCATTTCAGATTTAATAAGAAATCTCAGTTCAATTTATTATGGAAACGGTATTCATCGTGAAGAAAATATGCAGCATTATTTGCGTCTGATTTTTTTAAGATTGAGCGAAAAACTGCATTATCAGAGTGATTCTCATTACGGAAATCATTATGAAAATATAATGCAACTCCGTTCTGATATTTATAACGCACCTTACACGGATTGGACAATTGATAGAATGGCCGGTCAGGCTCAGATGAGTCGTTCGTATTTTCAGCACATTTACAGACAGATTGTGGGAATTAGTGCCATTGAAGATGTCATTTTGAGCAGAATTGAGCACGCAAAGCATCTTCTTGCTTCTTCAAGTTCTACGGTTATTTCTATTTCTGAGCAGTGCGGCTATTCCAATGAACAGCATTTTGTCCGCCAATTTAAAAAATCCACGGGGCTTACTCCAAAAGAATTCAGAATGAAAAGTCGGTTGAAGCAGGATTTGGAGTAGTTTTTTTACAAATTCTGAGAAGAATTCAGTTTCCCATAAAATATAAATCTTAAAATCTGTTTTTTTTTACTTCAAGTTTAAACTTGAAGTATGCACTTGACAAAGTGCATAAACGCCTCGCTTCGCTCGGCGTTTATTTAAGAGTTGCCTCTAAAAATTGCAATTTTTAGAGGCTTCCTTAACGGAGTTTTTAGTGAATATTTGTCCTGGTTGTGGAGCAAAAACAAAAGATTACGATTCATTTTGTGAGTATTGCGGTACAAAATTAAAAGTAAGTGAAGCCTTTGAAGCAGTTATAAAAAATACAGAAATTGTTTTAAAAGATTCATCAAAAATCCTTTCAGACTCTTATAAAATTCAAAAATCTGACTTGGATATTATAGACAGACTCAATTCTTCGTACAGTTCTTTAAATCCTGCTTATTCAGAATCAAAACTGGTTTTAGAAAAAAATAAACTTATCAAAAATCAAATTAAGCTCTTGGAACAGAAAATTTCTTCCTTCAAGAAAGTCCAATGTTCTAAAGCAATTGTAAGAAGTGTTTTATTTCCAATTTTTGCCGAAATCCTGATTTTTATTCTGATTGGTCTTATTTCAGTTTTGGACAGGGAAAAAGTTAAAACTGTCATTGTTGGTATTCCTGGTCTGATTGGTCTGTTGTTTGGACTTGGGCTGTCTGCAGATTCTGGTTATGTTTGGGGTGGAGTTTTTCTTGGACTATTAGCCGGTAGTTCAGTTGGACTTGTTCTTTTTTATTTAACTGTAAATCCGATTTGTCAGTTGATTCTTTTGCTTTGCGGTTTTATAGGCATGATTTTTGGGATAATTCTTGGAATTAAAAAAGCAAAGAAAAAGTGGAAATAAAGGGCATCTCTAAAAAATCATTTTCAATGCTTTTTTAAGTATATTTACACCAAATTAAGAAAACTCCCGTCCAAAATTAAAAATAAAGTGTGTGCTTCACGCGTTTTTTTTCGGGAGTTTTTGTTTTTTTAGAGCAAATATTTGACTTTATCTTTTTTCAAAAGTGAATGCTTCAAGGAATTTTCTGGCGCGTTCGGTTTTTGGTGCCGTAAAAAATTTTTCCGGAGATGCTTCTTCTACAATAGTTCCAC
>CAVJCY010000163.1:0-2036 GCA_963648145.1 bacterium | reverse complement strand
ATGAAACAAATATTAAAGGCGAATATTACTTTAACAGGGAGAAGAAAAAATGAAAGACGTAGAACTGATAATAGGTGCGTGTCTATTTTGTTTGACAGTGGTTGCAGTAAATATAGCAATTCACATAAAAACAAACGAAAACGCAAAAATAAGAATCGGCTTTTTGGAAACGTGGCTTCCAATGCTAAGAGACCAAGTAGACGATTTAGAATGTAGAGTAAAAGAACTGGAAAATAAGTTGAAAAGAGCGGAAAGTTCTAACGATACTGATAAGTTGAAAAAATAACTGATTTATGAAAAAATTAAATAAAACTTTTTGATTCTGGTGTTTCTTGTGAAAGCCGCTTGTTCCAATTTCGGGATAGGCGGCTTTTTTAGTTTACGGGGGCGATAAAATGGCAAAAGCTGAACTTATAAATCTTGAAAAGGAACTTAAAAAGCGTGTTGCTTTTAACAAGCTGGCGAACAATTCTAACAATATGCTTTTTAATGATTATTTTTTCCAAAAAAACGGAAAAATGCACGATGCAGACAGTGTTTTTTATGACCCTTATTTTGTTTCTGACAATGCTTTTAACGGAATAAGAACTATCTCACGTGTTCAATACGGCGGTATTCATTGCAGGACATTGCGGGCGGTCGCTAATAAGGCGTGGATTATAAATGTCTGTATAAATCACGTTACCAAAAAAGCAAAGCCGTTTTTTAAATCTGTTACTGACAGAAATTCACGCGGATTTATCATTCATAAAAAAGACGAAGATTTGACGAAAGGAATAAAAGAAGACAAGGAAAGAGACCGGATTAAAGACTTTATTTTGAATTGTGGTGATTATGAAGATTCCGATAGAGATGATTTTGTAAAGTATGCGGTAAAACTTTTAAGAGACAGTCTGACTATTGACCAGATGGCAACAGAAATTCAGTACAACAATAAAGGGAAGCCGTGCGCTTTTTTTGCCGTTGACGGCGCAACTATTGAGCGTGTAATAGCAGACGATAAGGCAAAAACTGATTTCAGATATTTGCAGATTGTAGACGGTATGCCGGCGGCAGGTTATACGACAGACACAATGATTTTTGATTTTGAAAATCCTAGAACTGATATTCACCATTCAATGTATGGTTATTCTTACGTTGAGCAGGCGGTTGACCTTATAACATCGGTTATAAATACGTTTACATACAACGCAGGAAACTTCACAGAAAACAGACTTCCTAAAGGTATGCTTTTAATCAACGGAGACGCAAACGATGAACGTGTTGCGGAAATGGAAGACTACATAGCTGAAATAATGTCTGGCGGTCCGGTGAATCAGTGGCGAATTCCAATCTTGCCGAGCGGAGGCAAAGATAACTCTATTGAATGGAAACCGTTAAGCGGAACAAACAGGGAAATGGAATTTCAGGGCTGGCTTGACTATCTTACTTCCGGAGTTGTTGCAATGTTCGGCTGTTCTATGGACGAATTGGGAATTCAGTCGCAGAAGTCGCAGACGATGTTTGAAAACGGCGGAAAAGACAGAATCACAGCGTCAAAAAGCCTTATCTTAGGCGATTTACTCACATTCTTTGAATCGTACATGAACAAAATTGTAAGAAAAATCAATCCTGAATATGTATTTGAATTTGTCGGCTATGAGCGTGATGACCCGTCTTCAATCGCAGACCTGGACGAAAAAGAGTGTAGAACGTGGAAAAGTATTAACGAAAAACGGGCCGAAAAAGGTCTTGAACCGATAGACCTGGGCGAGATTAAAAACGGAGCGGATATTCCTATGAATGTTCAGCTTGTTCAGCTTTTGCAGGCAGCGCAGGCACAGGCAGGCGGAGACGGAATGGGAGGAATGGACGGCGCAGAACAGGGAGAAGCAGGCGGAGACGAAAACGCCTGGGAAGATTATGAAGAAAGCGCAGAAAACGGCGGAGAAAACACGGAAACAGAAGAAAACAATTCTGATGGTGAAAACAAGGAAGAATCCGCAGAATCTGAAAACGAAAGAGAAACGGATAACGGGCAAGATTTTGGACAGACG
>CAVJCY010000162.1:0-2059 GCA_963648145.1 bacterium | reverse complement strand
CTGTGTCTTCATCGCTTGAAATACCGAGCATTGCACAAAGTGCATAGCGTTTCATATATGTAATAGCGGCGCCTAAATTCTGCGCTGAGTTTGTTTTTGCCATTGCAACATCCGGGAGCCCTATTGTGTCTTCAAGGTATTCTCCGTCGCTAGAGAATAGCCTTGTTGTGATTGCAGATTTTCCGCTTTCAAGACTTGTCAAAGTCTGCATAAAGCCTAGGCCGTACTTTGCGAGAACCGGGCGAACGCTTGAAATAACAGTATCTAAATCAGTGTATTTGTAGCCGTAGCCCTGTTTGTCTTTTGGCAGGGTTTTAAATTCAGATTGCGCCTTAGCAAAGTTTTCAAAAAGTTTTGAAATTGATTCTGATTGTTTCATTTTTCGCCTCCATTAAAACGGGATATCTTCCTGGTATCCGTTTGCATTTGATTCTGTTGTGTAACCATAGGCATCTGACTGCTGATTGTTTTGAGCACCGCCTCCGAGCAGTTCGATTTCAGTTGCGCAGATTTTTACGCGCGAGCGTTTTGCGCCTGATTCTCTGTCTGTCCAGGTTTCCTGTTTTAAGTAACCTGTGATTGCAATCTGTTTTCCTTTTGTAAGATAAGGCTTGAGGCTTTCTGCAGTTTTTCCAAAGATTGAGAAATCAAAGAAAGAGGCACTGTTTTTATATCCGTCTGCAGTTTTTACACTGCGGTTTACTGCAAGTGCTCCGTCTGCAATTGCCATTCCGCTCGATGTGTATTTGAGTTCAACGTCGCGGGTCAAACGCCCTGCAACAATTACTGTATTTACATCGTTCATTTTGTATTTCCTTAAAAAGGAGGATTATTTTCCGCCGATTCAGCCATTTTTTAGAGCTAGAAAATAATCTTCCTGCCGCTTTTACCTGCGGTTCGGTTTTATTTCCAGTCCGTACGGACAAGGATTTTCTTTTTAGCGCAGTACAATGGTTGTGCCTTGTACTGCTTTAATTCCTTCCAGAAGTTCCCCAGTCTTTGCCAGAAGAATTGACCCGCCGTCAGTTTTAATCAGTTCACCGTTTTTAATTCCGTCTTTTACTGCGCTGGCGTTGAGCTCGCGCGGTTTCAGGTATTTTTCCGGAATGTCCATTAATCTGCCTGTTTGTTCGATTTTTAATGCCGTGTTTTGAATTCCTGCACTAAAAAGCGAAGTTTTATATTTTTCGATGCCGAGCTTTTCCATTGCGTACCGCAGTCCGCTCAAGACTGAACGGCGGCGGTTGTCGTAACTTTTAGCACGGAAACTCAAACGGTCGAGTTCTTCTTTGTAAGTCTTGCGCTCGTTGTCAGCAGTTTCTGCCTGGATTTTAAGATTTGTGATAAAGCGTCCGTAGTTATCGAACTTCTTCTCAAAATCTTCTTTACTGTCTGCGAACCATTCGCGGATTGTGTTTTCTTCTTCGGGTGTAAGGTCGCGCGGGTTTCCGTCGCTGTCTACGGCGGACTCTAAAAGTTCATTGATTTGCTGGATGTCGTTTGTGATTTCGTAGAGTGTCATTTTTCCTCCTCATTTCCTTCGGATGATTTTTTGCTGATGTTCCTTACGGTCAGTTCCCATAAGCCGTTTTCGTTTTTTGAAGCCTTTACGACTTCAAACCTTTTTTCAACGTCGTAGCCGTTGAGTTTGTCGCAGATTGCGAGCAATTCATTTGCGTTATCCATTGATAACCTCCTTTTATTTTTATGCTGTGTATTGCTGTTCTAATTCCTGAATGGTCAGGGCATTTCTTTTTGCTTTAAGCCCTGTTCTTGCGTTAAGCCAAAAAATCACCATGTCGGTGTCTTTGTCTTCAAGTGCTGCGCGTGCGCGGTCTGTGCATCTGTCAATTTGATACTGGAAGTGTTCGCCCAATGTCATTTTTTTTCTCCTAAAAAAAGAAAGCCGGCGATTACTGAGCGTTTGTAATCACCGGCTTTACAAAAATCCAGAAAGGATTTAGAAAAACGCTCAAATTCTAAAGCCTTTCAGCCTGGCAAAGCGTTTTAAAGTTTTCGCTTTGCAATGTTTATTGAATTTTTGCGCTTTTTTTTAAGA
>CAVJCY010000161.1:0-2119 GCA_963648145.1 bacterium | reverse complement strand
AAAACTCGCACGTTTCTCTAAAAAAGCATTGAAAATGATTTTTTAGAGATAGCCTGAATTATAAAATTTTCCGCAACTTTCCATTCACACAAAGCGGTTACATCAAAATCAAGATTTTCGGTGTGACACGCAAGCCGTGCCGAATGAAGATAAAGTCGGTCTGCTTTTTGTCCACCATACAGTTCATCGCCAAGAATCGGAAGTCCGAAGTCGCTCAAATGCACGCGGATTTGATGTGTGCGGCCCGTAAAAAGTGAACATTTTACGACAAAATATTTTTTTTTATTGATTTCTTTTTCATCAATTATTTCAAAATCCGTTTTTGAATACTGCCCGCCCTCTTTTTCGCTCAGAGTTCCCCACTTTCCAGTTTTTGATTTTCCTGAAATTCTACCCATAAATTTTTCTACAGTAAAAGTACTTCCTTTTTTGAGAGAAGAATTTGATTTTTTATTTTCACAGCAAACGGCAATATATTCTTTTGTAAAATTATGATTTTGAAACATATCAGAAACTGCTTTATTTATGGCACGGTTTTTAGTGAACAAAATTACGCCGGAAGTGTCTTTGTCCAGACGGTGCATAATTCCAACGTACGGAGGATTTCTTAATTCCGGATTTTTTTTCCACAAAAAATTAACAACAGAATCATGAAGGTTGTCGCGATTACCGGCAATTGTCTGTTCCACAGGAAAAAATGCCGGTTTGTTTATAAAAATCAGATTTTCATCTTCGTAAAGAACTGATTTTTCCGTGACTTCAAAGTTTATGTCGTCGGGCTGTTTTTCATAAAAGAATTTTTCAAAATCAAATTCAATGTTTACAATAGATTTTCCGCGCAATTCAAACGCCGGCCGGCAGCATTTTTTTCCGTTTACAGAAACGCAGGACGCAAGAATAAGCCTTCTGATTTTTGAATTGGAAATTTCTTTGATTTTTTTTGAATCAGTTTTTATTTTTAAAGGAAGTTCACGGCGCAAAAATTCATCAAGCCGCAGATTTTCATTTGTAAATAGATTTAATTTTTCCATAAAATTTAAAAATAAAGAAATTAGTTTTTTATCTGAAAATCAGGCTGACCATTTACAAGGCACAGTGCAATCTGACAATTTTCCATGCAGACATTTTCGCAGAACGAGATAATATCAAAAGCATCACAGCCAAGCAAATCATCAGGATGATAGGAAGTTTTAATTTCACATTCTTCGCCTTCACCGACAAGCCGAGACATTGCTCCGTTCAAAATAACAATATCTTTTACCGCTTGAAAAAATTCCGAACATTTTTTTTCTTCATATTTTTGTTCAAGAAAAAGAATCTGCATTTTTTCTATTGATTTATGATTTTCCGCTTCCGGCAAAAATCCACTTTTGTAATCACAATTATTACAGTGTTGCCATTCGCTGAAATCAGCAAAAAATTTTGAAGGATAAATCCGCAACGGTTTTAAAACGCTCAAAAACCATGGGACGGCCCGACCCGCAGAATAAAATGTCCTGCATGCAAAAGCAATGTCCCGCGAATAACGAATATCCTGTGCCGAATAAAGCCCCGTGACTTTTGCAGTTTCCAGATTTTCTGAATTTTCTGTCTGCGGAAAATCAATGTGATTTGGATACTGATTAAGTGCAAAATCAAGACGATCCATAAATAATTTTAGTGTATCGCCCTTTTCTAGAGCGTAAGTCAACTGAAAACCGAATGTAATTTGCGCATCATTTAGGATTTTTGCCTTATTTGTATAAAATTTTTTGTCAAAAAGTAATTTTCCACCTTTTTCCTGAACTTTCAGAGGAATATCAACGGAACAAAATAATGAGGAAAGTGCTTGCACAGTTTCTCTATCAATTACAAAAGCGGCAAGTTTGATTGAAAGAAAAACGTCCGGGGCAAATTTTGTAAAAAGCGATAAAATTTTTAAAACCTGCTTTTTATCACAAGCAACAGAATCATCATTTATTGAAAATTCTGTAATTCCTTTATCTTTCAAAAAAGGAATCTGCTGTTCTAATTCGCAGGTTTTAAATTTATATTCTTCATTCATGTCTTTAAAAAGCCTTTTTTGGGAATCTCTAAAAATTGCAATTTTTAGAGGTAACTCTGAAAACGCGATGTTTTA
>CAVJCY010000160.1:0-2166 GCA_963648145.1 bacterium | reverse complement strand
ATACTATACAGATACGAAAAAATAAGTTTTGAATATACGCTTAACTCGCTGGCTGTCAAAGTTTTTTCCAAAATTTTCATCTTAAATTTCCTCCTTAAAACGGCCAAACATCATCAGTTAATTGTTCTAATTTTGAATTGTAATTTCGTGAATTATTCGTTGCAAAATTCTTTTTTTGTGGATTTTCACCTATAATTTCTTTCACAATGAACCCATTGTAAAATTTACCATTTTTTTGTTTTGAGTAGAATTTTGCGATTAATTGAATTTCATCTTTTTCGCCATAATTTTTAAGTAACTTTTGCGCAGTCTGACCAAAAGCGGTGCAATATGCGAAGGTAGGTTTGCGCCATTGTTCAGCGCTTTTTTCTTCATTAGAATTAAAATTCGAGTGATTAGGCTCATTATTTTGCATTTTTCCGTTGCTAAGTTTAATTGTGAAACTAGCTATATTTTCGTCGTATTTTTTTATTTCTCCGTATATTTTCCCTCTAAAATACACAGTATTTACGCTTAAATTTTTGCTATAAATCTCTTTTTCATTGTCAAAAATTTTAAATATTTTCATGTGTTTGCTCCTCATAATTTTTTATCGTAACCTGGATTTCCGGATTTTCAGCATACATTTTTTTACAACAAATTTGGCAAATTTGCGCGTCGTCATGGTAACAAATACCATTTAAAGCCTCCAAAACAACCTTGGCAATATTGTCTATATCAGGCTTTTTTGCTGGTAAAAGTTGACCATTTATCATCATTTTTTTAGACTTTTTGCTAGCGGACTTTGGAATTTGAAAAAGGGCAATAACATTTATTTCCAGCGGCTCATTTTTATCAAATTTTGCGTCAGAAACCGCATTGTACCTAGCTTTAATCAGCTTTTCATACTCAACTGTTTGCCTCGGCGTGTAAGCTATACTTAGCCCGTTAACCCTGCATATTTTTGGCCGCTGCTTGCCTTTCGGCGCTCCCGGCACCGTGAATTTTATCTCCATTTTGCGCTTTCATCTCCTTTCTTTCGGCCGCCAGCTGGTTTAGCCCCTCCAAAATTTCCACTCGCTGCTTGACCGTCAAGCTCCTTGAAGCTTGAAACGTTGTATTTTTTCAAAAGCGCAGAATATAATTTGTCAGAATTTTCAAAATCTTTTACCACATTTTGGAGAATTTTGGCATCTCTGGCGCTGATTTTTTGAATCTCAATTTCTGGCAAATCCTCGCCACTGTAAATGTAAAGGCCCAGCCCGAACATCGCCAAATTTTTCACCAAACACCGCATGATTGCTTTGTTTATGTCGAACATTGTGGCCGGTTCAACCGTGACATTTTTCTCGAATTCCGCGTCGTAAGTGTAGCTCTCAGACTTCATCGCCTTATTTGCGTCGTCCATCACAGGGAGCCACATCGTGTGCGTCAACTCGCCGATTGTGACCTCGGTGAAAACCATGTATCCCAAGCCTTCGTCAAACAAATAGGGGAGCTGCTTTTCGCCAAATTGATGAATTTTATAATTCGCTTCTGGAAATTTCTTTTTCACTTCAGCCCACGCAAACGGCCAAGAAAGGTACGAAAAACCGTTTTTATCTTCAACGTGCGTGTTTACATTTACCTCAAAAAGTTTGTCAAAAATTGATTTATTTTCCATATTTTACCTCCGGGATTCAAACAAAAAATCTCCACTCTTTGAGTGAAAATTTCCTGATTTTTCTAGATTTTTACATTATGTCGTGATACTCAAAGTCTGCTTTTTCCGCCTCCAAATCGGGCGGTTCTGCTATATTTTGTAAATACCGCAGACAATTTTCGCAGCATTTTGAGCCGTTGAAAGCATAATAAGTGTCGCCGGAATAAATGTAATCGTCGCAAAAATCGCAAATAAACAGCGCCGCAGCTTCGTTGTCAGGCGGTGTCAAATATGCTCTGTCGTCAATTTTTCGCATAATTCATCGCCTTTCCGAATCCACTTTTTTACACAATATTCTAAAAGCTTCCAATGTTTTTTCTTCTAATTTTTTCAGCTGAATGCTCTGGTAAATTATTACAGCCATTAAAAATAAAATTGTGAGTGTTGTTAACGATGGCATAATTTTACATCTCCTTGTTTTTTGATTTTTTACTAAGTTAGAGAATTTCTTCAATCGTTGAATCTTTTTTTATCAAATCCAGCGT
>CAVJCY010000159.1:0-2245 GCA_963648145.1 bacterium | reverse complement strand
AGCCGTAAGCCTTTTAATGCAGCATGCAATGAAAATCTGGTAGAAAAACTACAAAGCGATTTACTTGACACTTTTTTTCTAAAAAATTACAGTTTCCATACTTAATATTTGTAACAGATCTTGCCTTTGGGCAGGAAAATGCTATTGAGCCTTTTTGGGCGGCGCAGTCGTAAAAGCGATGTGGCGGAAAAGAGCATTCACAAAAGAATATTTGCAGGGCTTTATGCCGTGAGCAAATGTCTTTTCGTGGATGCTTTTTTTTTGCTTTTTTCTGCCTGATTGTGCTGGATTTGCCGCTAATTCAAACTTTTTTAATTTTACAGGAGTTTTTTATGAAAAAAAATCTTTTAATTCCTTATCTTTCTGTTGCAGAAAGAATTCTTTGGGCAGTTTCTGCTGCTGGAATTATTTTTCTGTTTTTTCTTGTCCCTTCCAAAAATCCGCTTACGCTTGTGGCAAGTTTGGTTGGGGTAACGAGTCTTCTTTTTAGTGCAAAAGGACATGTTTCTGGTCAGTTTTTGCAGCTTCTTTTTTGTGTTCTCTATGCTGTTGTTGCTCTGGGATTTAAATATTACGGAGAAGCAATCACCTATATGTTCATGACGTTTCCAAGCGACCTGTTTGCGGCAATCGTCTGGCTTAAGCATCCGTCAGACAAAGGTAAAACAGAAGTAAAAATTGCCCACTTAACGCCAAAAATCGCAGTTTTCACAATTTTTATCAGCGCGCTGGTGACTTTTGTTTTTTACTTTATCTTAAAAGCTCTCGGTACGACAAATCTTTCAATCAGCACGGTTTCTGTTACGACAAGCATGCTCGCAAGCACGCTCACAATTTTCAGAGTTCCGTATTACGCTCTTGGTTATGCAGCAAACGACATTGTTTTAATCATAATGTGGCTGTTAGCGTCAGTAGCGAATCCCGCATACCTTGGAATGGTCTTAAATTTTATGATTTTCCTTGTAAACGATATTTACGGCTTTATCAGCTGGAAGAAAATCCGTGCCCGGCAGGAAAAGTGTTAGAAACTAAAAAGTCAGACGGTTTCTAAAAGCCAGTCAATCAGGTTTTTATGAATTATTCCGTTCTGTGAAAAATCAAAATTGTCCAGCGAAAGAACGTATTTTGGAAAATTGTCTTTTATATTCTGAAAGGCACCAAATTCCCGGTTTACCGTTTCTTCGCTGGCAAGAAGATAGCAGACCTGAAAATATTTGGTGCCGTTCTGATTTTTTGCACAGAAATCTATTTCTGCATTTTTTGATTTTCCGACTGTAACGCTGTAATCCCGGCGTAAAAGTTCAAGATAAACAATATTTTCTAGAATCTGATTTATGTCTTTCTGGTTTTTCATAAAAAGACTCTGTCTGATTCCGTGGTCTGCAATAAAAATTTTTTCCTGAGTAGAAAGAATTTCTTTTCCTTCAAGATTTTCCCGTTTTGCGAGAAGTAAAAGACAGGCTTCCTGGCAATATTCAAGATAATTGTAGACAGTTTCGGTTGAAAGACTTCGTTTTTCATTTTTCAGATATTTGATCAGACTTGAAGAAGAAAAAGTATTTGCAACATTTGAAACAAAAAAAACAATCAGCGATTTTAAAAGTGAAAAATCCCGGATTTTGTGCCGGTCAGAAATATCTTTTAAAATAATGGAATTAAAAATATCGTCCAGATATTGTTTTTGCTGGTCTGAAGAAAGTTCAAAATTGTATAAAAAAGGAAATCCGCCGGTATTCAAGTAGAATTCAAAGGCTTTTTCTTTAGAAATTTCTCCTTTTAATGAGCGAAGGGCTTCAAAACTTTCTGCAAACGAAAAAGGAAACATTTTAATTTCGACATAGCGGCCTGCAAGATAAGTTGCAAGTTCTCCAGAAAGAAGTTTTGCGTTTGAGCCTGTAATAAAAATATCGCAGTTAAAATCGACAAGATAAGAGTTTATAAGTTTTTCCCAGCCGGCAAGTTCCTGAATTTCGTCAAAAAAAAGATATATTTTTTTGTCTTTATCGAGGTCTGCAAGCATTTGCTTAATTGAATCTGTAACTGTTTCAAAAGAGCGGACCCGTTCATCGGTTAAAGAATCAAAATTCAAAAAAAGAATTTGATTTTCTGACACCCCATTTTGCAGAATGTAATCGCGAATCTGAGAAAGCATAATAGATTTGCCCGACCGCCGGATTCCTGTAATTACTTTTACGACAGGCGTATTTATAAAGGGAACAATTTTATTAAAATAACCAGAACGAAT
>CAVJCY010000158.1:0-2395 GCA_963648145.1 bacterium | reverse complement strand
TGCTGTAATATATACTCAGTGGGTTTAGTTCTATGGGTATAGTTCTGCAATACCGTTTCTTACACCACCCTGTACGAAAAAATTACACTACCGAAATAACTTGACCGTGTAGGCATTGCTTGTGTTCGAACCGTCCTGCCGGCGGCGCTTTTTCTTTTTTACAAGCCCTGCTTTTTCAAGAATTATAATCGCTGCGTCCACCGTCTTTTTGTCAATACAGCATTCCTCGGCAATCAGCCGCCGTGACGGAAAGCAGACGCCGTTTTCATCACTGTGTTTTACAAGGCAGCAGTAGACGGCGTAATCTCTCGGCTTTAATCGGTAGTCGCTTATGCGGTTTGAGATGATTGAAAATTTTTCTGTCACTTTTTCCTCCTTGAACTTTTCTTTTTGCATGGCTGCAATCATATCTGCACCAACTCCTTTCGAATGGTTATGTAATTTTCCCCTCTACTTTTTAAGCCAAAAAAACGCAGTAGGTACAACCAAAATTTTTACCCCCACTTATCCAAAGGAAAAAATCTTATGGGCTACAACCAAAAAATTTATCCCCTTCACTTTTCATGCCGATTCAACTACATAGGTGACATAATTTTGTCACAATACATATTCACAGCCTATAATTTGTCCCTCTATTCCTTATTCGGTAAACCACTGATTTTTTGACATAATTTTGACATAATAATTTGGGCGCAAAAAAAGCACCTGCCTTTTGAGCAGATGCTAAATGTATTTGTTATGCTGTTTACTTTTTACTCAGTCGGCATACGCCGTCCGAATCGTCCCGAGCTTTCAGCACCGCCGCAAGCTCGGAAATAAATTTTTTATTGATGTAGTCGGTGCTACCGCGGTTCATTCCGTGTTCTTCCGCATATTTCCGAATTGACATTCCGTTTATATATCTTTTCTTAAAATATGCGGCATAGTTTTTGAGCACGGTTTTAAGACAGTCATTTAAAAAAGTTATATCTTCTTTCAGTATATTAAAATCCGTTTTGCCCGAAACGCCGATATATCGCTTTTGTGTAACGCACAAATTATATTTACGCACATCCGATTTATAGTTTTTGCAGATATCCTTTGCATAACCGATATATGTTTCGGCACTGCGGTAAGTGCGGTTCTCATAAATCAGTTCTTCCGCATCCTTTGATTGCTTTTTACGAACGGGACCGGGAAAGCCTGCTTCTTCCAAATTTGAAATATGCGTATCCGTAATTTTCACCTGCGGCTGACGGGTGAACTTGTCTACCCATTCTCCGTTTACCTCGACTTGTTCACAAAAAGATTTTTTCATCATTGTGTAATACTTGCAGCCGCAGGCATCGGTCCCGTAATGAAAAATCACAATTTTTTCATCAGTGTCAGCGTCGGGGACAACCGCCACAACATAAATATACTTGCCGTCATACCGTCTGTAAAATCCGGCAAATATTCTCCTGTTCCGTTGCCTGCCCATACGCTCACCTCTTAATGATTTTGTGAAAGTATTTTATCATATTTCAACGGGTTTTACAACTTTTCTGAAATTTCAAAAAATAACTTGCAAAATCGTTCTTTCCAAGGTAACATACCACAACCCTTTTAGGGGCGACAATTTTTGTTTTCGCGACTTTAGGGTAAAATATTAGAAAATACTCGGAGGTAACAAAGGAATGAAAGGACGATTTATCACGGCAAAAACGATTGCCGAATTTAGAGAACATCTAATTTTAGAGGAAAGGAGCGAAATAACGATTGAAAAATATATCCGTGATGTAAAAGCGTTTTCAGCGTATACGCAAAACACTGCCGTAACAAAAGAAACCGTAATTTCATACAAGAAGCATTTGCAAGAAACCTACGCCGTGCGTAGCGTTAATTCAATGCTTGCAAGCATCAACAGTTTGTTTTCATTTTTAGGTTGGCACGATTTAAGGGTAAAATCGCTTAAACTGCAACAACAGGTTTTCTGTCACGAAGATAAGGAACTGACAAAAGTAGAATACGCACGGCTTTGCAGAACGGCACAACATAAACGCAACAAAAGACTTGACCTTATTTTGCAAACAATATGCGGAACGGGTATTCGTGTAAGCGAATTGCAATTTATAACGGTTGAGGCGGTAAAAAACGGTGAGGCGGTTGTGAACTGCAAAGCAAAAACTCGGTCGGTGTTTATTGTGAAAGAATTAAAACAAAAATTGCTCTGCTACGCAGCAGAGCAAGGAATTAAAAGCGGTATGATTTTTGTTACACGAACAGGAAAGCCGATAAGCCGCACAAACATCTGGCGTGAAATGAAAGCCTTGTGTGATGAAGCAAATGTAAACCCGAAAAAGGTGTTTCCGCATAACCTGCGCCACCTGTTTGCCCGTGTGTTTTACGGCATTGAAAAAGACATTGCCAAACTTGC
>CAVJCY010000157.1:0-2444 GCA_963648145.1 bacterium | reverse complement strand
CAGAAGCTATGTCGGAATTGTTTTGAAGGGTGGAATTTATTAAATTTGATAGGGAAAATGAGGATAAATCGCTTAGGATAAAAAGTAAGATGATGGATAGGTTTAACTTTTTTAACATTTTTTCGCCTAATTCATAAAATCCAGCTTCCGCAAAATCATCTGCATGACTGTGCTTCTGTCCGTCACAATCCGACCTTCCGCCGTAATGCCGGGAATAAGTTTTGCCGTCTGGCCGGTTTTTGTCGTCAAATATGGATTTTTGATTTCCGCTTCGGCAACAAAAACCGGCTGTCCATTCACATAAGATACGTCCGGCGGCACAATCGCAACCTGACTTTCGAGCATTCCGTAGCGGCTAGGAGGCAGACCAGGAAATTTGATTTTTACAGGATTTCCATTTTTGACGCGGGCAATGTAGCTGGGATCAACGTAAATGTCGGCCTTCAGACTTTCGCTGTTTTGGGGTACAATTCGGAGGACTTCTTCGCCGGCCAGCAGGTAATCACCAGGATTCAGCTTTGTGATTTCGGAAATTCGACCGGAAATTGGTGCGTAAATCGTGGAATTTTTGATAAGGCGTTCAATTTCCGCAATCCGACTTTCCAGGGTGTTTTTTACAGATTTCAGATTTTTCTGATTTTCGATGGCGGTCAGTTTTTGCGAATTTCTCCAGATTTCAAAGGCAAGTTGATTTTTGTTTAATTCTGTTTCCAAATCTTGGATTGTTTGAGGCACTTTTAGACTTTGTGGTTTTGATTTTTCACGGTTGAGCTTTGTCTGTAAATCCAAAATTCCAATCTGATAACGTTGAAATTCGGTGAGGTAGGCGGAACATTTTATAAAAGTGTCTGAGTCCAGGGGAGGTGCCGCATCAATCTTCAGAACCGGCAGTTTATTTGCCTCGATTGTCTGCAAAAGATGATTATTTACAAAAATTTCATTTTGCTTTTTTATGATTTCAGCCTTGTAGACTTCCAACTGACTTTTGTAAGAACCCGTATCCAGCGAAAAAAGCAAATCGCCTTTGTTTACTGTCTGGTCATTTTCAAAAAACTTTTCCGAAAGTTCGCCGCTTGTCACACATTTTATGGACGAAACAGCCTCCGACGGCCGCAGCAAAACACTAACCTTTACTACATCATCCATGGGAGCAAAAATCGCCCAGACCAGAATAACCACAATCGAAACAAAAATCGTAATCACAAAACCATAAATCGCATTGGCAGGCTTGAGCATAAAAAAAGCCGAAGTTTTCTGCATATCTTCAAAAGTTTTCAAGTTCATTTCTTCAACTCCGCCCACATCTCCTTGTAAAGCCCTTTCTCCGCCAGCAATTCCTTGTGACTTCCTTCCTGCAAAATCTTGCCTTCCTTCATCACAAAAATTTTGTCGCAATTCATAACCGTTGTCAGACGGTGGGCTATCAAAATTACTGCGATATTTTCTGCCTTCAAGTGTTTGATTACTTTGTGAATTTCCATTTCGCTCACAGTGTCCAGGGAACTTGTCGCTTCGTCCAAAATTATGAGGGAGGGATTTCCAAGCAGAGCCCGGGCAAGTGCCAGTCGTTGTTTTTCTCCGCCACTCAAACCGCCGCCGTGTTCGCCCAAAATTGTGTCGTAGCGTTTTGGCAGTTTTTGGATAAACTCATCCGCTCCGGCTTTTTTCGCTGCTTCCATTATTTCTTCAAGTGTCGCATCTGGTTTGTGGAGGCTGATATTTTCGCCGACTGTTCCGCTGAACAAAAAAATGTCCTGGGGAACGTAACCTATTTTTGACCGCAAAAATGTCGATTCAATGTCGCGGAGATCTTTGCCATCCAGAAAAATTTTTCCTTCTCCGGCTTGGTAAAATTTCAAAATCAGTTTTATGATTGTAGATTTTCCACAGCCACTTGGGCCAACAAAAGCAGTCCAGCTGTCTGGCGGAATTTCAAGATTGAGATGTTCATAAATCGGGCGACGTGAACCGTAAGCAAACGTCACATCTTCAAATTTTATATGACTTTTGATTTCTGAGGGCTCAAGATAACGACGACTCAGGTCTTTTTCGCATTCAAGTTCCAGAATTTCTCCTACACGTTCCGCTGCGACCAGGGATTCCTGAACAGAATTTTGAATATTGACCAGGCGGAAAAGTGGAGCCGTAAAATATCCCAGCAGGGAATTAAAAGTGATAAGAGTTCCAAAACTCATAGTTCCGCCCAAAATTGCCGAGCAGCCAAGCCAGTAGACCAGAATCCCGGAAATGCCGTTTATAAGTCCGCTGACCAGTCCCTGTGCAATGCCGTATTTATTCAGCGTCCAGCTGGTATTTACCGCCGTCATCTTCTTTTTTTCGTATTCACCATTTACAATTCCTTCCGCATTCAGAGCTTTTACAGTTGCCACGCCATTTAAACTTTCGTAAAGGTAGGATTGGACATCAGCATTCTGGCTCATGAC
>CAVJCY010000156.1:0-2488 GCA_963648145.1 bacterium | reverse complement strand
CTTATATATTTGTCTTCAATATCTTTTAAAACATCATCAATATTATCATAATAACTATAAAAAGTTGTTCTTGCAATATGACATTCCAAACATAATTTTTGAACAGTTACATTTTGATTATGATTCTTATTATTTAATTTTAGAAGATTATCTTGAATATTTTCCTTTTTAGACTTCTTTATTTCTATATTCACATTGCACCTCACTTTTAAATCACTATTTTTTGTTTACATCATTAATTCAAATTATAACATATTTATTAAATTTTTAATATCTCCTATATTACTTATTTACTTATATTCTTCAAAAGAAGATCAATTCCTTTATTTAATTGCTCCTTCTACCCTTTTATTTCAGTTCCATCTCTAAACTTAAATCTAATGTCATCGGTTGTATAAACAGTTACACATTCCAGTAAACTTCCCCACATTACTTCATCAAACTCAGTGAGCAATGAATAAAATGGTACTGGAAGAAAGGACTGAATGTTGACAGTAAATTATAGTCAACATCGGCACTTCTGGTGCCATTTTAGTATTTCTACTGCTACTTCTTCTTTCTATTACGGGCAACATCCAATTGTGCCCTAACAACGAAGTGACCAGGCACATAATATATTCCAATTATGTGACTGGTGTTCGTCTCCTTACCTTTTGTGTAAGATGACCTATTATGATGCAAAGTGCGTACACCCTTAAAAAGTGCGTACAGTTCGTTCGAAATGCGTACAGTTGAATAAAAGAAAAAACTCCCAGCAAGTAGGAGGTCTATAACTGTTTCCGTTACCGAATGTGCGCTAGCCTTTTAACGTGGTCCTAGGCACTACGCTGTCCACGATCCAATCTCACAAATGGATAATAGTCTATGACTATAAGCATTCTAGACTGCTTGAATAAATTATACCATAAAAGGTATAAAAAAGTCACCTTTTTAAACTGCGATTCCCCTGCCATTTTTTGTAATAAATGCTCATCTTTGTTACATTGCATGCCTCTATAATCCAACGTAAAAGTGTGTTAAAACAACTACGCTTTATAACCATTAGCATTCATTTTCGAGTAAACTCGCTTAATGGCCTCAAGTCCAGTTTTCTCACCTAATTCGACCGATTTTCCATACATCTCTATTGCCTTTTTATAATCTTGGTGAACACTAAAGCCATTCTCATAGCATATTCCAAGGTTATAAAATCCAGGGCTAGATTCATACTTGTTTGCAGCAGTTTTAAAGCATTTCACTGCTTCTTTTTTATTTTCTTTCACGCCATGCCCTTCCAAATAGCAAAGTCCGATATTGATAATTGCCTGTTCTTCACCGAGATTGTATGCGTCGGTAAACAATTCAAAGGCCTTTTTATAAGCCGCTTCAGTTTTGACGGTGTAATAGTAATAAAGTCCAACTTGCAAGCACGCCGACGGATTTTCACCCTTCACGCTCTTTTTCAGCCAATGAAGCGCCGTTTCCCTGTCGGCAGTCACACCATAATAACCGCAAGCATATGCCATACCGAGATTATACTGCGCGGCGGCGTTGCCGAGTTTAGCAGCACGTTTGAAAAGTTTCAAAGCCATTTTCTCATCTTTTTCAAGTCCAAGTTCGTCACCGAGATACGCTTCTGCCATTCTTTCGATTGCATCGGGAAAATTCATTTCCATTGCCATCTGATAATATCTTAAAGCGTTTTTATAATCTTTCTTTTGTTCTTCGCAAATGGTTGCAATAACCCAATAAAGGCCGACAACATCTAACTCGCACTCCACAAAGCAATCGAGTGCGTCATCATACTTGCCTTTTTTGCAATAGTAATACCCTAAATCAAGCAACGCATCGTCCTGTCCAAGCCTTGCTGCCTTTTTAAGATAATGAATATAATTCCTCTCGTCTGGTTCTATTCCGTACCAACCTTCTTCGTATATGCGGGCCTGCATATAGAGGCTTTCAGGATCGTTGTGTTTTACGCCGTCCGCAAGATATTTTAAGCCTTTTTCATAGTCGTGTGGAACAAACCTGTCGTTCAGATACACATACGCCAAGTCAAAATTGATAGAGTGATCACCAAGGCTCAATCCCTTTTCGTACCACTCTATGGCTTTGGGAACGTCTTTCAGTTCCTCGTTGTTTAAGTATATGAAGCCTATCTTTTTTGCAACCTCTATATCTCCGAGGTAAAAAGCACGCTCGTAATATTTCAACGCATTTTTAACGTTTTCGATCTCGGAATCTTCAATCGGAGTATTGAAATAATACAATTCACCGAGAGATCTTGCCGCTGCCGCCACACCCAAATCGGAGGCTTTGGCGTAACATTCGATCGCTTTTTGAATATCGATTTTTACGTATCCGTTTTCATAGCAAAATCCGAGACGGGCAAAACACTCCGCTTCGCCTTTGTTTGCGCCCTCCGTATAAGCGTCGAACGCTTTTTTGTATTGAGAGCGGTAGCCCCAAGTGTCGCCAAGAACAGTATATGCCAAAACGCCGTTGTCGA
>CAVJCY010000155.1:0-2495 GCA_963648145.1 bacterium | reverse complement strand
ACCATATGTTTCAATATGGAACTTTTATTTTGGAATCTTTATTTTACAACTTACCCAAAAACTTAAAAAAATACAGTTTTATGCCCTTTTCGGGGTTCACAATTGGTAATTTATTACTGTGTCAAAAAGTACACTTTTTGACCTCTGTTTTATATATATACTTCTATACTTCGGATTTGGCAGTTTAACCGGCTTGCCGTCAATTCGGGACAGCAGTTTAGCAGTCCCGAAATGGAACGTGTATAGCCCCTCTGACACAGTTTCACTCAAAGCACAACCAAACCCGCATGCGGGTTTCGGCGGCGCATATTTTTCACTAGTGAAATTTCTTCTTCTGTATGCTGGTTCGGATGGCTGTGGGGACGATGCGAGCCGTCTGCCAGGGAACGAATCGTTCCGTCATACTTTTTCCGCCATCGGTAGATGTTCTGTCGGCTGGTTTTATAGCGAATAGCGGCATTTGTTACTCCGTGTTTAAAAGAATATTCGATTACTGCTTGCTTAAACCGCATGTCTTGTGTTATCTTATTCATAGCGAATGGGGTCACCTGTCTTTCGGTTTTATTTTTGCAACTCTACCTTAAAACAGGTTCGCTTTATTCGCTACCTTTATTTTTCCTTTTTGTCACACATCATTGTAACACATCACTTGGCAGTTACGATTTTAATAATCTAATTGTATCTTTTTTGTTTTTATGTTAAACTAAAAGAAATGTTCTGCGTATAATTAACAGAACCTTATCGGGAGATGATGATTTGTTTATTCTTAATATCATTAAATCAATAGTTTTGGGAATAGTTGAGGGTGTAACCGAATGGCTGCCTATATCAAGCACGGGGCATATGATACTGTTTGATGAATTTTTGGGACTCAATATGTCAAAAGATTTTAAGGAAATGTTCCTTGTTGTTATACAGCTCGGCGCAATTCTTGCTGTTGTTATACTGTTCTGGGGAAAACTGTGGCCTTTCTCGCACAAAAGCACTCCGCAGCAACGTAAAAACATATGGCTCACATGGTTAAAGGTGTTGATTGCAAGTATACCTGCGGGTATATTCGGATTTGCATTTGACAGTAAAATAGATGAAATGCTGACGGGAGATTTTCGGGTTGTGATTGTATCCGCAGCGCTTATTTTTTACGGTATTTGTTTTATTCTTGTGGAGAGTGTTGCAAAAAAACCGACAATTCGCAAAAGTGAAAATATAGGGTACAAAACCGCTCTTTATATGGGGCTTTTTCAGACTTTGGCGCTCGTTCCGGGCACGTCGCGCTCTGGCGCCACCATAATAGGTGCAATGCTTATCGGATGCTCGCGCGTTGCTGCGGCAGAGTTCTCGTTTTATATGTCGATTCCCGCAATGTTTGGCGGCAGCGGCGTGAAGGTTCTTAAGTATTTTGCAAAGGGAAATACATTTTCCGCTGAAGAATTTGCCGTTCTTGCGGTCGGTACGGTTGTGGCTTTTGTTGTATCGCTTATTTGTATAAAATTCCTTATGAATTATATAAAAAAGCACGACTTCAAAGTTTTCGGCTGGTACAGAATTGTGCTCGGCGCGCTGCTTCTGCTGCTTGTGCTTACTAATGTTATTTGATGAATACATCATAATATATGCGTTAAGAAAACCGGGCTGTAAGGCTCGGTTTTCTGCGTTTATCCGGTCTTAATATAAGGTTTTTTAAGTTTGATTCCGCTGTAGTTTTCCCAGCGGAATTTGCCCGCTTCCAAATACCCTAAAGATTTATAATAATTAAGAACAGGTTGTCATCCGCACAGTCAAGCCGCAGGCATTTCATACCGTTTGTGATTGCTGCTCTTTTTATTTCCGCAAGAATTATCTTGCCGACGCTCTTTGCGGAGCAGGCATATTTCCTTGATAATCGGGTTAAAAATTCAATTGAGTATTAAAACAAAATTTGTAAAGGATTTAAAATAATTGACTGATAAAAGCAAAAAATGTATAATAAAGGTATTAATTTATATTTTCTGCAAAAGTCCGATTTATGGGACTTTGGATCTGCTATAATACACTTGTTCCCCCCTAAATTGTCAAAGTGAAGTCACGATTTTTGAGATAAAAAACAAGAAAAACCCTAAGCTCACCTTGACAAAACAGAATTTCAATCTGTCTGCTTTGTTATGCAAAACTGGCAGTGAAATGTATTAAAAGACGGCCTTTTGAAATGGCAAATGCCATAAAAAGTTACAAATTCACTCTTATTTTGCTTTGTAAAATTACTGTTATATATTTACCTTTACTTCACGCTGTCATTTAAGCCAAATAAAAAAACTCTGCATAAAGCAGAGTTAATTATTCACACACTGTGAATTCGTCAAAGACGATGATTTCGCTTAAAAGCTTATTTGAACTTGTAGTGTAAATTCAGATGGTTATCTGAACATTTATATTATACCGCATATTTTTAAAATGTCAATATATTTTTTTTGGAGGAATAATATGAAAATCAACGGAAATGAAAAAAGAAGCTCAAA
>CAVJCY010000154.1:0-2533 GCA_963648145.1 bacterium | reverse complement strand
TGTTTTAATTCGTTGTATTTTAACGAATTAAAACTCGCTGGTATCTCTAAAAAAAGCATTGAAAATGATTTTTTTAGAGATACCCTTTATTTTATAGTTTCCTGTTTTACAAGCAAGGCGTTTTTATACTCTGCAGAAGCAACAGAAAACAAATCAACTTCAGGTTCGGTATCAAGCATTGTAATTTGACCGTTAAACTCAACATTATTTGCAATTCTGATTCTAGAAGTCGTAACATCCCCAGTAACTTTACTACCATTACAAATTTCAACACGATCTTTTGCATTTATATTTCCAGTAACAGTACCAGAAACCGTTAACGAATTAACATCTATATTTTCTACAGAACACAAAGCATTTTTTGCAACTTCTAAATCACCGGCAGGGGCATTTATTTTACCGTTAAAACGTCCTGTTATAACAAGATTATCTGTAAACTCTAAAATTCCGTCAAACTCAGTTTCTGTTCCAAAAACTGTATAATTTCTTTTTTCTTCTCTATCAGCCATTTTTACAACCTTTTTTCATTATAATGATGAATATTTTGCTTATCAACAATAAACAAAGAGAAATCAGTACTCCCCAGCCAGCCCAGTTTCCTGTTTTTGTATAAAAAGTTTCTTTTTGATTTTTGTCATGAATTTCCACTTCCCCATTCAAATAACCTTCGCAAAAAGGATCTAATTTTGCCGTCACAGTTCCCCTACAATCAATTATGCAGGTTTCACCGCTTGTTGTACTTCGCACACTTGGTATTCTATTTTCCACGCATCTAAAAATTGCCATTGCAAGATGTTGTTTTTGTGCGTTCTGCGAAAAAGACCATGAATCATTTGAAAGATTTATAAAGCACCTTCCTCTAGATTTAAACATTTTCCTTCCTGTATCAGAAAAAGTATCTTCAAAGCAAATCGGAGTTGAAAACACAAAATTTTGTTCAGTTTCAAACGATTTGTAATCTTCTCCTTTTTTCCAATATGAGGCACCGGTATTTTCTAATTTTTTTGCAATCGAAGGTAATATTTTTTCAAAAGGAAAACATTCTGTAAAAGGCACAAGATGAACTTTTGCATACCATTCAGGATTTGGAGGTATCACGTTTTTTCCACTTTTAAAAACGAGTGCAGAATTATAAACAGCCCCATTGTATTTATGACCATTTCCAATCACGAAAACCTGATTTTTTGAATCTATATATTCCAAAAGCCGCTTAGACATTTTATTTCGTAAAGAATCCTGAGGATAAAAATAATTTTCAACTATATCAGGAACAACAGCAGTTTCTGGCCAGACAATAATTTTTGAATCCTGAGAATCTTTCAAAGCCTTTTCTGTCAGTTCAATAAGATTTTCAAGGTTTGAATTATAAAATTCAATTCCATTTTCCCAGGGATTTTCATTACTTTGAATTGCAGTAATTTTCAAGAATTCATTATTTTCCTTTTTATTTACACAAATTAAGCCATAAATGACAATAAAAATCATCAAAATGCCCCAGACAAAAAATGATATTTTTAGTTCCACACTAAATTTTGATTTACTTAAGAGCATTTTAAAAAACTCAAACAAGAGGCAGGAAGTAAAAATCATCAGAAAATTCAGTCCAAACGGGCCCGCTATATCTACAATTTGAATCAAAAATTTATAGTTATATTGTGTATAACAAGTTACGCCATAATTTAATCCAAACGAACCTAGAGTTCTTAAAAATTCATATGAAGATAAAATTAAAAAATCGGCAATGAATGCAATCTTTCTAAAATATTTTTCAGTTAATTTGAGAATAAAAAACAAAAACGCAAAAATCAGTCCAAAACAGATAATTACAAGAAAAAATAAAGCTTTATATGATTTAAAAAGCCAGAAAGTATACAAAAAATATGCTGTAAAGCCGTACAAAAAACCGTTTATAAAAACAAAATGTTTCTTAGAAAACTTTACAGCAACAAGCAA
The DNA here is from genome assembly GCA_963648145.1 of bacterium. GTDB lineage: Bacteria > Spirochaetota > Spirochaetia > Treponematales > Treponemataceae > Treponema_D. The sequence continues at coordinate 580 of CAVJCY010000154.1, read as the reverse complement.
CGGTAAATAATAAAACCACGCGACAAATCCAAGACCATTCTTAAAAAAAATGCCAGGATTTGCAAACGAAAAAAGAAAAGCTGAAAAAAAAGACAGCAAAATGGAGAAAAATAAAAAATTTTGCTTTTTGGACTTAAAAAGTTGATTTTGCATTGTATAAGCCGGCTATTTTTTTTCTTCCCCTACTTCAAGATTCCACATTTTCTCTTTTAATTCTTTTCCTGGCCGAAAAAACGCAACACAGTGAGGTTCCACAGTACATTTTTCACCTGTTTTAGGATTTCTTGCTTTAGTGCGCCCCTTTCTAAGTCTTGGTTCAAGAGTTCCAAATCCACGCAATTCAATTGTTTTTCCCTCTACTAGACCATTTCTCAACTGATTAATAAAAGATTCAATAACATCATAAATTACTTTACGTTCAACATTACTTGAAGTGTAAATACTATCAACAATTTCATTTTTTGTAAGTTTTGTCATTTTATTCACCTTGAAAATTCATCAAAAAAAATACTAAGGACATCTCTAAAAAAATCATTTTCAATGCTTTATTTAGAGAACCTTTCGAGTTTTAATTCGTTAA
>CAVJCY010000153.1:0-2569 GCA_963648145.1 bacterium | reverse complement strand
GAGTAAGGAAATGGAAATAACAGGTAAAGTTCATTGTTTCTTTGAACAGTCTGGAACATTCAAGAATGAGTTTATAAAAATGGGTATTCCTGCGGAAGATTACGATATTCAGAATAATTTTCATCAGACCGACCACGTTATCGACTTATTCAAAGAAATAGAAACAGAGTATGGACAAGACAAGACAAGACAAGACAAGACAAGACAAGACAAGACAAGACAAGACAAGACAGTATTCAGCACTATCAACGCTTGTCAAGACCTTATTATCGCCTTTTTTCCCTGTATATATTTCGAAACTTTGCAGATGACTTATTATTCAATAGATGCATTAAATAACAGTTTTAAACCTTATTACGAGCGGGTAAGGGATGCTGAAGAACGGTTGCAAAAGCGAACGCAATTTCATTCTTTGCTTTACAAGTTAGTTTATATTTGTACAAAAAATAATTTTCGACTGATTATCGAAAACCCGGCAACTAAACCGCATTATCTGATAGATACGCAGAATTTTCCTAAACCGCAGATTGTGGACAGGAACCGAATGTTGAGAGGTGATTATTTCAAGAAACCTACTGCCTACTGGTTTTTCTGTTGTGAACCGACTTATGGATTTTCTGAACAAAATGATAAAGAACAGAAAATTGTACAAAAATGCAAAAGGGGAAAGTGTGCAGGTTTATGCAGTGAAGAACGTTCAATGATTAGTTCTGATTATGCCAGGAACTGGATTTGCGATTTTGTTTTAGGTAAAAAACAAAATAATTTAATGCAAAGTGAATTATTTTAAGGAGAATAAATTATGAAAGAATTAACGACAGAAAAAACAATGACAGTAAAAGAAGTTGCTTCTGCTATGGGGGTATCAACTGATACTGTAAAAAATTGCATTAGAAGAATTATGCCCAATAAAATGCAAAATGGAAAAACAACTTTTTTGAATGAAGGTGATGTTGCCTGTATCAGTAAAGAGTTGAAAAGTAATTGTAAAGTTACAGAACAATTAACCTGTGAAGCAGCCTCACAGGTTAAAAATGCAACAACCAACCTTGAAATTCTTGAAAATTACAAAAAGGCAAATGATGATTTTGTGGAACTTCTTAACAGAATGTATGAAGAAGAAAAGCAAAAAAGAGAAATTGCAGAAAAATCACTGAACCGCATTGCAGACGGTAAAGGCTGTTTTACATTTAATCAGGCTGCAAAAGCGTTGAAACTTCCATACGGCAATAAAACGCTTTTTAAGAAACTAAAAGAACAAGGGATTTTGAATCAGGATAACAGTCCAAATCAGGAACAGACGAACAACGGCAACTTTAAGGTTGTAGTCAAGTTTATTAATGAAAATATCGGAAATAAACCTGTAACACTGGTTACATCAAAAGGACTTGTCTATCTGTCTAAAAAACTAAACACAACAATTGACGAAAGTGTAAAGGCTGACGCATAAAAAAACATAGGGAGATAAAAAAATGAAAACAAAATTAAGTGATATGACAGAACATCTGTTTGAAATGGCTGAAAGACTTTTAGATGATGAAGTTTGTTCAGATAAAGAACATATTACAAGTGAAGTGAATAAGGCACAGGCGTTATCAAGCCTTGCCGACATGGTTGTGAAGATTGAATCTGTAAAAATGGAACAGTTTAACGCTCAGATTCACGCTATGGAAGTTGCAAATAAATTAGGTTTGAGTTATCAGCCGAAAGAACTTGAATTCAAGGAAAAATCTTGCAAGGTTGATAAAAAGGAACCTGATTATGAATGGTAAGTATCTTCCGCAAAAATGGACAGATGAAATTGTTGATTGGATAAGGCAGCGTAAAGATTTACCACGGCAGGAACTTTATAAAGAGTTCTGTAAAGAGTATGGAGATAACTTTACCAGTTTTACCGCTTTCAACAATGTCCGTTCAGAAAAAGGGTTAACTTCGCCTGTTAAACATAAAAAGCCTTGTTTGCCATTGTATTCAGAACAACTGAAAAAAGGTTATGTAAGAATAAAAATTGCACAGCCTAATGTCTGGATGCAAAAAGGCGAATGGGTATGGAAAGAAACTCATCCTGAATTGCTTTCTACAGTTGAACCTACTGACAGTTACTACTTTTTAGACGGTGACAACAGAAACTTTGCACCAGATAACATTGAAAGAGTAAAACGACGCGAACAACTTACATTAATGGCTTACGGCGGAATTGTAAAAGGGAACCCTGAACAATCAAGACTTAACATTGCAAGGGCAAGACTAAGATTGGCAACTTTGGATGCTGGTGAAAAGGCTGGCTTAGTCGGAAAGTCTACAAGGGGGAGATATTTTCGTTCTGAAATGGCTGAAAGAGTACGTAAATATAATGCAAAATTAAAGGCAGAAAATCCTGAAAAGTACAAAGAACGCAGGTATCAGCAATACAGAAAGTATAAGGAACAACAAACAGAAGAACAAAAAGAACGTAAAAAGAAATATTGTAGAGAATGGGCAAAAAAGAAAAGGCAGCGGCTGAAAGAAAGTTCAGTGCCAAATGTTGACAAAGAAAGGAATAAAAAAGAGGAGAAAGCAATATGACAGA
>CAVJCY010000152.1:0-2593 GCA_963648145.1 bacterium | reverse complement strand
TTTTTAACTTGATTCACAGAAACCTTTGGGTAAGATTTTTACGTGATACAACACGACATGCCGTGTAAAGCATATACAGTTTTACTAAAATGGCCTGCGCGTAACTTTCGTTATATCCTGCTTTTTTTGCATCTCGATAGGACAATATTTCATACATATATTCACCTCGGAATTTCTCATTGAATTTTAACCGCTCTACAATTTTTTCGATTTTCTGCGTAAAATCGTCCTGCTCTTTATGATTTAAAATATAACCTAAGAAATTACATATTTCAGCATCTTTTTCGGTTTCGGCGGCCTGTGCATTGAAAAAGAGTTTTGTCGATTCGTCTTTTAAGATATAGCTTTTTATTTTCCTGGCAAGTATTCTTGAATGTGTAGACAGGAAGATTTAAGTCAAGCGGATCGGAAGTACACAAAAAGATGATAAAGCTTTCTTTCAAGTCGGCATAATCCGTACCGCGTATCAACGTGTCAATATCTAATATGCTTTGATAATATCGCATCCGCTTGGGCAGATTTGACGGTGTTATAGGTAAGCCTAAAAATTGCTTTCGCAATTTTCTTAACGGCTTGCTATTCATCAGAAGCCAGCACAGCTGTCTTCGCTCACATCACGGCTGAAAACATAAAGTCGTCCGTAAATGTTAATTCTTCTAGTGGTTTAATGTACATTTTTCACCTCTCTAAATATAGTTTTCTGGGAATAACACTCCCTAAATTCGAGTTTTGCAAAGCAAAACTCGTGTGCGGGCTAACGAAACTTCCGGTATAAGATTTTTTTTTAGCCCGCATAATAATATAGACAGACTTGTGCATTTTTCGGCAGTCTGGAGGCAAAAAATTTGAAAAAAAAATAGAAAAATTGTCGTGTGGTGAGTTTTTTCTGCAATATCTGCGCCTTAAGCGCGCGTATTCCCATGCAACACTATTCCCTATTCTCTAAAAGTCTACCCCGTGAATAATGCAAATGCGTAATTGCGCCAGCAAGAGCGTCGGCTGCGTGATCTGGTTTTGGTTCAACTTCCAAACCAAGAAGTATTTTTACATATTTTTCAACAAGTTCTTTGTCCGCATTTTGCGAACCCGTAACCGCCTGTTTTATTTGAATCGGGCGATATTCACCAAGTTCAATGCAATGCTGTGCAAGACAAAGAGTAACAACACCTCTTGCTTCACTTACCTGCATTGCAGACTTTGCATTTTTCGCAAAATAGAGAGTTTCCATTCCAGCTTCATCAGGTCTGAATTCATCTAAAATTGCACAGAGATGTGAATAAATTTTCATCAACCGCTGACCGTGTGGTTCATCAGCTTTTGTAGTAATAACACCGTAACTGACCATTCGGTAACGGCCGTTATAAAAATCAACAACTCCAAAACCTGTGTTTGCAAGACCAGGATCAATTCCAATTACCCGTCTGACTTTTGCTGCATCAGGTGTAGTTTTTCCTTGATTTTTTATCTGTGAACCCGGTAAAGATGTAAATTTTTCGTCAAAATTCATACAAAAAAAAACATAAAAAAACCGGCTCATAAAAGCCGGTCGTTTAGTAAAGAATCAGAAATTAAAATTACTCTTCTGGTTCAAAATCATCAGGGAATTCTGCTGTGTGATAAACGTTCTGAACATCATCATCATCTTCAAGGCGATCAATAAGTTTTTGAACTTTTACAGCAGTTTCCTTATCAATTGCAGTGTAAGCATCTGGAACCATTCCTACATCAGCAGAAAGAGTTTCTATACCTTTTTCTGAAAGTGCATCAGCAACAGCTGCAAATGTGTCTGGAGCAGTCGTTACAGTGATTACACCGTCTTCATTTACAACATCATCAGCACCGGCATCAAGAGCAATTTCCATAACAGTATCTTCAGAAGCTTTTTCAGAATCAATTGCAATTGTACCCTTTCTCTGGAACATACGTGAAACAGAACCTGTCGTTCCAAGATTACCACCGTTTTTTGTAAGAATGTTACGAACGTTAGCTGCGGCACGATTTTTGTTATCAGTCAAAACTTCAACCATTACAGCAACTCCGCCTGGAGCATATCCTTCGTAAACTAATTCTTCGTAAGAAGTTGCACCGTCTTCACCAGTACCCTTTTTAATAGCACGTTCAATGTTATCTTTAGGCATGTTAGCGGCACGAGCTTTAATAATTACAGTACGAAGTCTTGGGTTAGAATTTGGATCACCTCCGCCCATTCGTGCAGCAATAGAAATTTCCTTAATGAATTTTGTAAAAATCTTACCACGTTTTGCATCAGCAATACCTTTTGCGTGCTTAATTGTGGCCCATTTACTATGTCCTGACATAGGAACTCCTTAAATTATAGAATACTAGATAATAGGTTAGTTTATCAAATTGAATGGAATATTTCAATAAACGCATTGAATCACGTTAAATCTTACCGAAAAAAAAGCTGTGAATCATATGAAAATCTTACCCAAATAAATCTCCTGTAAACTTTAGGTTACTGGAGTAAAAAAATGGGATTAAGGGAAGCTCTAAAAATTGCAATTTTTATAGTTTCCCATTACAAACTGCGTAGGTCATCTCTATGAACTTGCAAAACCAGAAGATTATGACG
>CAVJCY010000151.1:0-2655 GCA_963648145.1 bacterium | reverse complement strand
ATCGCGTTTTCAGAGTTACCTCTAAAAATTGCAATTTTTAGAGGTTCCCTTTACACTAAAATTTGAAACTAAAGTTTAGTGAGTTTTTTTCAAAAAATAAATACAAAAAACGGCATAGAAAAAATTTTTGAGAGTTTTTACCTAAAACTTACATTTTCAAAGACACTTCTAAAAATTGCAATTTTTAAAGGTTCCCATTTCTTAAAAAAAAATAAAACCTTGTACAAAAAGGCCGGCCCGAGGCTTGCACACCCGTGAAGGTTGTTTCAACAACCGAACGGAAGCCCGTAAACCACGCCAATTTGCGTGGTGCGGACTTTGAGCGAATAGCGAAGTGTAAAAGGCGAGTTGGAACACGGCACTGGCCCAAAAAAAATCTATTTTACAAGCTCACCGCGGAAAGTATTGCCGGAAAGTTCCGTGATTTTTATTTTGACAAAAGTACCAATCAGATTTTTTGGCGCGCGGAATGCAACTTTTTCGTGCTGCTCGGTTTGCCCCAGAAGTTCGTCCTGACTGTCGCGACTAACGCCTTCTACAAGAACTTTTTGCACCTGGCCAATTCGCTTATTCATCTGAAAATGAGTGTGCTCAAGCTGCAAATCTATGACCTTTTGGAGCCGGGCCTTACGAACTTCTTCTGGCATCTGCTGCATTTTTGCCGCCGGCGTTCCGCTTCGCGGGTTGTAATAGTACATCATCGCAGATTCATACCTTACCTGATTCATTAAATCAAGCGTTAATTCAACGTCTTTTTCAGTTTCGCCGGGGAACCCCATCATAATGTCGGTCGTGAGCGAAACCTCCGGAATTCTGTCTTTGATTTTTTGAACAAGTGCAAGGTAATCTTCGCGTGTGTAACGTCGGTTCATTGCCTTTAAAACCGCAGAAGAACCATGCTGAACCGGAAGATGAATGTGACGGCAAATAACGTCCTCTTTTGCAATCACGTCAATCACGTCATCAGTAAAATCTTTTGGATGCGAAGACATAAACCTTACCCACTGAATTCCAGACTTTGTTTCTTTAAGATGTTTTGCAATCAACTGAAGAAGCTGCGCAAAATTGTAAATCTGAGAGTCACTGAAAATTTCGTGATTATCGGAAATTTCCCGATTACCGCCAGTTTCCTGTCCAGTGCCAGAAAAAACTCCACGGTAAGAATTAACATTCTGCCCGATAAGAGTGATTTCCTTTACGCCGTAACCGTTCAAAACGTCAATTTCATTAAGAATTTCATTTACCGGCCGGCTGCATTCGCGGCCACGAACATACGGAACAATGCAATAAGTACAAAAATTGTTGCAACCGTGCATAATCGGAACAAAAGTAGAAAATGCACCGGGTTCAGCAGAAATTGAAGCGAATTTATAATTTTCAGTGTCATCAAGCTCAAAAGGTTTGCGTCCTTCTTCCACCGCCGTAATAATTTCCGAAAAATGATGTTTGGCAAAAGTTCCCACAACATAATCAACAAAAGAATATTTAGACTGAAATTCCTTTAAAAGCCGCTCCGCCATACACCCCATAACAACAAGAGTCAAAGGTTTTGGACCATCCTTTACATACTCCACAGCTTCTTCAAGCATCTTAGTTTTTGCGCCAAGTTTACATTCGCGCACCGCTTTCAAGCCATTAAACCACCCCAGACGACCAATAATGCGGTTTTCGGCAGTTTCGCGCACAGAACAAGTATTTATAATTGCAAGATCCGCAGTCTGCGCCGAATCCGATTTTTTCCAGCCACGAGCAATCAAAAGCTGTTCCACACTAGCCGACTCCGCAATATTCATTTCGCATCCGTAAGTTTCAAAAAAGTATGTCATATCGTTTCAGTTTATAAGAAAATTCTATAAAGTGCAAAGCAAGTGATTATAAACAATCATCACTAAACCTTTGGGCAAATGCTCCGCTACGCTTTGCACCAGGCTTTCCAGCATTCCGCTTTCGCTCCAGCCCGGTGCACTCCGCGCCAGAACAATGGCGCTGCGTTTTGCCCCGGTCCGCCTGCGGCGTGCTTCCAATCCTTTTTGCGCTACCGCATAAAATTCCAATGACACGATTTTTTGTGGTGTATCATGCAAAAAATCTTACCAAAAAATGTTTCGTAAATTGTTTTGCAAAACATTTACTACGTTATTTTTATACTATACAACAAGAACTAAGGAAATGCCTTGAATGGCGGCATAAATCTCCCGAAAACTCAACTGGCGCAACGACCATAATAAATTTTTGAGAAGACAATCTATGACTTTTTATGACGTTATTGCATTGGTAACTTGTGTTGCCACAATAATTAATACAGTTATAGCAGTACTCTCATATCTAGAAGATAAGAAAGGGTAAAAAAATATAGCCGCCCAGCGTCAGAACCTGTGGACGGCTATTTAGCAAAAACACGGAGATGACCCAAAGTTCAAGGCATTTCCCCTTTTTTTTTAATATAACACAACCGCCCCTGAAATGCAAATACCGGAGAAAATTTCAACTTTCGAGGATTTTGCATTCCGTTCGCTGTTATGGCAAACACGTAAATCCGTCAGTTTTTTGTAAAAAACTGAAAAGTTTAAATCAAATGTGCAATCATAATCATTTGATTTAAACCGCCCTTGAAATGCAAATACCGAAGAAAGTTTCAACTTTCGAGGATTTTGC
>CAVJCY010000150.1:0-2686 GCA_963648145.1 bacterium | reverse complement strand
GAATTGTTATAAGCGGAAATAACCGCACAATGTCATCTAAATTGGCGGCAAAAAACGGAACAGACAAGCAATATCTTTCGGACCTGAGAGAACAGGTAGAAGATTTTGGATTTGACGAGGAAGATTTGGACGGATTCAAGCATCCGCGGATTGTGTTTGAAATTGACAATGAGCATGAAGGCGACTACACAACAGAAGAATTCGCAAAGTTCAACAAGACTGGCAAAAAAGCCAAGAACGCAACAGAAAAAGCAGTTGAGATTTCAAAAACGATAAAAAGCGAATCTGTCAAAAACGTTGCAGATGTAATTTCCGGCTATGACACAATGGGCGAAATGTGGGCAGACAGGGACGCAAGCCGAAAAATAATGAACTCTTTTGTGGAAAACGGGGTTATTGGTAAAAACGATATGGCGCAGTATTACACGGAAGAAGGCGGAATGAGTGCGGCTGGCAAGGAGTTTGTCGAAACTTGCCTTATTGGTTCGATTATGAACGAAACAAATATCAGAACGCTTTCCGGGGACGGCGGAAAAGCAATCCGGCAAAAACTTGTAAGAGCTATTGTTCCATTGATTGAAAATAAGGGAGACGGAAACGAATATTCATTTAACAATGAACTGAACGAATCTGTAAGAATTGCATCTTTTGTCGCTAAAAATCATAGCACTTATCCGACTATAAAAACTTATTTTGACCAGCAGGATATGTTTGAAAGCGAGGCTAATCCGATTGTAAAAAAACTTGCAGAGTTGATTCACGATAACACACAAAAAGAATTTGCAGAGCAGATGAAAAATCTTGAAGCCGGAATCAGACCGAACGCCGCTGGCGAAATGGATATTTTCTTAGGTGAATGTGAGACAAGAAACAGCGTAATCACACGCATTTTAAGAATTAAGGACACTGTAAAAAAATCAATATCAACAACATTTGACTACGTGCAGAAGTCAATCGAAAACTTGAAAAAATGCAGAGCGATATAGAAACGGAGGAATATATGGCAATTTATATCAGAAAATCAGTATATGACGAGTTATTTGAAAAGTCATTCGGACACAGAGATTTTTCAAAACTTACAAAGAAACAGATTACTGACAAAAACGGACATCCAAGAAAAGTATGGGTGCGCGCAGGAGAAGACCAAAAAGCGGAGAGAAGAAAGTTTTCTGAGACGGAAGAGCCAAAGAATTCTTTTTCGCATATGGTTGGAGAAGAAATAGAGTTCAACTATGGTGGGAACAGACTAAGCGGATATATAACAGCAAGGGGAAAAGACGGCGTAACTGTATAGGACAAGAACGGCAGAAGCTATAAAGTCATATATGGGAATATTGTTGGAAAGACAAAAAATGCTGACGGAACTATTCCAGCAAAAAGATTCAATGCGGCTGACTACAATAAATCTTTCGCTAACCCGAAATGCACAAATGACGCAGAGGGCGTTAAATATGTATATTCTCTGCTTGGTTCGGACGGAAGTGAAACGCAGGCACAGGTGGAAATGAAACTTAACAAGCAGGCTCACCGAATGAAGCGAGGTGATACTAGAATCAGAAATATGCACGATATTGTTTTTGATGCAAATGGAAATTTTGTCTCAGGAAAATGGAACTTAGATAGGGAAAAATTGCATAATGAAATAGTTGCAAAAATTCTTTCGCCTGAAAAAGTTAGGGCGTGCAAACCTGAAAACGGAGAAAAACCGAAATTCATTATGTTCGGCGGTCGCGGAGGAAGTGGCAAGTCTTGGTTTACCGACAAGAAAAGAGCGGCGGATGAAAACAGAAATGTAATGTTTGATTCTGACAAGTTTCTTGTTTTGGACGCAGACGCATTGAAAGAATACATACCTGAATATGAGGGCTGGAACGCAGGAGAAGTCCACGAGGAATCTTCGTATTTGAATAAGAAAATAAAGGATAGGGCTATGTCGTTAGGGATAAACATCATCATTGACGGAACAATGAACTATAATCCAAAGAAACCTGACAAGGTAAGAAATGAAATGCTTGCTGCAAAAGAAAAAGGCTATTATCTAGAAGCTCATTATATGTTCTTGCCATTGCAGGATTCTTGTATACGAGCCTTTAACAGATTTAAGACAAAGAAAGGCGATTATTCTGGGCGTTTAGTTCCAACTGATATTATGCTCAATATGCAGGACAATGAGAAATCGTTTGATTCTGTTAAGGATATTGTTGACGACTGGAGTTTCAGAGATAATCGTGGAAATTCAGGACCAAAACTTGTTTCTAAAAAAGGTTTAAATTAGTTTACTGCTTATGAAAATTGCTGTATTATAAACGTGGAGGTAGACTATGGACGAGAAAAAAATTAACGAAATCTTGGAAGACCCGAATACATGGGAATGGGACGGTTGCACCTACTCTGATATTGATACAAAAGAAAGTTGGGAAGACGATTTTTTTAAAAAACTCGAAGAGCAGACAAAATAGCTGATTATCTTGTGAAGATTTTGTTATGGACAGAAAAGAAGCAATGAAATGGACGGGCGACCTTGACTTTTAGCCGGGGGAGATAAAAAGAATGGCAACCGGCAGATTTGCCGACCCTGAAATGCAGGCATTCTTTGATGAGCTTGATGCAAAACTTGAAGAAAGAAAAGCTGCAAAAAAAGCAAACAGAATAAAATAAGCGTGGTGCAAAATGCCACGCTTTTTTA
>CAVJCY010000149.1:0-2835 GCA_963648145.1 bacterium | reverse complement strand
ACATCGCGTTTTCAAAGATACCTCTAAAAATTGCAATTTTTAGAGGTTCCCTAAAAAAAATTGCTCTCTGAAAATTTCAGTTTTTAGAGGTCGAGTTTTTATAAAAATCTACAGAATATTACAGAAAATCGTTTAATTGACAAGTAATAAAAAAAGTATAATAATGTCTGAGTAATTTCTTAATCTTTTCGGGGAATCCCAATATAAATCTGCAATCAATTTGTCGAGTAATATAAAAATCAAATTTATTTAAATTTTAAATGGAGTATTTTAAAATGGCAGGACTTAGAAGACACCGCAAGGAAGAAGATGCTGCATCGTCTGAAAATTCTGAAGAAAATCAGGGAATTTTGAATTTTGAAGGGGATGAGGCAGACTTAGAACCAGAAAATGTGCAGTTGACTGAAAATGAAGCACAGACTGAAGATGAAAATCATACGGAAGAGGAATCCGAGGAAAATGTCACGGAAAGTGCTGAAAACTCTGAAGAAGATGCAAAACCTGTTGTAAGAAAACGAAGAATTGTAAGAAAGTCTGAAGATAAAGAAAATTCACAAAATAATAACCAGAATTACGAAAATTCAAATCAAAATTATAAAAATCAACAGAACAGATTTATAAAACGCGGAAATACACAGAACAGGAAATCGTATGCTACAAAATCTTATCCTGTTCCTACTGGCGAAGTTTCTGAAGCAATTTTGCAGCAGGAAAGTGCCACTTCTTCTGAAGATAATGCAAATAAACCTCGTCTTTTAATTAATGATCTTACATTAAAAAGTATGCCGGAATTGCGAGAAATGGCAAGACTGTACGGTTTTGCAGAAGATGATCTTGCACCAATGAAAAAGCAGGACTTGATTTTTGTAATTTTGAAGGCACACACAGAACACGGGGGAATAATTTTTGCTTCCGGTGCCCTTGAAATTTTACCTGACGGCTACGGTTTCTTGCGTTCTCCGCAGAATAATTATTTACCTGGTCCTGATGATATTTATATCAGTCCTAGTCAGATTAGACTTTTTAATTTAAAGACTGGCGATACGGTTTACGGACAGACACGTTCTCCAAAAGAAGGTGAAAGATTTTTTGCTCTTTTACGTATTGAGTCTGTCAATTTTGATGAACCTAGAGTTGCTCAGACTAGGGTTCCTTTTGAAAACCTTACGCCACTTTATCCCGATGAAAAATTACGTCTTGAAACGGTTTCTACGGAAGTTTCAACGCGAATCGTGGATCTTTTTGCTCCGATTGGAAAAGGACAGCGTCTTTTGATTGTTGCTCCCCCAAAAGCTGGTAAAACAATTTTAATGCAGAAAATTGCAAATGCAATTACAACAAACAATCCAGAAGTTTATTTAATTGTACTTCTCATTGATGAACGTCCTGAGGAAGTTACTGAGATGGAACGTGCAATTAAAGGCGAAGTTATTTCTTCAACTTTTGATGAACAGGCTACAAGACATGTTCAGGTTGCAGAAATGGTTTTGGAAAAATCAAAAAGACTTGTAGAACACAAACGTGACGTTGTAATTTTGCTTGATTCAATCACAAGGCTTGCGCGTGCTTACAACCAGACTGTGCAGACTTCCGGAAAAGTTCTTTCTGGTGGTGTTGATTCAAATGCTCTTTTTAAGCCAAAGAGATTTTTTGGTGCGGCACGAAATGTTGAAGAAGGTGGTTCTTTGACAATTATTTCAACTGCATTGATTGAAACTGGTTCAAGAATGGATGAAGTTATTTTTGAAGAGTTTAAAGGAACTGGAAACAGTGAAATTAATCTTGACAGAAAGCTTGCAGAACGTCGACTTTTTCCGGCAATCAATATCAAAAAATCTGGAACACGAAAAGAAGAATTGCTTTTGACTGAAAATGAACTTCAGAAAATCTGGGTTCTCAGAAAGGTTTTTGGTCCAATGGAAGACATAGATATCACAGAACTGATTCTTGACCGCATGAAAAAGAGCAAGACAAATGAAGCATTCCTTGCTAGTATGAATACCGGAACTGCCGGAATAGAATAAGGGAATAATATATTGAAAAAAAATTGAATTTTTTACATAATATGAAAATCTTGTGATATTAACTGTACTTTTTGAGCTGACAGTGACGGAATGATAGAAGCATTTGTAGTGCAAGCTAGTGGTTGCTGGGCGTAATATCGGGCAAGAAACAGGAGTTATAAATGAAAAAGGGAATTCATCCAAACTACAAACTTACAAAAATCACATGTGTATGTGGTAATGTAATTGAAACAAGATCAACTGTTGAAAATATTCACGTTGAAATTTGTTCTGCATGCCATCCTTTCTACACAGGAAAGCAGAAACTTGTTGATACAGCTGGTCGTATTGACCGATTCAACAAGAGATATGGTATCAAATCAGAAAATAAATAATTTTTTGAATTTAAAATTGGCCGGTTTAGATACCGGTCTTTTTTTTTGTGTACATAAGATAAAGGACATTTCTAAAAAATTATTTTCAATTTTTTTTTAACTACTTGCGAGTTTTCTTTTGTTACCTAAATTAAAACTTTGCATTCAAAATTTGCGCTGCCATTATGCTGAGATTTGTCTTTGTTGGTCAGAGTATAGTTGCTGCTATGTCAAAGAATTGAAATTTGGCGACACTTATCCGTACGTTATAAGTATGAAAACGGGAAAAAGAAACTTGTTGGATATTCTCTAGCTGGAAATTAGATTTAAGGCATTGCTAAAAATTATATGGGCGGTCGTCGCGTTGCGCCGCCGGGCTTGCGCGCTATAAAATTGCGGAACCTAACAGTCAAAAAAAATAAAAATCTCAGTTTAGTTTATTTTTGTGTAAAGATTCC
>CAVJCY010000148.1:0-2989 GCA_963648145.1 bacterium | reverse complement strand
TTTCAATGTTCGCGCCCGCAGTTGTCTTAGCGAGCTTTTATAGAATATCACCCACAAGGGGGTTTGTCAATAGGTTTTTTTCACAAATTGCCATAAAATTTGTTGACTTTTGATTGTAAATTTGCCATACTGTAGGCAAAATAATAAGGAGATGATTCAATACCGGAAATTTGTAGTTTTTTAACATTGTTATCAAAATGATTTTCAGTGATACCGACCAACATCATAAACCTCATTTTCATGTATACTATGCTGAATATGAGGCTTCTATCGGTGTTGACGGTGAATTACTAGCTGGTAGCTTGCCAGTTAAACAGTTAAGGCTTGTGCAGGCATGGGCTGTGATTCACGAAGATGAGTTATATCGAGCTTGGAATAATGCTGTTAGAAATATTCCATTTGAAAAGATTGAACCGCTGAGATAAACGAGGGAGGAATATGTATGTATATCAAGAACGGTATCGCTTATGCAGGCGAGCCTCGGCCAATGATTCGGGTTGTTGGTGTGCGTCCTTTGGATGATTATAAATTGTGGGTAAGATTTAATAACGGGGAAGCAAAAGTATTTGATTTTAAACCCATGCTAAATTCTCCTGCCTTTTCTCCGCTTAAAGACGAAAAGGTTTTTAAATCGGTATATATCGATTATGGAGTGACGGTTTGGAATGAGGGGGCGATAGACATCGCTCCGGAGCATTTGTATGAATATGCCGAACCTGTGGCAGATGTTCGCGGTGCATAGGGACGGTATAAGGCAAAAATCTATTTTTCGGATTTTGGGTTTCTGAAGCAAGGGGGTTGTTTTTTCGAGAGATTCGGCTATAATCCTGTCTTTGACAGTTGTTCAAAGAAAAAATCGCTGTATCCCTTGCGCTTGCTGGGGTACAGCGATTTTTGTCGTTGTTTTGAACTATAGTATTTTATTCTTTTCCTTTACTTTTTTTCTGAATGGTCCTCATTGTACTCTTTGTTATAAACTGATAGTCTGTTCTGAAACCACAGGTTTCATGAAGAGCATCAGTAATCCTTTCTCTTTTGTACAGTGGAATAAATCCCTGCTCCTGTATTCCGGCGAAATTTATTGCCTTTAGAGTCCTCAATAATTCCTCGCAAGTATATTGAGAATCCAATTTTTTTTCAAGGTAACGATAGACTGTTAAAGAGAGAAAACAGATTAGGAAATGAGCTTTAATCCTGTTTTCGTCTTGTAAATAAATGGGTCTTGCAGAAAAATCTGTTTTCATAATGCGGAAGCATTCTTCGATTTTCCATCTACCTTCACTCACTTTTAAGATGTCGCAGACATCGTCATCCAAAAGATCTGTGCAGACTGCATAAAGGCCGTC
Source organism: bacterium (assembly GCA_963648145.1). Taxonomy (GTDB): domain Bacteria; phylum Spirochaetota; class Spirochaetia; order Treponematales; family Treponemataceae; genus Treponema_D. Next base: position 1,643 of record CAVJCY010000148.1, on the reverse strand, counting down.
ATACTTTGCTTCTTCTGCAATCTTATCCTCATCTAGATATTGCTTTATATCTGCAGCCTCTCCTTCTTTGGTGACAGCAATCTTCCCTATGAAACGTGCCGGATCATTTGGATTTTTGCGGTTCTTCTTTGTACTCCCAGAATCCAGCATTTTTTGAGCGCGTTCTACCTGTTTGTCACGGATAGCTTTTTGATAAAGAGCGTACTTAGGGGAATAGGTGATGATTAAACGTTGATGTAGCTTTTTTGTAGTGTATGGTTCATCCTTATAATAAAGGCCTTTATCATCTTCTGATAGAACAGTAATATCAACTGGAGTGTCGTCGGAAACACGTTTGAATCCCTGTAAGTTCAGTGCCCACTCTTTTTCTTCTTTTTTTAACTTTTTAATCGATTGTGTTACGATATAAGCTCTTTCCCCCATGTGGTTGTACTCACGGATAGCTTCTGAACCAAGCCCAGCATCGCTACAATAAATAAATTTCTGGCATCCGAAATCACCAAGAATTTTCTTTTCGAGAGGTTTCAATGAAGTCTGTTCATTAGCATTTCCTGGAAAAAGGGAAAAGGCAAGAGGAATTCCGTCTCCATCCATAAACAGTCCCATTTGAATAATTGGATTTGGCCTGTGTTCTTTGCTCTTCCCGTATTTCTTACTACCGTCTTCTTGCTCAATCTCAAAATAATAATTCGAGCAATCGTAATAAAGGATTTTATCATTTCTTTGTCCCATAAAATGACTGTTTTTATAGACTTCTGCCTGAATTAGATCACATTCTGCTCCAAGAACATCTAAGGCACGATATACATCGTGAAGTTCATAGGAAGGCTTTTCTAAAAACTCAGTTGCTGCCTTATATGAAGAACGTTTGCTGCAAGGTTCCAGAATTCTTGTGTAGATTAAGTCGGAAAGAATTGCATTAATGTCATATTTAAATTTATATTTTTGTTTTAACTTTCGGCAGACTTTATTCACTTGCATTTGGTAATAAATGGATTGTAGGAAAAGGTATCCTCCCCGGAAAAAAGCCTGTTTATCATAATCTAACTGTCGATCAGCATGAAAGGGAATTAATACTGTTTTTTCCTCTTTTTCTTTTTTGTATTTTTCGGTTTCTATTTTTACTTCATTTTTTGCCCAAGCAAGGACGTCATCTCTTGTTGGACCATGTTCAATTAAAAGTTGTTCTAAAGTTCCAAGTTTACGAACAATCATGGAAGATGTGCTGCCGGTAGCTTTTACATAAGATTTGCAGATGTAAAAAGACTCCGCATTTTTTGATTTTGATATATGAAGATTCATAGTCAATACCTCCGCTTCTCTTTATTATACCACACAATAACATAAAATAACATATATAAAAACAGAAAAATTGACACAAAAAAAGCAGGAACCATGCGGCCTGCAAGTACTTTTCTCAATATTTAACTGTCAAACTCCCGAGGACAAGTAAGTTGCGTAGTAAAAGCCGGATTCAGCTAAGGAGTTTTGGCTAAAATCTAAAAACAAATAAACACTTAAAGCCGGGGATAGATTCCTCCGGCTTTTGAATTGATCTCACAAATATTATTCAAAAAATTTAACAATCAAACTTATTGAAAAGAAATCCCGAATCTTATATAATTCGGGTAAGGGATTACCGT
>CAVJCY010000147.1:0-3061 GCA_963648145.1 bacterium | reverse complement strand
GTTTTTGGTGCCGTAAAAAATTTTTCCGGAGATGCTTCTTCTACAATAGTTCCACCGTCAATAAAAACAATGCGGTCGGCAACTGCGCGGGCAAATTCCAGCTGATGTGTAACAATCAGCATTGTGCGTTTTTCTTTTGCCAGATCCATCATAACATCTAAAACTTCGCGCACCATTTCCGGATCAAGGGCGGCAGTAACTTCGTCAAAAAGAAGGACTTCGGGATTCATGCAAAGGGCGCGGACAATTGCAACTCTCTGTTTCTGGCCGCCGCTGAGCTGACGCGGATAGGCATTTTTTTTATCTAAAAGTCCGACGCGGTCAAGGAGTTTTTCTGCCTGCTGCATAACTTCTGCCCTGTCGCGTTTCTGCGCTTTTAAAGGGCCGAGCATTACGTTTTTTAAAACACTCATATTCGGGAACAAATCGTAACTCTGAAAAACCATTCCCACGCGCTGGCGGATTAAGTGCATGTCTTTGCTGCGGTTGCTTATAACTTCGCCGTCAAGTCTGATCTGACCGCCCTGGATTGTTTCAAGACCGTTAATGCAGCGCAAAAGTGTAGATTTTCCGCAACCGCTTGGACCTAAAATTACAACGACTTCCCCCTGTTCAACATTTAAGCTCACGTTTTTTAAAATTCCGCCAGCTTCTTTGTATGATTTTTCTACGTTTTCAATTTCAAGTAATGCCATTTTTCTGCCCTTTTAAAAATTTTTATTCACTTTTCTGCCGTTTTTCAATTTTTGATGCTGCAAACGAAAGCGGCCAGCACACTATAAAATACATAAAGAAAATCACAGCATAAACCGCAATAGACGCACTCGGAATCGTAAGGCGGTTTGCTTCAATAATCTGTTGTCCGATTTTTACAACTTCAATTACTCCAACAAACACAACCAGCGAAGTAGTTTTTATCATTCGGGTAATTAAGTTCATGCTCAGAGGAATAAGCCTTTTTAATGTCTGAGGAATAATTATGTACGCAAAAATCTGGCTTTCGGTTAAACCGATTGCCCTTCCGCTTTCGTACTGATGTTTCGGCATGGTTTCCAGCGCACCGCGGACTAAATCGCCCATTTCCGCCGTTCCCCAGAGCGTAAAAACAAGAACAGAAGACGCTTCGCCGGACATGGAAATACCGAATGCATGAGTAATTCCAAAATATGCAAGAAAAAGCAGAACCATCTGAGGCATAATCCTCATAAATTCAAGATAAATTTTACAGATTACTTTTACCGGCCTGAGCTTTACCGTCATTACAATTCCAAACAAAAATCCCAGAAAAATAGAAAAAACAACGGAAACAGCTGCAATTCGGACTGTTACACCAAGACCGCCAAGCAGCCTTACAAAATTCCGCCCTTTAAAAATTATGCCAAAAGCTTCTGTAATTGCGTTAAGCGTTTCCAAACTGTGCATATTTCAACCTTTTTTCCAAAAAATAACCCAAAACCGAAACCGGCAGCAGAATTATAAAATAAGCAATCACAAGCAAAAGCAGGGCTTCTTCCGTTTTGTAATACAAACCAATCTGATCTTTAGCAACCATCATCAAATCTGCAAGAGCAACGGCACTAAAAACAGAAGTTTCCTTGAGCATAAAAATAAAATTAGCACAAAGTCCCGGCATACTCACAGAAAAAGCCTGCGGAAGCACAACGTAGCGCACAATCTGCATTTTATTCAGCCCGATGCACATTCCGCTTTCCAGCTGCGAACGTCCGACAGTTTCCAGAGCACTTCTGAAAGTTTCTGCCATGTACGAACCGCCAAGAAAAGTAAGTCCGATAACACCGCATTGCTCCCCGCTAAACATAATTCCAAGTTTAGGAAGCGCATAATACAAAAAAAACAGCTGAATGAGCAGGGGAGTATTGCGCGAAAGTTCCGTGTACGCAATTACAATCTGTTTTAGAACGGGAATTTTCCAGTAACGAACAATTGCACAGAAAATTCCGACAAAAATTGCAAGAATAATACCTGCAATTCCCAGTCGGAGCGTTAAAAGTGCAGCCTCAGAAAAAAGTGGAATTGCCTGTTTTATGTAATTAAAGTCCATAATGCTAAAAAAATGACGGCCGGTTTCAACCGTTCACCGCCATTATAATGAGTTTCCTTGAATTAGTCTTTACTATGCTTTTTTTTGGCGCGTGCCGCTTACGCGTCACCAGGCTTTCCAGAGTTCCGCTTTCGCTCCAGCCTCCTCACTACGCATTTTGCTTCGTTGCGGGGGCCGCCTGCGGCGCTCTTCCAATCCTTCGCGCAAAGTTCAAGCCTTATAATTTTCCGCCTTCAACAACTAAGGCATCGGCATCCGAATCTGCGCCGTAAACACTTCTTAAAGTTGCTTCGTAGTCAGCATGGAAAAAGTTTTCCTTGCCAAGTTCAACAATTTCGCTGTTAATCCAGTTCAAAAGATCAGTATTGCCTTTCTGCACTGCCGGAGAAATTGCATCAAGACTTCCAATTGAATCAGCACCGGCACCTACGGCAAATCCTTTGTTTTCAATGGCCCAGGCAAGCACTTCAGTATTATCTGTAGAAAGCGCATCTCCACGACCAGACAAAAGAGCATTGTAAGCATCAGCATAAAGGTCAAATTTTTTAAGATTAATTTCCGGGTAATTTTTAGAAAAGAAAGTTTCTGCAGTCGTTCCAGAAGCAACAATCAAAGTTTTTCCGTTCAACTGTTCAGGAGACGTAATCAGGGCACTTTCCGGAGAAACAATTCCCAGCGCAACTTTCATATAAGGAAGTGCAAAATCAACTTTTTCTGCACGTTCAGGAGTTACGGTAAAGTTTGCAAGAACAATGTCTACTTTTCCTGTTGCAAGAACTTCAACGCGGTTTGCAGGTTCAACAGGAACATACTTTACTTTTACGCCCAGATCTTTTGCAATCCTGTTTCCAAAATAAACGTCGTAGCCCTGGTATTCACCGTTTTCGTCAACATAACCAAAAGGTTTTTTGTCGCTGAAAACAGCAATTTTTATTACTTTTGATTTTTGAATTTCTGCAACAGTCCGTGCAGTTGTTTTATTTCCACCACAGGAAACAG
>CAVJCY010000146.1:0-3208 GCA_963648145.1 bacterium | reverse complement strand
GGCAGGAGTTGAACCTGCATAACAGCTCCGCCGAAGCAGAACTGACGAATACCAACATCTCGTCACTCTTCACGGGCTAGCTAAACTATACCACACAAGCCCATAAAAAGCAAATCTGCATAAAGCAGAAATAACTATAAAGACGAGCCCGTGGAGAGAGGTTAAACCTCCCGCTTCCAAAGTCCACAGACTCAAGATTTGCTGCCCTAAAAATTGCACCAGTAAAGCAACAATTAAAGGACAGACGAGGGCTCCAGCAAGAACACCGCTACCCGCCCAACATTTGAGAGAATGCGGCGGGCTTTTCGTTTTTGTAACTTAACCAAAAGCCCTCCTCGCTTCTGGGGAAAAAATAACATTTAAATGAATGACTATAAAGACGTAAGTACAAAATGATAATCGATGAAAAGAACAGCATAGAACTAAAAGAACTTAATGAGATAAAAGGACGTTTGGAAGACGTACTCGGAAAAGCGGGATTTCATTTTCTAGAACCAGAAGCAGAATTAAAAATAATTGGCGGAAAATACTACATTGGCAGAATAAAAATTGAAATTATCCCGCTAAAGACTGACCGAGTGCATAAAACAGCGGAATGCGCCGGGCAATGAAACTATTAAAAGAAAATTCATTGACAAAAAGTCAAAATATAAAATACTGAAAACTTATTGACCGGCAACAACAGCCGGTCTTTTTTTTGCCCTCCAGAATGACTATAAAGACGGAGGCAACTATGGAACACAGGGCAATCAACAAAAACTACGAGCGCATAGCACAGGAACTTATAGAAAACACGCCGGAACTTGAATACATCAAAAACAGCCGTGCGCGCATTATATACCTTGAAAGCGACAGTTCAAAAAAGAACAGCCCGGAAAAGTTAGTCCTTGGCGAATGCGAAAAAGTCGCCAGCAAAAACCAGTGGGCAATCAGCGCAGACTTCACAATCACAGTATACACAAACAACGTAATCGGAATGAGCGAAGACCAGATAAAAATTCTTTTATTCCACGAACTGCTGCACATTGGCATTGATTACGGCACAGACGGCGGCGAAGTTTATTCTGTAAAAAAGCACGACCTGGAAGATTTCAAAATCATCATAGACAAATACGGCACAGACTGGGCAACGGTGGCAAAATAGAAATGACACTCGACGCTTTATTTTTTCAACTCAAACACGGCTACATTCCCGACAACAAGACCGACGCAAACGGAGCGGAACACGGCGGAAACGGTCAGTTTGTAAGCAAAGGCGGAAGTTCTGGAGAAAAGAAAGAAGAGCCGAAGAAAAAAGGTGCTTTAAAAGTTTTGTCTAAAAATGAACTTCACAAGTTTATTAACTATCACAAGAACTCAAAGGAAAATGTGAGAGTTTCATTGGGAACTATTCAAGACGATGCAAAAAACAGAATAAAGAAAGCGACAGGCTTAGATGTTGAGCGTGTAATATTGGATAGCGACTCAATAAGACATTCATTTGATAATCCTAATCACAATTTAGAACCAGATGACCTGGACGATATGAAAGAAATTATTGATACAACAACAGATATAAGTTTAAGCACAGAAAAAAATAAGACAGGAAATTCTGTAATTATATTTAAGAAACAAGAACCAAACGGTGTTATTTTATGTGAAGAATACAGAGCAGGGAAAAAAGAACTTGAATTACAAACTGCTTACAGAATGAAAAAAAATCGACAGCCGCTTAGTGCCGATAGCCGGCCTCTAGCATACGTCCGAAACGTGACTGCCCCTAGGAGCGAATCTGAAATAAATCAGACAAACCCCATAGATAATATAGCACGCTCCTGCGCAAAAATCAAATCACTTGAAGATTTATTCAGAATGGTAAAGGGAGCATAAAAAAATCGAAAAATCGAGAGACGGTCAAAAATCCGGGAAATTCCAAAATCAAAAAAGGGGTTTTAAATGGCAAAGAAAATCACACAGGAACAAATGCTTGAAGCAATAAAAGACAGTCAGGGGCTCATATCAAAAATACAGCGGCGCATTGCAGCAATAACCGGCGAAAATATCGCGTGGGAAACAGTGAACCGTTACATTCACAAATGGGACGCAACACAAGAAGCAGTCAAAGCTGAAAAAGAACTTATGCTGGACATCGCAGAAAATCAAGTTTTTAAAGAAATGCTCAACGGCGATGTTGCAACCGCCAAATGGTATTTAAGGCTTAAAGGCAAATCACGAGGCTACGAAGACACCCCGACAATCAAGCTGGACAACGGAGAGCCGCTCAATATTCAGTTTGCACAGGCAAGCGCGGAAAGTTTACTGCAGGCAGGAAATGTAGAAATAAACAATGGCGAAGAAGAAAATCAGCAATAGCGGCAGCGAATTAAACATCCGCCCTTTTATGCACCAGCAGCAGATTGTAACCGCTCCTCAGGCTTTCCCGGATTTTGACTGGTTCATTCTTGCCGGCGGTTACGGCTGCGGAAAATCATTTTCAATAGTTCTCTGCATTCTGGACATTGTGCACCGCTACAACGGCTATGACGTAAGCGTCGGAATCGGCTCAATCACAATCACGCTTGCACAAAAGACAATCTACAAAGACCTTGAAGCAATCCTAAAGCGCAGCCATTCGCAGTACCGCTACAATGCAAAAGACAACATTCTCACAATCGGCACGGTAAAATTCTTTTTTATTGCAATCGAACAGCCGGGGAACATTTACGCATATAACTTAAATATTTTTTTATGCGACGAAATAGACGAATTAAGCCAGCAGAAAGTTCTTGAGGCAAACAAGGCAATCCGCGAAAGAACGCGCCTGACACTTCCAGGCGGACGCATACCGTATATTATGTATTTTACAACCGTGCAGGGTTACCGCGGACTTTATAACGTCGTGCAGACGCTAAAAAAGGCAGGTCAAAAATATGTACTCGTTCGCGGAGAAACACGCTTTAACACGACGCTCTCCCCGTCTTACGTAAAATCACTTTATGCAATCTATGACGAAAACGAGCGAATGGCGTTTCTTGAGGGACGCTTTGTAAACTTAAGAGCCGGCAGAGTTTACCCGGATTTTGACGAAGAAAAATGCACGTGCGCACCGTTTGAAGTAAAGGCTAGCGACATAATCTACATCGGGCAGGATTTAAACTCAGGATTTTCAAAAGCGGCGGCAATTATTAAAAAAGAGAAAAAACTATATGTAGTAAGAGGCTGGAGCTTT
>CAVJCY010000145.1:0-3409 GCA_963648145.1 bacterium | reverse complement strand
TCATTGACTTTTTTTGGAGGAAATTATGGCATGTTTTACTGTTCCATTGGCGGAGGCTGTTGTTCTTACAGTCGCAAAAAAGCTTGTGTACAAACACAATGCGGATTTAGTTCTTGACGAGGCAAAGACGGCGAAAAATCACAAAATCGCTGTAGTAAAGGAAAAACTTGGAATCCTTGAAAAAATGCTTTACGGCGGAAGTTTCCTGCTTACTGTTGAGCATTTGTACCACGGCGAAATAAGCCTTGTTCCGCCTTTCTTTACGGCGATGAAAAATCCGGCAGAAATTCCTGGAATGCTGCGCGAAATGGCGACCGTTGGAGTCGGAATGGCGTTGCTTACAACAGCGTTCTGGGCGGCAGGAATGGGAGTTGCGGCTTTGGTTAAAAATCTGAAGAAAAAATCTGCAATTAAAACCAGACGGTCTGAGGTTATTGCCTGATGTGCCTTTTGATTACAGTTGCCCTGGCGATTGTTTTTTCTGTGCTGTTTTTCGTTTCAAAAAGAAATAACGGCACAGAAAATTCAAAAAGTTCTGGCAAAAAAAACTTCAGCCAGCCTCTTTTTACAACAATGCTTAGCTTTTGGGCGGCCACGATAATGTGGAGCGTTGACGTAAAAAGTAAATTCTGGTGTTCGTTAGGGCTGCCTGATAAGTTCATTTTATAGAGACATTCCGGGCGAAGAAATGTCATTCCGAATTTATTTCGAAAATCTCTGTTAAACAGCCCCTGAAATAAATTCATGGTGACATTACTTATTGGACAGCTCCTCGGGTCGGGCTTTTCGGGGTTACGCTGCCGCTTCATAAAATAGTAAATGCTAAAAAATTGCTTCAAGTATTCGCAATTTTTCTTGACGCATTTCCTATTTTACAAGCCCCTACAATCCCTAACGCTTAGTCATTATGGAAGTTTTGCAAAAAAACGTGTATAGTAATTTTATGCAAAGCACAGCACATCCTTTTGTAAAATGGGCAGGCGGAAAAACTCAGCTCTTGCCGGAAATCAGAAAACATTATCCTTGCCGAATCAAAAAATACTGCGAGCCGTTTGTTGGCGGTGGTGCGGTTCTGTTCGATGTGCTTCAAAAATGCCACCCGGAAGAAGTGCTGATAAATGATGTGAATTCTGAGCTGATAAATGTTTATTTGCAAACGAAAAACGCCTGCAACCTTTTGACAGAGCAACTTTCCGAACTTCAGCGGGAATATAAAAATCAGACTTTGGAAGAAAATAAAATTCTTTTTTATAAAAAGAGAAATCGCTACAACGAATTAAAAGTAAATGGGAATGACGCTGAAAATATTGAAAAAGCGGCACTGTTCATATTTTTAAATAAAACCTGCTTCAACGGACTTTACCGCGTGAACAAAAAAGGTGAATTCAATGTTCCGTTCAATAACGCAAAAAATCCTTTAATTTGTGATGAAGAAAATCTAAAATCGTGTTCAGAACTTTTGCAGAATGTGCAGATGAAAGTCGGTGATTATTCCGACTGCAAGAATTTTATTGATTCAGAAACTTTTGTTTATCTTGACCCGCCATATCGCCCGCTCACACAGACAGCAGCCTTTACTTCGTATTCAGAAAATAATTTTGGCGATAATGAACAGATTGAATTAGAAAAATTCGTGGAAAAAATTTCTGAAAAAGGTGCTAAAATATTACTCAGCAATTCAGACCCAAAAAACACAGAGCCAAACGATAATTTTTTTGATGATTTATATTCGGATTTTACAATCGAAAGGATTTCTGCCAGTAGAATGATAAATTCAAATGCGAAAAAACGAGGGGCTGTGAGTGAATTGTTAGTTATGAATATAGCAAATATTTTTTAACAGGGGATTTTATGATTAAAGGTGGTATCGGTGGAGGCAATACAAGAACAGGTCTTGTATTTGAAGGAAAAGTAGATTTAGCAACTTTTTTAGCAAAGCAACCAAGATACAAAATTGAAAATGGAATTGTTTATTACGAAGAACAAAAAAGTTGCAAGAATATTCAAAAAACATGGTTTCTATAATTTTTTAAAAGAAATAGAAATTGATTGGAAAAAATATATTTCAAAGCAGTTGCTTCCTGATGACAGTATTTATGTGATAATCAACAATACATTGTATATAATTGAATGTAAGCATCAGCAGGCTGCAGGTTCTGTTGATGAAAAATTGCAGACTTGTGATTTTAAGAAAAAAGAATATCAAAAATTGATGGCTCCTGCGAATATAAAAGTTCAATATATGTATTTGCTGGATAACTGGTTTAGAGATCCAAAATACAAAGATGTTTTAGATTATATTATTAGCGTCGGATGTCAGTATTATTTTGAATATATTCCGCTTGTTGAGCTAGGATTGCCAGTTCCTCCTGAGCTTGTAACAGATTAAATGCTCCGCTCCTTTTACAAATCCCTGAACCGTGACTTTACTCTTCTTCAAGGCGACTGCGTTGAGCTTTTGAATCAGTTTGATTTCAAGTTCGATATGATTTTTGCCGACCCGCCGTATTTTCTTTCAAACGGAGGAATTTCCGTTCAATCTGGAAAGCAGGTGAGCGTGAACAAGGGCGACTGGGATAAGTCTCAAGGCTTTGAAAAGGACAACGACTTTAACCGCAGGTGGCTTTCTGCCTGTCGCTCGCATTTGAAGGACAACGGAACAATCTGGATTAGCGGTACATATCACAATATTTTTTCGGTTGCACAGATGCTGAACGAGCTGGACTTCCGAATCTTGAATTGCGTCACTTGGGCAAAGACGAATCCGCCACCGAATCTTTCGTGCCGTTTTTTTACACATTCGACTGAATTTATTCTGTGGGCAAGAAAAAGCAAAAAAGTTTCGCATTATTTTAACTACGAGCTGATGAAGGAAATCAACGGAGGAACTCAGATGCGTGACTTATGGAGCTTGCCGGCAATCGCGAAGTGGGAAAAATCCTGCGGAAAGCATCCGACTCAAAAGCCGCTTCCGCTCCTTGCTCGGATTATCCTTGCTTCCACAAAAGAAAACGCATGGATTTTAGATCCGTTCACTGGAAGCTCCACTACAGGAATTGTCGCCTCGCTTCTGAACCGCCGTTTTTTGGGAATCGACAGAGAGACAGAATTTCTGGAGCTTTCAAAAGCCCGGCGCGAAGAAATCGAAAATCCGCAGACTCGGCAGACTTACCGCGAAAAAATCCTGAAATATTCCGACAAGCCGATTCGTGGAGTTGTTGAGATTCACGAGGATGAACCGTATTTTGGCGTGGATTTGCCTTTTTGATTTTCTGATTGCAAAGAACTTTTTCCCTTTTCATCATTCGTACTGACTACGAGTGCTTTTTTTTATTCATCATTTTATCCTGCCATTTACCATAACCAAAACTTATACTGACCAAAAAAACATTATATTTTAAATATTTTC
>CAVJCY010000144.1:0-3584 GCA_963648145.1 bacterium | reverse complement strand
TCTGAAAACGCGATGTTTTAATTCGTGCTATATCAACGAATTAAAACTCGCACGTTTCTCTAAAAAAAAGCATTGAAAATGATTTTTTAGAGATACCCTATACTTTTTTTAATACTTTAGGAGACAATGGAAAATGAAAATTAAAAAATTTATAAAGTGTTTTTCTGGGACACTTTTAGCCGGCAGTTTGATTTTTTCAGGTTGTAATTTTTCTACAAATAATTCTGATGAAGAAAACACAGGAAATACAGGCGGATCTTCTGAAACTTCATCATCTGTAACTTCCGAAATCACAAGTTTTAATTCGGCGACTGCCATCGACATAAATTCCTGGGCAAATTCTTATTTGCCGAACGTACCATCAAGAAACATAATTACCGACGCAGATACTTACGAAAGCCTGTCTTTTGACGGCACGATTTACATCAATTTAAGCACTCTCCAGATTTCTGCTGATAATTCTACCTGGACTTCCCTTACGGACGGAGGAGAGAAGGCCACGGTAACTCTCGGTGAAACAGAAATTTCTGCAAGCCTTTCAGAGGGACTTCTTTCTGTCGATTCATCATCATACAAATCAAACTTAAAATTCGACATAACTGGCACAGCGGAAAAAGGGGCAATCAACATTTCTTCCTACAAAAAAGGAATAATCTCACTTTATTTGCACGACGCGGTAATCACTTCGAGCGGAAATTATCCTGCAATCAATGTTGACGCAAAATCTACCGTTTATTTGGCACTTGAAGGGGAAAACTCCCTGACTGACGGCCGTTCTTATGGTACCGGCTACAGTTCTGCAGAAGGTACGGATTATTATTCATCATCATTCACTGGAACAGCAGAGGAAGGGGCTGAAGTTACGTCAAAATGGGCAAAAGGTGCTGATACAAAAGGCTCGGTTTACGCAAAAGGTCCTCTTTTAATTTGCAGTGCAAACGGCACAGGCTCCCTCACAGTAAACGAAGGCTACAAACACGGAATTTATTCAAAAGATTATATCCGGGTTTTTGCCGGAAAAATCACTGTGAATTCAAGTGGTAGAAACGCAATTCAGAGTGTAAACGGATTTGTGATGGACGACGGCGAAATCACAATCAATGGAACTGGTACGTATACAAACAATGAAAGCCGGGGAATTATTGTTGAAGGGTCGGAGGATAATCCGGGCGAAGGTTTTATCGTAATAAACGGCGGTACAATCACTTCTACAACGGTAAGCAAAGGTATTTCTGCAAAGTGGGATTATGATGATGACCCTGAAACTACGGAAACGACCGATGATCCATATCCTTATGTTTTAATTAAAGGCGGAAAAATCAACATCACGACAACCGGCACTCCAAAGGATGAATCATCTTCTGCTTATGAAGTTATGGATGCAAACGGCGTGACTGCTAGCGAAACCACAAAATTGAGTCCAGAAGGAATTGAAGGCAAACAGGCAGTGTTCATTTCCGGCGGTATTTTGAACTTGAACTGTACCGACGACTGTATAAATGCCAGCCGCGACACATCAGGTTACACAAGCCAGATTATAATCAGCGGCGGAAATATCTACGCAAATTCTTCAAACAACGACGCAATAGATTCAAACGGAAACCTGACAATTTCTGGTGGCGTCATTGTAGCCCTTACAGCGACAATTCCGGAATGTGCTTTTGACTGCGACGCAAACACATTCGCAATTACCGGTGGACTTGTAATGGGAATTGGAACAAGCAATTATTCTACTCCAACCGCTTCAGCTTGTTCACAAAGCACGGTCGTTCTTTCTGGAAATTATTTTAGCTCTTCAAGTTCATCTGGTACGGGTAGTTCAACTTTTGCCATTGAAGATTCTGCCGGTGGGGCAATTTTTGCTTTTGACTTGCCGTCAGCATTTGCAAGTGCAAATCAGAATTATGTAATGATTTTATCTTCACCAAAAATTGCAAATGGCACGACATATAAGGCTGTAGGCGGAGCAACTGCAAGTGGTGGAAGTACATTCAATAATCTTTACGTTGAATTGCCGACACTTTCGGGTGGTTCAGAAACCGTAACAGACATCCAGACCACAACTTCAAATTATATTTACACAAAAACAAGCGGAGAAAATGGCGGAGCTCAAGAGGGAAGCCATCCAAATATGGGACCAGGTGGAAGGTAGAAAGTTTGTGGGAAGACAAGCTCGGAATGACGTAGATTTTTGAGCCCCCATGCATTTTGACTTCCTGTTTTGACCGTCACTTTGATTTTTTTTTCTGAATTTTATACAAGGGGCTTCCTTTTTTTTGGGAAAATGACGGAACTCGAAGAGGCACTGAAAGAACAAAATTAATTTCTATAAATTTCGTGTTCCCTTCCTTAGTTATTAAGACTATCCCTTCTTGCTGAATTGCTGGGCCAAATGCCAAGTCCAAACGGTCCATTCCGCAGTTCGCTATTCGCTCAAAGTCCGCAGGCAGTGCAAATTGCACGCCTGCGGGCTTCCGCTTCGGTAATTGAAATTACCTTCGCGGCTGCTCCAGCACCGGGCCGGCGGACAGTAAAAAAATAAACAAAGCGAGTTTTACGTCAATTAAGGGTATCTCTAAAAAATCATTTTCAATGCTTTATTTAGAGAAACGTGCGAGTTAAAATACAACTAATTAAAACATCGCGTTTTCAGAGGTTCCCATAAAGGATTCAGAGCAAAAATTATCTGTAAATATGAAAAAAAACGCAAAAGAATTGGTTACTACAGATATTCTGGAGAAAAAAAGGTATTTTTCAGAGGTTACCTTTAGAAAACGCTTCTGAATGTACGATGATGACAACAGATTAAAGATTATGTTCTCTCAGGCATAAGCCGTGTCACGACATTTTTTCTAAACGGGGGCTTATTCCTTGTACTGATAAATTGCTAAAAAATAAAAAAAAATTAAAAATTCTATTGACACTTTTTTATAATGAGCGTATATTTTCTCTCACCGTCGCAACACAGATTGCAAGGTGATATAGTTTTTTGACATAACAGGGAAGGAAAGAATAAAACAAGTGATGTTTTAAATAAGTGAGAAATCGCTAGTTTAGTTCAAAGATTTGATTATATTTTTATTTATTTTTTTGTAAAAAATAAAACATACCCGCAAGTTTAGTTCTTAAACTTGTTTGAAAAATCAATTCAAAGCAAAATGCTGGAGTTGAACTTAGAGAAGTGAAAATCAATACCCTTCGGGGTTTTGAAATAATCATGGAGAGTTTGATCCTGGCTCAGAACGAACGCTGGCGGCGCGTCTTAAGCATGCAAGTCGAACGGCAAGAAGAAAGCTTGCTTTCTTCCTAGAGTGGCGGACTGGTGAGTAACGCGTGGGTGACGTACCCTTTAGATGGGGATAGCTGTTAGAAATAGCAGATAATACCGAATAAGCTCTGTAGGGTTAGAGGATGCAGAGGAAAGTTTCTGTAGAAACGCTGAAGGAACGGCCCGCGTACTATTAGCTGGTTGGTGAGGTAACGGCTCACCAAGGCGACGATAGTTACCCGGACTAAGAGGTTGAACGGGCACATTGGGACTGAGATACGGCCCAGACTCCTACGGGAGGCAGCAGCTAAGAATA
>CAVJCY010000143.1:0-3616 GCA_963648145.1 bacterium | reverse complement strand
AAAACCGCCCCGCCACCCACAAATGGCTCGCAGTATTTCTTAATTCGGTGAGGATTCGTCTTTGCCCAAGTGACGCAATTCAAAATGCGGAAGTCCAACTCGTTCAGCATCTGCGCTACAGAAAAAATGTTGTAATAAGTGCCACTAATCCAGATTGAACGGAGATTATAGGCTGGGCGTTTCCCTCACACTGTTCGGGTCGGCGTTCCACACTTCGCTCACGCTCATCCTCCGCGCTCGCTCCAACCTGCGGTTTCCGCTCGCTTCAATTTCAAGATGACCGTAAAAATGCTCGATGCTGCCGATTATTTTTTCGCATTCAGGCATTGAAGCCCCAGTTCTGAGCGCAATTGTGTAGCCTTTTTTGCCGCCTGAGATTTTTGCGTGCGGTTCGTGGGTGTTGCACCAGGGCGTGCATCTGTCGATAAAACCCTTAAACTGCCACGGAATGTCCGCCCAGTATGACGGCGAAACGGAATCTATTTTGTCAGCCCATTCATATTCCGCCATAAGTTTTTTGTGTCGTCCAAAATTGAGCATTCTGCGCTCTCGTGGCATTTCCGGCAGCCCCGTCACAATTTTACCTCGTAGTCGTCAATGCAAAACGCACGGACCTAATTGCCTTTTCCACAAAACTCAGAAACCAGTCTCACAATTTCCGCCGTCGCACCGTTTTTTACCGTGCTGCAGTTGATTACAAGAATTTTCATTTCCTTTTATCTCCAATTTTTTCCATATATTAAGCCAATAAAATTAATTCTTGCCAATTACAGTTTTTTTTGTTTTCAGAGGCTTCCGAAGGTGTCTCAAGTTGATGTGCAAGGCGGAGTAAAATGAAAATTGGATGGCAATAGATTTATTATAAGAAAATTTGGTTCTATTTCATCACAAAAATTATATCTGCATAAGTTTTATAAATCTTAAATTTACCTTGATACATAAAATCTATTCTCATATCTTTTAAGGATTTGCTATTAAAATTATCCAAATAATTGTAAATTGCTGGCTTTAATAAATCTAAATTTCTCTTTAGTTTCCACGATGCCGAAAAATCCTCTGTATCGATTAAAAGTAGAAAAAGTCGGTTCTCAGAACCAAATCGCATTTCACCCTGATTTTCATATAGCCATTTTATAAGCAATTTAGGATTTTCCATGCACTCTTTTACAATACCAAGATTTTCCTGTTTTAATGACGTTAAAACTTTCAAAGTGTCTTTTGAATTTCTGTCTTTTAGTTTTTCTGAAATCTCATAATAAATTTCACTTGACTTTGCGTCTTTGTCAAAACTAATTCCAAGTTCCTTTGCTTTTGCCTTCAAGTATGTTAATTCTACAGGATAACCTCTTAACTTTCTTTGTTCTTTCAGAAATTCTGCAGGAAAATATGTAACTTTTAAATCAAAAGGTATCTGATTCACAAAGAAATCTACACTTTTTATTTGACCAACAGTAGGTAAAACTATTTTATGAGATTTAAAAATATATTCGATTAATATGCTTGACCAATGATTGTACCAGCTATTAAGAATATAGCCTTGTACAGCGTGTTTTATTTCCTTATCGAATTTGGAAGTCAACTCTTCAAAAGATTGAATGACTTTTACATAATGACTAACTAAGTATTTATCCAATGAATTTTGATAATCACCACCCCATTCAAAGTTTTTCAATTTATAAAGTTCAGAAACCAATTTTTCTTGATCTATTTCTTTCAAAATTTCCGCATTTTTAGAAAAGATATAGGAATCAAGTTTTTTATGCGATTCATCAACATCGGAACAAAGCAAATTAAAAAGTTCCTCAAACTGTCTTGTTAAAGAACTTTCTTTTAAAACAATCTGATTTTCTGAACAAAACTCTTTAATAATTTCCTTGCGAACTATGGATTTTACTTTCAGCCACAACAAAGCTTCTTTGTCTTCTGAAAAAGGAATTAACTCTTCAGAATCATAAACAGATTTCCATTTATTGAAATTGCTAGGCATTTTCCATATCCTTAAAAGGTTTGTCTATTGTCCATCCTTTTATCTTACAAAATATTCCTATTGTTTTTTCAGTCCTTGAATGATTAAAAACCAGCACATAATCAGACTTCATCGCCCCTTTTCTGTTATCCTGCACGACAGAATTAGCAGAATATTCCATTGGAAAAGAACCGAGATAAATCAAAGAGTGCTGCTTTTCAAGGCTATCAAAAAAACTCCAGCTATTTTTATCTTTTGCATTGAAATAAAGCAGCAAATAACCATCTTTTGCTAAAATTCTTGAAGATTCATTTAATATTTCGCGCATATCATTCAAATATTCTTCTTTATTCTTCTTGCGAGCCTTAGCATTTGATACAACAATTTCCTCTGAAAAATCTGATTTTTTATTTAATAAACAATTCCACATTTCGCTTAATTCCAAATAAGGAATTCGGTCACTATGAGGAGGGTCTGTAATAATCAGTTTTATAGATTCAGATGGAATTTTTTTTAATTCATTTTTTGAGTTTCCTTGAACAATTCCTATCTTGGCTTGATTTTCATAGAAGTCAGAAATGGAGTCTTTATATTCTGCAGAAGAAAAATCTTGCTCCAATAATGCTTTATATAATTTCTTCGCTTTATTCTCAAAACAATTCCATACATTTATTTCAAAATGTAAATCTGGTCTCCATAAGCCGATAACCCAACTTCCGACTTCAATTTTTTCTGACTGCTGATTTTTTGTTTTTCCTCGTCCTGTAATGGCAAACACCATATTCGACATCTGTCCTGATGAAGAAGTCAACGTTAATTGGAGCGCCCTTTTTATATCTCCGGAAAATTTATTAATCTCATCAAGAATTAAATCAATATTACGCAATGCACGTTTTGTAAATAAATCATATACAGTCATATTGTCAGAAGAATTTATCCGTGCATTTTCAAAAAAAGTCCCTTTTTGAATATTTTTAACAGAATAATTTTTAAACTTTTCAATTTGACTTAAATCAAAATCAGTAGGTTTCAATTGTATTTTTTTTCTTGAAGTATTATTCTTAATCCAAACTTCTTGAAGAGTATCCTTATTCCACAGAAAATGTGTTGCAATATCGCCATTTTCCAATGTATAACTTTCTGAAATTTTATATGAAATATTTTTCTTTATTGAGTTTATTGCACCTTTATAATCTTCTGCTTTTGGCAATGACAACAAAAACAATGTATGTTCTATTGAAAATGGATTTATATCAATTCCTAAAAAACGTCTTCCCAGATTATTTGCTTCTTTAGAAATTAATCCAGACCCCAAGAATGGGTCTAAAACAATATCATTTTTCCTTGTGCAATTTTCTATACAATAATCTAAACTCTCAATAGGTTTCTTGCCCCAATATTTATGAAAAGCATATATACCTTTATACGTTTTTGGATTTGAGATGCTTTCTACAGTATGATTTTCATCTATATCAAAAAGAGTTGGCTGACTCATGATAAAGCACTATACACTAATTTTTAAAAAAATTCTATATTTAAAATCTGATGAGCCAGGGCTTCCGCATTATAAATTCTGAAGAACTCTGAGCAGGCAATTTTCGCGTTTTATGCAAAGTGTTCTTTTGTGGCTCAAGGGAATTTTCGGTTTTT
>CAVJCY010000142.1:0-3650 GCA_963648145.1 bacterium | reverse complement strand
AAAAACCGAAAATTCCCTTGAGCCACAAAAGAACACTTTGCATAAAACGCGAAAACTGCCAGCTCAGAGTTCTTCAGAATTTATAATGCGGAAGCCCTGCCAGTATAAGTTTTGGTTATGCTAAAAATCAAAAAAGTATGATATAATACAACCCCATGAAAAATAATATATTAGAGCAAGACACTTTGTTTGATTTTATTTCATACAAACCGTTTATCAAACAAAAAAAACAAACAAAAAATGTTCTTTCTGATTCTCAAATTGCAAGATTTAAATCATACACAATAGAAGATTATCAAAAAGATGTTGAATTATATGGACTTTCTGAACTTTGGGATTTAATCTGCAATTATGTTTTAACTTCTAGTGAAAATGATTTATTAACAGTAAGTAAATTCGGTGAGTTATACGAAATAGGACTTGCTATAGAAAACAAGATTCAAAAGAAAAATAACGGACAGTATTATACTCCAGAAGATGTTGCAAATGTTATGAGTCTATATTTTACAGATTTGAATGGAGAAAACATTTGTGATGTTGCTTGTGGAACAGGAAAACTGATTTTAACTTATCTTGATTTACTAGGGAAAGAAAAAGTCCGCACTTTAATTTTGGACAAAAAACTTTATTTATATGATTCAGATGAAACAGCATTAAAAATCTGTAAAACTTCCATTCTTTTAAAATATGGAAAAGATTTAGAATATTTTATAAATGTCATTTCAGGCGATTTTCTTTCAAAAGAAGTAACACTTCCGAAAAATTGCAAAGTTATTTCAAATCCACCTTATGCAAACATAAAAGAAACTGGCTTTGACTGGCAGAATACAAAAGTTTTAAATGATTCTAAAGAACTATATTCCTGCTTTATGGAAAAAATCATAACACAGAGCAGGTCTTCGGTCATAATTACGCCGTACAGTTTTATCTCCGGAAAAAAGTTTTATTCGCTTCGTCAGATAATGAACAATTACAATGGTGAAATTTACTCCTTTGATAACGTTCCGGGAAATATTTTCTGCGGACGAAAACATGGTATTTTCAATACAAATACAAGTAATGCCGTTCGGGCTGCAATTACAGTTGTGCGTTCTGACAATGCAAGCGGGTTTAAGTTGACTCCATTAATTCGTTTTAAACAGACTGAAAGGGGCAGACTTCTAAAAAAAGAAACTCTTAATGATTTTTTGCCAGATAGAAGACAGAAAATAACAGACAAAAATCAGATGTTTTACAAATGCTTTAAACAATTGCAGGCACTTTATGACTGTCTTTTGGTAAAAGCACAAAATTATACATTGGAATCGCTTGTAAGAAAAAGCGGGCAGTTTATGATTTCAATGCCAAATACCTGCCGATATTATACAACTGCATTTGCCGGAACTTTGAACCGAAGCGGACAAGTTACGCTTTATTTTGATGACAAAGATATTTTTAATTATGTTTTCTGTCTGATAAATTCATCTTTTACTTATTGGCATTGGCGACTATTTGACGGTGGAATAAATTATCCTGTAAGTCTTTTGATGAAGATGCCGGTAATCTGGCATTTACTAAGTAATGCTGATAAAGAGTTTTTTGCTACCATTACGGATGAAATGATAAAAAAAGCCGGTGATTTTATAATCACAAAAAACAATGTAGGTATTCAGGAAAATATAAAGTATCCTAGATTTTACCGTGACAAAATAAATCAGCGGATTGTAAATATTCTTGGAATTGAAGTAAAAAATGAATATTTTGATTTAATTCATTCTAATATGGCTATGGAGATAAATGTATGAAAGAACAAAGTAAAGTTATCCCTTTAACAAAGTTACAAAAAGAAATTATGTAAGAATTCTACAGCATTATTCCTACAAAGGTTATTTTTAATAAAGCAGAAAGAGAAAAACTTTGGAAGAGAGCCACAAGCCGTGAAAATTTAGATTTTGCAGAGTTATCAAAGAAATGTCCTGCTTTGGAACATCAAATTCAAAAAAGTTATCAAGACGGAAATAATATACAGTCGGCTGTCTTTAGCGAGTGTGTTTATGCTCAGACTTTTGCAAATATGCTTAAATTAGACAAATTTGTTAATTGTTTTGAAGAATTAGATTTTATTCCCGCTGATGTAGAAAATTTAATAAAATCTTACAATTTAGTACCTCGTTATGTTTATTCAACACTGGATAAACGCAGAATGTTGATTCAGGCTGGTGGTTGCGGAGGAATTGACAGTGCATTAATTACTGTAATTGATTTAGTGATTTATACAATCGAATTTAAAGAACCGGGAGCAAAGGCTAGCGAACATGACTTACCGAAATATGATGAAGACGGAAAAATTAAAATAACACAGGACTTTTTAACACGCTACCCTCAATTTGAAGCAATGCTACAGGAACAGAAAAATTTAAACTTTTTTGATGTTATGGGACACAATATCAATAGTTTCTCTGAAGAAAGCGTGAATATTGCAGTTTCAAATAATTATACAAAAAAGTATGCAGATGTTATTTGTACAGAAGATACCTGCGGATATTTAGTAATGCTGCCTGCAAACCAAGTTCAGCTTTGGGCAGATATACAAGGAGAAATCAGACCGGCTGGTAGAAATCATTTTAAAGTATGGACTCCTGCAGCTTTAAGTAAATTATTATTAAACTATGATCCTGACATTATTGGAGCAAAAGTAACAATAGAAAAATCGAAACTTGAAATAAGAACAGAACGTGGAGGTAATGGAAAAATCTCTGGATATAAATTGACTCCATTATTTTTTGTTTATGCAAAAGACTGTGAAGATGATGGTAAAAATATTTCTTTTGATATTTTAAAAGTTCAGCAGTTAAACCCGACAATTGCAGCAAAGATGTTTTTTAAAACTCTTAAATATTCTGAAACAAAATCTTACTATGAAAAATTCTTTTAGAAAATTGGGGAAATAAAACAAACTATATGAAAATTGATATAACCTCAACTCAAAACAAATACGACATAATATATGCCGACCCTCCATGGGCTTACCTTTGGGGAAAAGGCAAAACGGGCGGAAACTTCTGTCCTGAAAAACATTATTCAACAATGGAAGTATCTGAAATCTGTGCTCTTGGGGAAACTATTAAGAAACTTCGTGCAAAAAACTGTGTCCTTTTTATCTGGACAACCATGCCGTGTTTACCTGATGTATTTAAAGTCATTGACGCATGGGGATTTAACTATAAAACATGTGCTTTTACATGGATAAAAACACGAAAAGACGGGCAACCACTTTCAGGGATGGGAAGTTATACAAAATCAAATGCAGAACTTTGCCTTTTGGCAATGCGAGGGCATATAAAAAGTGTAGATAAGACAGTTCCTCAGGTTTTAATGCACCCAAGACTTGGTCATTCTGTAAAACCTGAGGAAATTATGCGTAGAATTGAACGGATTTTTGGTTCAGATACAAAAAAAATAGAACTTTTTGCACGTCGGGAAGTTTTCGGCTGGGATTGTTGGGGAAATGAAGTGTAAATACTTAGAGTAAGGGGATAGTTAAGAGAACCTCTAAAAATTGCAATTAAAAAAAAAGCATCGAAAATGTTTTTTTAGAGATACCAAAAATATAATGTTTTTTGGTCAGTATAAGTTTTGGTTATGGTAAATTCACAAATCTTCCACTATAA
>CAVJCY010000141.1:0-3791 GCA_963648145.1 bacterium | reverse complement strand
AGAAAGGTTACGCAGAACGCTACAGCGTAAGCGGAAAAACCACACACAAAATCGCTCTTGTTTTTGCAGATGACGCGAGCGGTGTTCTGGGGTGGATGGAAGAGTAACGAATAACCGCAATCTGGAACATAATCAGAAATTGTTGAATCTGTAACATCATAAGTTTTGTAAGAAGGATTTTCACCACGTTTTGTACATCTTCCTCCTCCCATAAAATCCCTGTAAACTATCCCTATGGAAATCAAAGCCTACCTTGAATCCTTAAACAAAACAGAACTCTTACAAATAATCACAGAACTACAACAAACTTTTCCCCAGACAAAAGATTTTTTACAGAAAAAAGCAGATTTCAAAAATTCTAAAATCCATGAAAAGTCTACAGTCATTTACAACGAAAACGCCCCACAAGATTTTTCACTTTTTCAAAAAGTTATAAGCCACCAAAGTTCCCCTCAAGAAAAAATTGCTCTTTATAAATCACTTTTTATTGGTCGAAACGATGTTTTTGCCCTCCGTTGGTTTAATTCCAAAACTCAAAAATGCGGATACTCTCCAGTTTGTGCAAATAAATGGCAGAGCGGAAAATGTGATTTGAAAAAATATTCCTGTGCCACCTGTCCGTTTAAAGAAAATGTAACATTAAATGATTCTTACATTTTTAATCATCTTGCTGGAAAAGACGAAAATTTCCGAGATGTTATTGGACTTTATCCTTTAATGGAAGGCAATTTGTGCCGTTTTCTCGCTTTTGATTTTGATAATCACAAGACAAACGAAGAAAAATCTTCTTCTCAAATTGAAAATTGGAAAGCTGATATTCTTGCCGTAAAAACCGTTTGCAATTCTCTTGAAATTCCCTGTTACATTGAAATTTCCCGTTCTGGAAACGGTGCTCACCTGTGGATTTTTTTCAGCGAAAATATATCCGCAAAAATTGTCCGAAATTTTGGGACAGCAGTTTTAAAATTAGCAATGCAAAATCGTCATTCCATTTCTTTTGAAAGTTTTGACAGAATGTTTCCAAATCAGGATGAAATTCCAAAAGGCGGATACGGAAATTTAATTGCACTTCCATTACAGGGAAAGTCTGTAAAACAAGAGCATTCTGTTTTTGTTAACGACAACTTTTTACCTTATGACGACCAATGGCAGTTTTTATCTTCTGTTCAAAAAATTGATGAAAAATTATTAAGAAAAACTCTGTCGAAAATTGAAAAGTCCATTCCAGATTTTACTGAAAAAGATGAATCCAAAAATTTTACAACAAATAGCAACGATATTAAAATATCTTCAATTCCAACAAAAAATCGAAATTCAATTTTATCTTCAAAAGATTTTACATATAAAATTATTTTAAACCTTTCAAACTGCATTCAAATTCAAAAAGCTGGAATTTCAGAAAAAGCTCTTAGCGTTTTGCGTCAAACTGCAGTTTTTCTGAATCCTGAATATTTTAAAAATCTAAAAATGCATCTACCTTTGTACAAAATACCGCGTTACATCGACTGTTCAAAGCAAACTGATGATTTTTTGCTCCTGCCCCGCGGAAATCTAACAAAAGTTTTGGAAATTTTAAAATCTGTAAATGCAGAATATGAATTAAAAGACAAACGAGAAACAGGCGTTAAAATTGACATTTCTTTTAATGAAAACTTATATAAAGACCAAAAAGAAGCCCTAAATTTCCTTTTAAAATCAGAAAATGGAATTCTTTGTGCAGGAATGGGATTTGGAAAAACTGTCGTTTCTTCTGCACTAATTTCTGAACGAAAAACAAACACGCTGATTCTTGTGCAGTCTTATTCTTTGCTTGAACAGTGGAAAAAAGAAATCAAAAAATTCTTGAATTTTGACGCAGGAACAATCGCAGGCGGAAAAGACAAATCAACAGGAATAATTGATATTGCAATTGTAAAATCGCTGACACAAAAAA
The DNA here is from genome assembly GCA_963648145.1 of bacterium. Taxonomy (GTDB): domain Bacteria; phylum Spirochaetota; class Spirochaetia; order Treponematales; family Treponemataceae; genus Treponema_D. The sequence goes on along the minus strand of CAVJCY010000141.1, from coordinate 1,858 downwards.
AGTCTGATGAAGTAAAAAAACGAAATCATAAATACGGAATGTTGATTGTAGATGAATGTCATCATGTTTCTGCTTTTGAAACAGAAAATCTTGTTGGAAGTTTTAGGGCAAAATATGTTTACGGTTTAACAGCTACTCCAATTCGACGAGACGGCCATCAAAAAATCATTTTTTACCAATGCGGAGCGATATTGTATTCAACAAGCACAAAGCAGATGAATAAATCCCAAAATTTCGCCCACATTTTTATTCCACGATTTACAAGTTTTCACTTTGCAGAAAATCAAACTTCCACACCCCTCAAAATAAACAACTATTACGAGAAACTTATTGAAAACGAAGCCCGAAACATTTTGATTACAGAAGATGTAAAATCTGCTGTAAAAAATAACAGAACGCCTTTGATTCTTTCAGACAGAATTGAGCATTTACAAAAACTTGAAACTTTGCTTAAAGATTGTGCCCAGAATATAATTTTAATTACAGGTCACGGAACACAAAAGCAAAAGAAATTGCAACTTGAAAAACTAAATTCAGTTCCAAATGAAGAAAGCCTGATTGTTCTTGCAACAGGAAAATACGCCGGAGAAGGTTTTGATTTTCCGCGCTTGGACACTCTTATGTTGGCTTTTCCATTTAGCTGGAAAGGAATGCTGCAACAATATTGTGGCCGTTTACACAGAAATTTTGAAGGCAAAGAAGAAGTTCAGATTTATGATTATGTTGATTTCAGATTTCCGATTTTTGACAGAATGTACCAGAACAGGCTCAAAGGCTACAAACAAATGGGATATTCTTTAAAGGACAATAAAGCTCCCTTTGACAAAGCAAATTACGACGGAAGTGAAATTTCCAAAATCTATTCTTATGACGAATATAAAGGCGTTTTTGAAACAGACCTTATAAAATCTAAAAATCAGATTGTAATAATGTCACCATATTTATCAAAATCACAAATTCAAGATTTTCTGCTGATTGCCCAAAAACTTATCACAGAAGGTGTAAACATTCAGATTTTTGTAAAATCACAAAATGATGAGCAGAAAAAATCAAAACTCGAAGCTTGCACAAAATTGCTTGAAAATTGCGGTATAAAAGTTTTTACAAAAAATGATGTAAGCCAGCACGTAGCAATTTTTGACGAAAAAATCCTTTGGTATGGAAGCATAAATTTTCTAGGATTTACAGAACAGGACGCTTGTAGCATAAGACTTGAAAATCCTATGATTGCATCAGAAATCGAAGCAGAACTTCTTTAATGTAGGAATAAAACCTAAAAAAGTACTCTGTTAAGGCCATCTCTAAAAAATCATTTTCTTCTTGACCTAAAGTCAACTTCAGAGCGTATTATTGAGCTTATAACTTTAGCAATTTCAGAAGAAAAGCGATTACAGATTACAGACCCTATTATTTTTCCGGCGAAAAATTTACTCCAGCCGTTGCAGTTCGAACATCAATGTCAAAGTATTGCCAGCAGGAAATGGCACAAAGCAATTTGATAAGTATTCCTCTCTGGGCAATTTTGCGATATTTGTCATTTTGGGTTTAAAAGAAACACATCATTTTTTTTTAATTTGTTCAAAACTCTTTTCGTAAATGAGATTAATATTGATTTATGTTGAGTAAGATAAAAATTGGTATCTGTTATCTGAAAAATTTCTTAATCTATGCTATAGTTCCCATATGCTTAACAAAAGATTTTTGCCGATTGGCATTCAGACCTTTTCAGAAATCCGCTCCCGCAATGCAGTTTACGCAGACAAGACAGCTTTTGTTTACAAACTTGCAACCGAAGGAAAGCCATATTTTTTAAGCCGTCCGCGCCGGTTCGGAAAGAGCCTTTTTATTTCAACACTTG
>CAVJCY010000140.1:0-3820 GCA_963648145.1 bacterium | reverse complement strand
CGCAGAATCTGAAAACGAAAGAGAAACGGATAACGGGCAAGATTTTGGACAGACGGAAGATAACGGCGGAGATTTTGGAAAATCTTTGAGAAAGTCTTTTGTGATGATTTAGATTCTTAAAGAAAAGGTGAAAAAAAATGAAAATACTGATTAGAAAAGATGTAGTAAAAGAAATTGAAAAATCTTGCAAATATATAAAACGCTGGTTCAGCAATGGGAAGTGGCACTATAAATATCCGGCAGAATACCAGACAAAAAGCAATAGAACTGAAACAAAAATCTCCATTGCAAAAAAAACGCCTTTAATATCTGGGATAAAACCATTATCTCATGCGACAGAACAACAGATTGATGAGGCACTTGTTAATTTAAGTCTTTATGCAAGAGACGGAAAGTTAAAATGTCCGGCACTTGGAAATCATAGCGTTTATATTACTGGAAGAACTCAAGAGCACATAAAGGAAACAAAGGGAACTATAAGAACTTTCAATGAAATGCAGCATAAAGCTAAGTATATTCCATTCATTCCTGAAATATTAAAAAATGGGCGCATATGTGAAAAATCATCAAGTTCAAAAGGTGTTATTTATGGAATTATTGGACAAATTGAATACTTTGATGAAGGAAAACAAAAGACTGTAAAAGAAAGTGTAGAACTTGCTATAAATTACGACAAAGAAACCCGAAAATATGTTTTTTCTTTTGCTAATTTTATAATAAAAAAATCCATACTATCAAGCATGGATTTTAAGTCGACATCTTTCTTGGCGTGTCCGGTAGGTGCGTGCAAAGCAGAGGCTTTTTCTACCACCAACATTAATGTATATCCAATTGAAGATGATGTCAAGAAAATCATAAATAAATCAATAAAACAGAAAGGGAGAAAAACAATGATTGTTGTAAGATTAGATTCAGAGATTGCAAAATCGATAAAAGACAGAAGTAAACTTGTAAGAGTTCAAAGACAGGTTATAAGAAACGGCAAGCCGGTAATGACTTTTGTGTGGATAAATCCTAACAAATTGCAGCCAAAGAAAAAAACAAGAAAAGCGGCTGAAAGCGATATTGATAAAAAATATATGGAGGCAATAAGAAAAGGCGATATTGATACCGTCCGAAAAATGGTTTATGAAAAGGCAGAAAAGAACGGATTCAAAAACGCTATTCCGGAGCAGGCAGAAGGATATACTTTAAGAGTAAAAGCACCGCCGAAAAAGACAAAGACAATCTATAAAACTTTCTATGTTGATACCCACGGAAAACCGTCCGCGTTGTTTATCGGAAATAGTGAAAACTTGCCGATGAATGTCTGGATTGACGCAAAAGAGGCTTTTCATTTTACAGACGCAAAAAACGGGCGAGAATATGTTCCGTCTGTCTCAAATCCTAACAACTCAAAAGCAAATAAGACCGGAGACACTCATTATTTTCCGGCAGAAATGAAAGATGAACTTATTGCACGCGGATATATTACAAACAGGACAGGAATAAAAAACGGAATGGGGGCGATTACAGCACTTGCATATCGTCCAGGCTGGCACGCCGGAGACTTGCCGTTTTTTCCGCAGGGCGGAACAAAAATAAAAGGCTCAAACTATGACAATGTGCACAGATGGAACCAGGTTGTTTTTGAGATTGAAATTGACGCTGACAACGACTACACAGACGAGGCTAAACAGTCCGGAATTGAAAAGCGCAAGACAGACAAATACGCAAACGATGATTTGCAGTACATGCCTAAAAACGGATTTTATCAGTTCACAACAAATCCGACTGTAAAACAGCAGACCGGCGGAAAAGGCGACTGGTTTATAACCCATTCAATCAAGATAAAAAGGGCAATGACAGAAGAAGAATGTAACAAGATTCTTACTCAAAACGGAATGAAAGCGCAGGAATGGGAATCTAAAGACAGTCCAGGAACAATCGGAAAAATGGACTTGTCAAGCCTTGGATATACAGGACCGGATTTTGACGCGGCAAGAAAAACACTTGCGCCAATCACTTATGACGATGACGGAAAAATTATTCCGCTGTCGCAGAGATTCAACAGAAAATCAGATGATGTAAGAAAATCTTTGGGGTGGTAAAAAATGGAGCGCAAGACTGAAAAAAAAGATGATGAATTGCGATGCATGGACTGGATAGAGGAATATTTTTTATTTTGCCTTATGAAAACTGATTTTTATAAGGCAAAGTTCAGCGAGTATGTGAGCGAAATAAAAAAGCATAAGGAAAACGGATTCACGCTCAAAGACTGTAATTATTTCTTTAATCAGTTCTGCGGAAACTCTATTCCGTCAAGCGAAAAGTCATAGGGGCGGATTTTGTTGAAATTTATTCTTTTTTTACATTTTTCGCAGTAAAAAATTAAATCCTTATGTGGATTGAAATTTGAAAATGTAATCGAGAATGGATAATTGCATATTGGACAACGCATTGCTTTTGTATCATTAGGGCGGTTCATACAAAAAATATCGGGATAATGTGAGAAAACTTATATATGGAGAATGAAAAAATGCTGAAAATAAAAGTAAGAAAAGATGCTTTTGAAAAAATAATGCAGGATAGAGAGACGGAAAAAGCGGATGTTGAACTTGAAAAGGGAATAAGAACAGTAATTGTTCCGCCGGCAAACGGAAGAATAGGTTATCAGTATCAGAGAAATTTTTCTGAAAACAAAAGAGAGAATCAATTTTCTGGAAAAGCAAGAATTGATAAGGACGTTAGAAAGTTAAGACAGAAACTTGAAGAAATAAAATTAAATCTTAGCAACGCTGAAAAAGAGGCAATTGAAAAAGATGAAAAAGAATGTACTGCACTGTCTACAAAAGGTGATAAAGTTGTAAAACTTCATAAAAGCAGAGTTCCAAAAAATCAAAAAAACAATGATGAAAAAATCAAAGCTGATATTGAATTAACTGTAGCAAAAATCTTTGCAGAAAAAGGTTTTGAAGTTTTTATGCCTAAAGAAGAACATTCTGTAAAAAACAAGAAAAATCCTGACTTTATTATTAACGGAGTGAGATTTGAATTAAAATCAATATCTGGAAATTTGAATAATATTCAGCAAAGGTATAGGCAAGCGTTGAAACAATCAACTTGTGTGATTTTATCTTTTAAAAACAGGTCGGAAGTTCCTGATTTTATGAGAAAACAAGCTGCATTGAATGGAGCACGGCTTACAAATGAAAAACAAGATTGTTTGATATTTTTGTTTGAAGATGAAAAACAAATAGATTTTTATGATACTAGCAGAATCATAAAAAAAGGTCTTCTGAACAACAGAAAACCTTTATTGGTGAACGAAAAGACCAAAGAACGTTCGGAGTTTAGAATCAAAAATGATTCACGGTCGTATAATGGGGCTATAACTCCCAATCAGACTATACCACAAAATGACAAAAAATCAAACATAAAACTTGACTATAACGGTGAAGATATGTTTCATAAGTCTTTTGATATTGAGATTGCGGATATTACGGAAGCAAACAGAGAAAAGAAGGCTGAGCAGACACAAAAAGCACTCAACGCTATTTATGTAAGACAACCGTTTGCAGTGCGACATGTAAAGGCGGAAAAGGGCGAAAAAGTCTTTAATAATCTTGTCTTGCGTATAAGCAGTTTTGACAAGGGCAAGATTGAAAAAGCAGTTCACACAATGGCGTTTACGCTTGATACGAAAATAAAATCATCTGGAAACGGGGAGGCTTTTAACTACAAGGCGCAGGAAGAGCTTACAGACAGATTTGTCAACGAGCTGACAGAAAAAACAAAGAATCTTTATTCGTTGCTGGTCGTGTGGCTTGGATTGCCGGAA
>CAVJCY010000139.1:0-3920 GCA_963648145.1 bacterium | reverse complement strand
GAAAACGCGATGTTTTAATTCGTGCTATATCAACGAATTAAAACTCGCACGTTTTTCTAAAAAAAGCATCGAAAATGTTTTTTTTAGAGATAGCCTTATATTTCTGGGGCGAAGTTATTGTCCCTGTTTTTTGTCCTGATAGGGCTGCTAAAGTTCAAGGGAATCTAGTTTTTTTTGCAAATAATGTTCAGCCATCTTTCGCTTTTACGATCTGGTCTAGCATCTTGACTAATCCACTGGCTGATGATTTTTAATTCCGGAAAATTTTTGATGAGTAAAGTAAATTTTTCTTCTGTCATATCGTTAAAAAATCTTCCGTTTCGTTCTCCTTCAAAAGTTCCATATTTAAATGAACTGTAAAAAATACCGTTAGAATTGAGGTTTTCGGAAATTTTTTTTATTACTTTTGTGAGGTCGCCGGTGTTTAAGTGCAAAATTGAAGAGCAAGCCCAGATTCCGTCGTAAGTTTTTGATGGTGAAAAATCAAGAAAATCAACAGTTTGGACTTTTATATTACAAAGTGAACTTGCGTATTCGCACATCTTTTTTGAACCGTCAATTGCATCAACCTTAAATCCTTTTGAAAGAAAATATTTTGTGTCGCGCCCAGAACCGCAGCCAAAATCCAGAATTTCTGCTTTCGCTTTCAAATGTGAAAGAAAAAAATCCTGCGTTTTGGAAAATTCAACATTTAAGGTTCCATTTATAAAGTTTTCGCTGTTTGATTCGTAATATTCAAGAGTTTTTAGAGTGTATTTTTCGTATGTGTTCATTTTTTCTCCAGATTATATTTTGAATTTTCCGCAACTTTAAGAAGCCGCTCTGATTTTTTTTCTTGATAAGAATAAAGTTCTCCTTTTGCAAAAGCAACAAGATTATCATTTTCAAATATTCCGCCAAGATTTTTGTAGTAATTTCTTAAATCTTCCAGCAGCTGCGATTTTATTTTTTCAAAATCATCCTTAGAGAACGAATCCCAAAGGGAAGAATTAAAAGCCATAATTCCTAAATCTTTTGAAATGTACATGAAACGCTTTCGTTCAAATTTTTCAAAAGGATTTTTGAGCATATTTTCTTTTATAGATTTTGTATCAGAAAGATAATTTTTTGTGTAAGGGCAATTTTTTTTATCAACAGGAAGATTACGCAAAATTCTGTTTTGATAAAACGAAACATAATCCTTTAAGACGCTATCAATTTTTGCTTCGCCAATTTCATTTGAATTTTTAAAAAGTGAAAGTAAAAAAGGCATTTTGTAAGAAAATGTGTAATCTCCCTCAGCTAAAAAATCAAAAAAATCTTTGTGAATTGTTGTTTCATCATGATTTGCAATGTTTTTTTCAATTTTGATTTTTTTTGCATTTTCCGGACTGAACATATAAATTTTTTTTGTTCCAAAATCAAAACCTGCGTCCGGAGTGATTTCTTTTTTCTTAATCCAGGAATTTACTGTTCCTGTGCTTACAAAAAATTCGCGGGCAAGCTGTTCTACGCTAAGAAAATCCTTGTATTTTGTTGAAAAATCGTCAATGTCAACTTTTACAATTCGTTCAATCTGCTCTGAAAGACCGTCAACTGTAATCATTTCGCCTTGCTTGTAGTCAGTTTTTGTTATAAGTCCGAACGGAACGTAAAAAGGATTTGCAAAAATTGAATGCATTGTGCAGGCGTGAACCATCGCTCCGTATTCGTCTACAACATCGATTATAAAAACGTTTTCTTTTGTGGAAGTTTTTCGTAAACCACGACCAATCTGCTGAAGATACATAACTTTTGAAAGGGTTGGACGCGCCATCACAATTATTTTTAGCGTGGGATAATCCCAGCCTTCAGAAATCATGTTGCAGGTGCATAAAAAACGGATTTTTTTGTCTGAAAAATCTTTCATTGTTTTTTGAGCGTCGGTGTCCTGGCTTGTGTATGAGGCTGCGGAAATTCCGCAGGCGTTTAAGATTTTTGCCATTTCTTTTGAGTGGTTTGTGTTTACGCAGAAAACAAGTCCCTGTTCGGTCTGGAAATTTGCTTCTGAAAAATATTTTTTTATGACATCCGCAATCAGCTCATTTCTGGAGTTTATGCGGATTGATTTTTCTAAGTCGGCGTTCACATAGTCTTTTCCGTTAAAGCGGATTTTGCTTAAATCAATGTTTGTTTCGATTCTGTAGACGTTTGCCTGCGCAATAATTCCTTTTTTCATTGCGTCGGAAAGCGAAAGATTTGTTTTGTAAGTGCCAAAAATTGATTCAAGTTTCTTTTTGTCTGGGCGCTGGTCGGTTGCGGTAAGACCAATTAAAAATTCCGGCGAAAAATATTGGATTACGCGTTTGTAAGTAGGCGCGACAGCGTGATGTGCTTCATCTGCGACTATGTATGAATATTTTTCCGGGGAAAAAGTTCTGTAGTTACGTGCAAGAAAAGAATATGTTTTTATGTCGATTTTTTGTGCGAGATACGGAAGATTTAGGGCTATGCGTTTTTTCCAGTCTTCGATTATGTCTTTGTTTGGGGCAAGAATTAACGCCCTGAAATTTTCTTTCTGGATTGAAAACTGTTTCATATCCTCTTCAATAATTTTTGATTTTCCTGCGGCGGTCGGAAGAACGATTAAAAACGCTTTTGTACCATTTTTTCTTGAATTCTGAATATCTTTGAGCGTTACCTTTTGATGTTCATAAAGTTTTATAGCCCGGTTTGCAAGAATTCCGTTCTGCCTGAATTTTTTTGTGTCCGAACCGAAAAAACGTTTTATGTCATCCTGAATTTTTTCTTCAAATTTGCAGTCTTCTGTTGAAAATCTGTAAAGTTTTATTCCCCATTTTGTACATTCGTTTTGCTTTGCAAGTTGTTTGCGGTATTTTTGCATTCCGATAATCTGCGGATGATGATAATTTATTCCGTTTTCTTCAACCGCGATGTCGCCGTTTTCTGTGTGAACCAAATAGTCAAGAAAAAATGTGTTTCCGTTTTCATCAGCGATAGAATATTCTTTGTTTAAAAATTTAAGGGCTTCCTCTCCGTAAACTTTTGAAAATTCTTCTTCGAAATAAAATTCCAAAGGCGAACTTTCTGCAAAATCTTCACGGTCTGCCACCATTTTTTGTCTTGCAGTTTTTAATTCTAGATTTTCTGGAAAAATATTTGGCTCAGAAAATAAAAATACTGCCGCAGATTCTTCGTCTTCTTTTAGAAATCTGTAGACTTTTTGAAATTCATTCATGTATGAATTCTGCTTGTCAGTAAGAAGCGAATAGTCGATTGTGATTTGTGAATTTACCTTGCAGATTCCGCTGTCGATGATAAAAACTTTTGAGTCGATGACATAAAAATCAGTTTTTCCACCGTTCGCATACCAGATCGTTTCTTTAGGAATTTGATGACTTAAAAAAGATGACGTACTAGCCATATTTTTGTCCTTAATAACGGTCGTTTTTTAGGACAGAATTTTTTGTATTGTTTGTATAGTTCATTATTCGCCTACTAAATCTAAAAATTCAGAAGTTGAAAGAACTATTTCTGCATTTTTTGGACGAAATAGAAGCCAGTCAATAATAACATTTGTATCTACTAAAACGTTCATCGCTAAAGTCCGTATTTTTCAGATTTATTTTCAGTAATTTCTTTAATTGAATCAGATTTTAATGAAAGGCTTCCTGTAAAATGTCTGAAAAGTTCTTCATCAGCCGATGAAAGCGACTTTTTTATTTCATGTTTTTTATATTTTGAAAAAAGAGAGTATATAAAATCTGTTACTTTTTTTTGATCCTGCACTGTCAGCTGGTTATAAGCATTAATAACTGATATTTGCATATAAACGCCTCCATTTTTAAGCGAAACAACCTTTGGGATTATACCACATTTTCTAATTTTCTGTCCTAAAAAACGACCGTTTTTTTGCGCAGGTCAATTGGTGTGATTCATGC
>CAVJCY010000138.1:0-4002 GCA_963648145.1 bacterium | reverse complement strand
CATTTGCAAGTGACAAACGAAAAATTTTTAAAATCGGCGTGAATTTTGATTCCAGGGAAAAAAATATTGCGGAATGGAAAGTAAAATAAAATGCGTTAGGCAATGGAGCAGCCGCGAAGGCAACTTCAGTTGCCGAAGCGGAAACCCGCAGGCGTGCTATTTGCACTGCCTGCGGGTTTTGGAGGCGAAGTCCGGAACTGCGGAACTGCCGGCCCGGCAAAGCCGGGAAACGCCCTGAAAAAGAGGAATTTTGCCGTAATTTTAAATCTGTGATAAAATAAAAACCGAGGTAAGTTTATGAAAGAAAAGTTTTTATTTTTAAAGTTGTTTTTGATTTGCGGGGCCTTGTTTGCACTTGAATTGCCGGACGGAACTGAAGCAAAAGTTACAGATTTAAAGCTTACAAATGGTCACATTACTCAGGTTGTTTTGAAGGAAGATATAGAAATTGAAACTCCTGTCGGGGCAAAAAAAGTGACCGGGCAAATAGATTTTTATGAAAGTGGAGCAATAAAATCGATAATTCCGGTTGATGGCGGAAAAATTGAAACTCCTGCCGGCGCGTTGTCTTATTCTGGGGTTGAAATTCTTAATTTTGAAATCCCTTTAGAAAATTCTGATTTTGTAGAAACTGATGCTGATGACTCTGAATTTTCCAAAAATTCTAAAACTGCCGGCGAGGACGATGAAACTGCCGGCTTAAAAAATTCCACTGCAGTTGAAAATTATGCCGTGCCAGTTATGCCATCTCCGTTGTTTTTTTATGAAAGCGGTTGTCTAAAAGAAATTACTTTAAATGAAGAAACAAAAATCAAGTCAAAAATCGGGGAACTTACGGTTCAGGCTGATACAGTCAAATTTTATGACAATTATAATGTAGAAACGTACAAGTTAAAAAATAATTGCAACATGAAACTTTCAATGGGAAAACTGAAAATTTCAAACAAAGGAAATCTGAGTTTTTACGAAAGTGGCAGAATAAAATCTTTTACTTTGGCAGAAAATTGCCCGCTTGTTACAAATTCCGGAATGGTTAGTGCAAAGTCCGGCACGGAAATCAGTCTGCACGAAAACGGAAAACTAAAAACTTTTACCGCCGACGATATTTACAAAATTTCTTATGATGGAAAAGACTTTTATTGCGCAGCGGATTCTGCTGTAAGTTTTTATAAAAACGGCAAGCTGGAACAAATAACTGTCGTTAATAACGAAATTCTTTTGGGTAATTTCAATCTGGAAGTAAACAAAAACGGTGCTAAAATCAATTTTTATGCAGATGGATCTGCCAGTGTTGACAATATTGAGGCCGTAACCATTAAAAATTATTCGAAAAACGCCTTTGATTGCTGTGAAATTTTTTACAAAAAGATAGATGACCATCAGGAACTCGTTTTTGCATCAAATTCCAAAACTTCTTGGAAGGGAATTTTCTTCAGTTACGATAAAAACGCTCAAAAATGCGAAAAATATATTTTCGATTTTGCTCAAAATCCGGAATTGGCGGAAGATTACGACGACATTCTGGAAATGCTTGAAGAATTGCAAGACAGTGAAACTTTCCCCGACTACCTCAAGGTTCAAGACGGAGAAATTCAGTTTTTGACAGACGATGCCGCTAAAAAACTCTTTGATTTAGTTTCAACCAATATTTTATAGATTTTTTTTACGGGCGTATCCCTCCGCTTCGGCCTTGCCTGCGCTGCGGGTCAGGCTTTGCGCAATTCCGCTGTCGCTTCAAAGCCCTCAGGCAGTGCAAATTGCACGCCTGAGGGCTTCCGCTTCTGCAGTTGAAACTGCATTCGCGGTTGCTACAATCCTTTACGCAGAAGGGTATCTCTAAAAAATCATTTTCAATGCTTTATTTAGAGATACGAGCGAGTTTTAATTCGTTGATATAGCACGAATTAAAACATCGCGTTTTCAAAGATACTTCTAAAAATTGCAATTTTTAGAGGTTCCCATAAATACAGAAAATTCCAAAATTCGTACAGATTTTTTCTATTTTTGTCAAAAACTTTAACTTATTCTGAATGGTATGAAACAAATCAAAGCAATTTATGTAAATCAGATTGGTTATTTTTGTAATGACAGAAAATACGGATATGTAAGTTTTGACACCTCAGATTCAAAATCAGAAAATTTTGAGGCAGGCGGTGCGTTTTGCCTCAAAGCAATTGACGGAAACGTTGTTTATAATGGAAATCTTGGTGCCCCAGTTTATGACAAAATGGCGGACGAAACAATTTCCTGTGCAGATTTTTCGGATTTCAAGTCAGAAGGAAAATTTGTACTTTGTGCCGGCGGCAAGGAAAGCTTTCCGTTTGTGCTAAACAATAAAGTTTACGACGATTTATATTATTCAATTTTGCATTATTTTACGCTTTCAAGATGCGGTTGCGAAGTTCAGGATTCTGTTTTTGGGCACAAGCCTTGTCACACAAAAACGGCGGTAATTTATGGAACAAAAGAAAAAAAACACGTTCTGGGCGGTTGGCACGACGCCGGCGATTATGGGCGTTACATAGTTGCCGCTGCCAAAACTATTATGGACTTGCTTTTTGCTTACGAATTGGCCGGGGATTTTTCAAGATTTGATATTCTAGACGAAGTTCGTTTTGAACTTGACTGGATGTTGCAAATGCAGCGAGAGGATGGTGCCGTTTATCACAAAATCAGCTGTTATAATTTCTGTGGTTTTATTGTTCCGGAAGAAGAAACAAAAACTATAGTTCTGGCGCCAGTATCTACAGCTGCAACTGCAGATTTTGCGGGCTGTCTTGCCTATGCTTCAAAATTTTATGAAAATCAGGATAAGGATTTTGCAGAAAAACTTCTATCAGCGGCAAAAAAAGCTCAAGAATACCTTGATTGCCATGACGATGAAATTTATGAAAATCCGCCAAAAATTACGACCGGTGCCTACGGTGATATAAACGTAACGGACGAAAGATATTTTGCACTCTGTGGACTTTTTGCGGCTACTAAAGACAGAAAATATCTTGAAAAAGCAAAATCAGAACGCGAAAAAGGAAAAAAATTTGAGCCAAAAAATAAACCGGTCTGGTTCAAATCTGGCTGGAACGAAGGTTTTGCCTGGGGGCTTGTTTCTGGTTACGGTAGTGAAATCCTTTTAAAAAATGCGGATTTAGTGCAGGACGAAGATTTATTAACCGAAATTAAATCAGCATTTATGGAACAGGCAGAAAATCTTAGCAAAGATTCTGAAAATGAAATTTTGGGCTACTGTCTTGACCGCACACTTTGGGGCAGTAACGGTGCAATTTGCGATTGTGCCCACACACTTCTTTTGGCTGCTGATATTTCCGGAAATAAAAAATACCGCGAAATTGCAAAAAAACAACTGGATTATATTTTAGGTTGCAATCCGATGAATATCTGCTATGTAACGGGTAATGGCACAAATTCTGTAAAATTTCCGCATCACAGACAAAGCGGCGCCTTAGGTTCTGCTATGCCAGGAATGCTTTCCGGCGGACCGGCATCCGGCATACATGATTCTGAAGCAAAAAAATACCTGAAAAACAAGGCACCGTTAAAGTCATTTCTTGACCTTACCGGAAGTTACAGCACAAACGAAATTGCGATTTACTGGAATTCTGCCTTAGTTCATCTGATTGCAGGGGTGCAGAGTAACTAAACTGCGGTGACTTGGTGTCAGAGGGGGGGCATGGCTCTAAAACACCCCCTCAATCTTAGAATTTTAATTTTTTTCATGGGTCATTTTTGCTTCGCAAAAAACAGGCTTTTCAGGGTTCCGCTGTTCGCTTCAAACCCGTCCGGCACAATTTTTGCAGTAAAAAAGTAAAATCTGGCTGTGACCCGCAAAACTTTTTTTCAAAAAATAAAAATTGCCCGAACTGCCGGCCGTGTTCGCCTTGCGGCGCCCTTACAATCCTTTGCCCGCAGAGCCAGGAAAAATTATTTCATTTTCCAAAAACAAAACCCCCGGCCTGTTTTGAACAAGACCGGGGGTTTTTCATT
>CAVJCY010000137.1:0-4327 GCA_963648145.1 bacterium | reverse complement strand
AAAACTCGCACGTATCTCTAAATAAAGCATTGTAAATGATTTTTTAGAGATGCCCTTATGTAAAATTCCGAACGAATTTTTAAGCTTTTGGAATGCTAACCATTACTTTAGCATGTCTTATAACCCGTTCTTTCAGTTTGTATCCTTTAAGATATACTTGCTTTAAAGTTTCCTTTTCAGCACCCTCTTCTTCCATGCGACCAATTGCTTCGTGTTCATCAGGATTAAATTCATCTCCTTCCTTACCGTAGGCAACAAGTCCATATTTATCTTCCAGCATCTTTACAAGATTGCTGTTTATCATTTTTATTCCATCTACAACAGATTTTACATCAGTTGCATTTGCACCGGCCTGAACAGTTCTGTCAAAATTATCAAGACTCTCCAGCAAATCACCAAGTAAACTGGCATTTGCATAAACAGAAAGATCTTCTTTTTCTTTAATAGTGCGCTTTCTGTAATTATCAAAATCTGCAGCACGACGTAAAAGCTGATCTTTTAATTCAGCATTTTCTTTTTCCAATGCAGCAATTTTTTCTTCAACTGAAGGTTCTTTTACTTCCTCAGTTTTTTCTGATTCAGCAGTTTTTTCTTCAGTTTCCTTTGATTCTGACTTTTCAGAAGTTTCTTCTGTTTTTTGTTCAACTTCTTCATTTGTTATTTTTTCTTTTTTCTTGTCAGCCATATCTATCCTTTTTCAAGTTGTATAAAACTTTTGTTATTATAAAAAATAATAAGAATAAATAAAAATCGTCAACAAAAATTTAATGATTTTCTCAAAGGCATTTCTAAATGGTGTCTCTAAAAATTGCAATTTTTAGATTCCCTAAACAAAGCTCATCGAAAAAAAAAATCTTAAAGTTCATCCAGAAAAACAAAGTCTTTAAATTGAATGTGACGGACTGTACTTGTGGAATAATCAATTTCGTCATCTGTAATTAAAATTTTCTGATTTGAATTATCAAGTTTTTTGAATGCTTCAATTTCTCTTGAGTATGCCTTTTCTTCAGCAACGGAATATGCCGCCTGAATATAAAATTTTTTGTTTCCCTTTTCTGCTATAAAGTCAATTTCGTGTTTTCCGTCATTGTAAACACAAACTGAATACCCCATGTATAAAAGTTCATTGTAAATTACATTTTCAAAATTATGTGTTATGTCATAGCGTCCATTTGACACTCGAATTGAATTAAATGCAACGTCTTCGTCATACATTTTCTGATAATATTCAAGTTCGCGTTTTGCTTTTTTTGAATATAATTTTACGCTTTCTATTGCAAAGGCTTCTTCAAGATAAGAAATATATTTTGTTACTGTAGTAATTGAGCAGGGCAATCCGTTTGTTTTCATGTAATCTGCTACAGAACGTGCTGAAAAAATCCTGGAATTTGAAATCATTACATAATTTGCAATTCTTTTAAAAATTTCTGTTTTGCGGATTTTATAGCGAGTGATTATATCGTTGAGAATGATTGTTTCGTTTAATTCATTTAAATATTTTTTTTGAGATTCCAGTGTTGGAAATTCTATTCTTTTTGGAAAACCGCCCCAGACAATGTAATCCGTGAGCGAAATGTTTTTGCCGAGTTCTTTTGCATATTCTGCAACTTCCCTGTAAACAAAAGGTCTGATTCTAAAGGAAACGTAACGACCGCTTAATTCTTTTGTAAATTCCCTTGAAAGAAGTTTTGAATTTGACCCGGAAATAAAAACTGAACAATTACGTAAGCGAAGCGTCCTGCAGGCACCGTTCCAGTCTTTTACCCGCTGAATTTCATCAAGAAAAACATAGCAGAGAGAATTTTTATCTTTTCGTTCTGTTTCTATATATTCTAAAAGTTTTATGCAGTCTGGAATGGCGTTCAGATTTGCCGTGTCTTCAAAATCCAGGAAGATGACGTTATCTGATTTTCTTTTTATTTCTGTAATTATTTCCCGCAGAATAATTGATTTTCCGCATCGCCTTATTCCTGTTATTACTTTTATGAGGTCACTTTCGTAAAAATCGCGTATTGGTTTTATGTAATTTTTCCGGTCTATCATATTTAGATTGCCTTTCTACTGGACAATTTTAACATAAGTAGAAAAATTGTCCAGTACTAATGGACAATTTAATACTAAATGCAAAAATCGTCCATTAATAATGAACTATAATGATAGAAATGTTAAAATTGTCTATTAGAGGAATCTCTAAATAAAGCATTGTAAATGATTTCTTAGAAACACCTAAAATTGTATTGCGTGAGCGATTGTAACGGCGCCGAAGGCGAACCCGACAGGGTTTGAAGCGAACAGCGGAACCGTGAAAAGCGCGACCCCCGCGTGCACTTTTTGCAAAAGTTTAAAAATTATGGAGAAAATCGAGTAACTGTTTTCCGCTGTACACACACGGGGGGCACGTCCATAAAAATATTAAAAAAAACACAATCTGCAATTTACTTTTAAGTTTTGTAAATGTAATCTTCCTTATATGATTACTAATATTTCTGCGGGCAATGCCCGTCTTTTACCGGGAATTTTTACTGAACGTGCGGAACTTAACCGTTCTTATCTTTTATCGCTTAAATCGCAGTGTCTTTTGCAGAATTTTTACTGGGAAGCAGGAATTATAATTCCGGGACTTCAGGTGATTGATAATCCTGCGACGGCAAATATTCATTGGGGCTGGGAAGCTCCGGTCTGTCAGTTGCGCGGACATTTTTTAGGTCACTGGCTTTCAGGTGCTTCTGTTCTGATTGCGACAAACTCTGACACTGAATTAAAGGCAAAACTTGATTTTATTATTGATGAACTGGAACGTTGCCAGAAATTGAACGGTGGCAAATGGATTGGACCTTTCAGCGAAAAATATTTTAAAAAACTAGAAACCGGCGATTATATCTGGAGTCCTCAGTACACAATGCACAAACTGATTATGGGACTTATTGATTCTTATTCTTATGCAAAAAATAAAAAAGCACTCACAATTTTAAATAATCTTTCTGACTGGTATGTAAAATGGACTGACCACGTTTTAAAATCTGAAACTCCGTGGGCAATTTATAAAGGCGAACAAGGCGGAATGATTGAAGTCTGGTGTGAACTTTACGAAATTACCGGCAAGCAGAAATATATGACTCTTGCAGAACGCTACGGAAATCCTTCTATTTTTACGGATATGATTGAAGACCGCGACACTCTTACAAACAGTCATCAGAATGCAAGTATTCCGTTTATTCACGGAGCGGCGCGCCTTTATGAAATCACAAAAGATGAAAAATATCTGAACGTTTTAAAAGGTTTCTGGAAAATTGGAGTAAAAGAGCATGAAAGTTACTGTACTGGCGGCCAGGGTGCCGGCGAATTCTGGACGCCTCCGCATCAGCTGGGAAGTTTTATTGGGGAACGAAATCAAGAATTTTGTACTGTTTACAATATGGTTAGAACGGCGGATTTTCTTTTTAAATTTACAGGAAATAAAGAATATCTTGATTACATTGAAAAAGCATTATACAACGGGTTCCTTGCCCAGCAAAATAAAGAAAACGGAATGCCGACTTACTTTTTACCGATGAAATCTGGTTCAAAGAAAAAATGGGGAAGTCCTACGCGGGATTTCTGGTGCTGTCACGGCACAATGGTTCAGGCACAGACAATTTATCCTCAGTTGTGCTATTACTCTGATACGAAAAATAATAAAATTTTTGTTGGACAGTATATTCCAAGTTCTGCAGAAATTAATCTTACGTCCGCAAAAGTCAACATTTTTCAAAATGTAAATATGAAATATTACAACGATGCTGCTTTTTTTGATGATTCAAAATCTGATGAAAACAATCGCTGGCAGTTAAAATTCAATGTAAATACTGTTGTTCCGGAAAATTTTACACTTACACTGCGTATTCCTGACTGGGCGGAAAGTTTCCAACTTACTGTAAACGGCGAAAAAATTGAAAATCCTGAAATTAAAAATGGATTTTTGGAATTGAACCGTCAGTGGCAAAAAGATGAAATTACGCTTTATCTTCATGCAGGACTTCATATTTCAACGCTCAGTGACCTGCCTGAAAAATTTGCAATTATGGAAGGTCCTATCGTTCTTGCCGGTCTTAGCGACAATGATTATGGCTTGAAATTTGATAAAAATCTTCCGTTGCATCAGGCTCAGGAACACACTTACAGCACTTTTCCGTGGCAACAGTCAACTTACCGTACAACCGGCCAGTCACGAGAAACGACTTTTATTCCGCTGTACGAAGTCACAGACGAAGCATATACGCTTTATTGGACTAAAGGGAACCTCTAAAAATTGCAATTTTTACGAGGTAACTCTGAAAACGCGATGTTT
>CAVJCY010000136.1:0-4484 GCA_963648145.1 bacterium | reverse complement strand
TTTTTTTTAGAGATACGTGCGAGTTTTAATTCGTTGATATAGCACGAATTAAAACATCGCGTTTTCAGAGTTACCTCTAAAAATTGCAATTTTTAGAGGTTCCCTTTTTAGAATTTTCTGTGTCAAAAACTAAACGTTTGTGCTTCCAAACGGAGTTTTATCTGCGGCGGCTTTTTCTGCTGCGGCGTATGCTGCTGCATCTTCGGCGGCCATATCAACTTCTTCCTGAGAATCATAAGAAGAAGCAAGTTCCTCTTCTGTTTTCTGTTTTGAATAACTTACGGCAAGACTTCTTCCTCGGTAATCGTAACCATTCAATTTTTCAATTGCATTTTTTGCATCTTCTGAGTAAAGCTGAACAAAAGAATAATTTGCAAGAACTTTAATGTCACCAATGCGGTCGCGGTCAAGTCCTGCAACGGCAATCAGAATTCCAACTAAATCGCGCGGATAAACCCGGCGGTTTTTACCAATGCTGATAAAAATTGAAGTTGCTTGATCTTCCGGAATTTCAACTCTCGGATGATGAGGTCTTTCTTCTGTTTCTACAGCGGATTCTCTAGTTTTATATTCAGTTCGTGCAGATTCTCGTCTGATTCTGTCAGTTTTTTCAGCCTTACCCCAAGTTGTATTTCTTTCAAATCGATAAGGAGAATGTTTTACAGCTTCTTTTAAAAGATAGCCGATAACATACTTTCTTAATGAAAAAGGCACATTCTTCTTAAAAAGTTTAGAAAGTGCGTTCAATGTGTCTACATCTTCTGTAGTTTTTACTCTGTTTAAAGTGTTTTCCAGAAAATTTGCAATCTGGTCTTCATTAATTTCAAAATTTTTTTTGTACATAAAAAACTCCCAAGATAAAAATCAGTTTTTAGTTTTTTGAATTTCTGCCATATATCCATATCTGATTTTTTCAAAGCCTATACGTGTTAATAACGGCTCCAAAAATTCAGGAATCAAATTTTCTGGCATAATAATCCATTTTTTTCCGTTGGCATTTAATCTGTTTATGAACATTGAAATAAGTTCTGTTCCAATTCCCAGCCCGCGGAAAGTTTCAGGTACGTAAAGGCTTGTTAATAGCATAATATCGTCCTGTGTTTCAGAAACAGCACAACCTGTAATGCATCCGGCAAAATCATTAGACAAACTTTTGCAGACAAAACCGCTTTGATTTTTTGAATCTGCAAGCTCAAACTGACTGCACCACATTTTGTACAGCGCAAGTTTTATCTGTTCCGGCAATTGTTGTTCTGTATCATTTAAAAAAGCACTTATATTAAAGAGGATTTCATTTTTGTCTTTTGATGAATCATAAATACTGAAAGAAAAATCATCATAAACAAGCGATTCTTCAGATTCTTCAAGATAATCTAATTTTTCTAGTCCCCATACAGTGCGCAAAGAATTGTACCAATCATTAATACGTGCTGACATATACTTATACTTAAAAATATGCCATCGTTTATCAATTTCAGGATACTTTCTTAAACAATTTCTAAAATTCTTAAATACCCCCCGTCCCGAATGCAAAATTTCCTGTAATTCTTCCTGAACAACAGGCACGTGAAGATTTGCGGTAAAACTTTCCCGTAGCACAAAACCTTCCGCACTGTTCCATTCGGGCAATTTATAATACTGTGAATCATCTGGCTTTGACTTTTCGTTAAGTTCTGCAATGCTTTCGGTTGCTGCATCAACAACAAATACCGTTTCTTGATTTTCCATTGCAGAAATAATATCTTTTGTTAATTCATTAGTCAGAGCAAATGTCATAATATTTTTATTAAAGGTATCTCTAAAAAAATCATTTTCAATGCTTTTTTTAGAGACACATGCAAGTTTTCTTTCGATACCTCTAAAAATTGCAATTTTTAGAGGTTCCCATTAAGCCGGTAAATCTGAACGGTTTTTTATTACTTTGCTGATAAGACCGTATTTTACAGATTCTTCTGAATCAAGCCAATAATCGCGGTCTGTGTCTCTTGTAACCTGTTCAAGAGAAGTTCCAGTTTCGTCGGCAATCAGTTTGTTTAAAATTGCACGAGTTTTTTCCATTTCTTTGGCATGAATTTCAATATCTGTTGCAACACCCTGCATTCCGCTCATCGGTTGGTGAATCAGGTAACGGCTGTTAGGAAGTCCAACGCGCATATTTTTTGGAACGGCAAGCAGAACAAGAGTCGCAGCACTTGCAATAAGTCCCATTCCAATCAAAACAACCGGTGCTTTGATAAATCTGATTATATCAAAAATTGCAAATCCGGCATCAACGTCGCCGCCAGGTGAATCTATATACATATAAATAGTCTTTTCAGAATCATCGGCTTCAAGAATTAAAAGCTGGCGTACAATTCTATCTGCCAGTTCCTTGTTAATTTCTCCGGAAAGAATAATCTGTCGGGTTTTTAAAAATTTTTCCTGTAATGGATCAAGAGTTTCCGGAACTTTTTTTGTTTCTTCTTCGTTAAAAATTGTATTCATATTCTAAAATATAGTGAAAATCCGTCGTGTTTTCAATTAAGGCAAACGCTAAAAAATTATTTTTAGTGTTTTTATGTTTTTCAAAGATACCTAAAAATTGCAATTTTTAGAGGTTCCCATATAATAAAGACATCTCTAAAAAATCATTTTCAATGCTTTATTTAGTGAGAACAAAAAATATGGAAATAAGGGCAAAATGTTAAATATCAATAACAATACGGCAAATATCAAAAAAGAAATTCTAGTCAGAATCGTAAAACTGATGATGGAAGGAAATCTTGAAGAAGGCGTTCACAGTATTCCGCGCGAAATGGCCCCGCGCACAAGAGAACCAATTACCTGCTGCATCTTTCATGACCGCGAAATTTTGCGTCAGAGAGTTGTTGCCCGCCTCGGTATAAGCCTTGAATCTGAATATGACGATAACCGCACTTTAGCATCCTACGCAAAAGAAGCACTTGAACGAAAAACTCCCACGTGGCCAATGCTCACTGTTTTGGACGAAGCCTGCAACGGTTGTGTAAAGGCGCACTATCTTGTAACAAACGGATGCCAGGCCTGTATCGCTCGTCCGTGCATGGTCAACTGTGGCAAAAAAGCAATCATTGTACAAAATCACCGCGCACAGATTAACAGCGAAAAATGTGTAAACTGCGGACTTTGCATGCAAAACTGCCCTTACCACGCAATCATAAAAATTCCAGTTCCGTGCGAAGAAGCCTGCCCTGTCGGTGCAATTTCAAAAGACGAAAACGGCAAGCAGACTATCGACTATCACAAATGTATTTTTTGCGGAAACTGTATGCGCGAATGTCCGTTTGGTGCCATGATGGATAAAAGTCAGCTAGTCGATGTTTTAAAACACATTCTGAATAAGGAAAAAGTTGTCGCAATTTATGCCCCGGCAATCGCTCCGCAATTCAAATCAACTGCCTGTCAAATGTCACAGGCCCTTAAAGCCGCGGGATTTAGCGAAGTAATGGAAGTTGCACTTGGTGCTGACATTACCGCCGCCAAAGAAGCAAAAGAATTTGAAGAACGAATGATCCGCGGCGACAAACTTATGACTACAAGCTGCTGTCCGGCTTACGTTCGCGCTGTTCACAAACACGTTCCGGAATTAAACGAATGTATTTCAGAAACAAAAAGCCCAATGCATTACACTGCCGAACTTGCCAAAAAAACGTATCCAAATTCCATTGTGGTATTTTTGGGACCGTGCCTTGCAAAACGCCGCGAAGGAATGGACGACGAATTTGTAGATTATGTAATTTCCGCCGAAGAAGTTAACGCACTTTTTATTGCCAAAGAAATTACCCCTTCAAAATTTGCAGATTCACAGACAGAAAATACCCCAACACACTCCGGCCGTAATTTTGCACAGTCCGGAGGCGTTGCCGAAGCCGTAAAAATCCGCCTGAAAAATCCGTCAATTTTGCGTGCCACACGAATCAACGGACTTGGCAAAGAAGGAATGAAAACACTCGCGATGTACGGAAAAATCAATGCCGGAAATTTACCATACACGGCCGAAACTCCAAACCTCGTGGAAGTTATGGCGTGCGAAGGCGGTTGCATTGCCGGTCCGTGCGTTATTCAAAATCCAAAAATTTCCGTGACTCAGTTAAAAAAATACGTTGATGCCGGCAAAGACGAAAAATCTCAAAACTAGATTTTTTATCAGGGCGTGTCCGGCGTGCAATTTGCTGCCTGATTTTTTTTGCCAGTCTTAAAAAAATAAAACTTTGCCGAAAAACTGCACGCCGGTCAGGCTTTCCGCAGTTCCGCTGTTCGCTCCAGCCCCGGCACTGTGCGCCAGAACAATGGCGCTTCGTTTGCCGTGGCCGGCTTCGCCGCTGCTACAATCCTTCACGCAAAAATTGCAATTTTTACAAGGTTCCATAAAAAAAAATTGACGGTTCACAAAGAATTTTTCCTTGCAAAACGTCAATAAAACTTTTTCCAGCCGTGTTCGCCTTCGGCGCCGTTACAATCGCTCA
>CAVJCY010000135.1:0-4542 GCA_963648145.1 bacterium | reverse complement strand
TTTGTATTTTTCTACTTTTTGCCTCTTTTGAACCAGCGGCGAATAGAACCAGGAATAAAAGTAATTACACTGCCAATGCGGTAACGGTGTGAAGATTTTATTCTTGTAATTTCTTTCTTTAATTTCTGAACAGTTGCGTCATCATTTTTATTCTGTGCAACTTTTGGCACAGAACAGGTTTTTACCATATTTAAAATGCGCTCACAGTTTTCAAGGGCTTCTTTCTTGATTTTTTCATTTTCACTCTCTTCCAGCTTCAATTGATTCTGAAGCTCAGTGACTTTTTTGTTCAGACTGGCAATTTCATCAGAAAGTTTTTTGTCCGAAACAGTTTTTTCAACGACAATTGTTTTGGGAGAAGTGTGTACTATTTTTTGCGAAAAAGTATCACCTAAAACTGTATTCTGATTAATCGGTTCCCATTCGCAATGAATTTTTACAATCTGTCCATTCTTTACCGCAACCAGCATTTTGTAAGGGGAATCATGCCAAATAAGTTTGTTGTTTTCTAATTGATTTTTTCCATTAATAGTGAAATTTTTGTAATTTACATAGATAGGTAACTTTTTATCTTTGCAATTATAATTCATTCCTCTCAATTTTATTTCTAATTCACCATCACCAATACATTGCACTTCTAAATCAATGACTTGCTTTTTCGTTTCAACAATATCAATATTCAAACCATCTTTTAATGACCAGGCAGGATTTTTTGTAATTTTTGTATCAGTATCAAGTTTATTTAATACTTCTATGTCAGTTCCTTTTTTATTAGCTCGTAAATCAAATCTTGCCATACTGTAAACAACATATTTATCGTAAATATTTTTATAAATGTCAAAAGATTTGGAAAGATGTGTCTTATAGAAACTAGCAAAAAATGGCAATGAAAGCGCAACTTCCCACCACTTGTCTGCATAAACCATATTTGGATCTTGCCATGGCTTCACTTGATTTGCGTAATGAATTATCGTTGGATTTTTTCTTGCTGCATTCCATTCCTTTATTGTATAACCAATTTGCAAACCTATATTGGACTTATATGCATTTTCATCTAAAAGGTTATACTTTGTCATTGCATTAAAGATAGGTGGAAGTATTCTAATCTTGCCGAAACAAGCTTTGTTCAATATATGCTGATCTTGAGAAGTATAATTTTTCTTCAACAGTTCATCAAAAATATCTTCCAGATTATCTTTACGCATATTTTTTAAATTCATAAGAAGAACTCCAGCATTTACATATTGATCAAGATTCGGCAAGTCAAGTTCTTCCATATTTTTCTTGCAGTTTTCGTATGAATACAAATATCCAGGAGCCTTTACACCAGCAATATATTTGTCATCCACGTTCATTCTGAACAATTCAGACAAATCTTTATTTACAATTAAATCAACATCTAAATAAACACACTTATTAACATCAGAAAGTAAAGAAGGCAACTTTAAACGATAATAAGTTGAAGTTGAAATATGTTTTATTGTAATTGAAGCATCTTCATACTGATTAGCCATATTGTAAACTTTAATTTTGTGCTGAGGATACAATTGCTTTAATGTTTCCAGATTTTGATAATTTTCATCAGAAAAATCCCCTGATAACAAAAGCCTTACGTCATAGAAAGTTCTTTTATGAGCATTTTTAAATGCACTTGCAAGTGTTACAAATAAAGGAAATGCATAATTATTATCAGAAGCCAATACTAAAGGAATCGTATGTTCACCTTCTGCAACCATTGTTGCCAGAAACTTTCCTTTTTTACCCTCTTCCAATAATTTTGTTATAAAGATACCTGTAAGCCATTCAGAAACAAAAAGACGCTTTCCCTGCATATTAGATCTTTTTTCCAATTCTTCTACAACTGTAAAAATGAATTCACAATATCTAAAAAAATCATTTTTTGAAAATATCGTCATATTACAGAAATAAGCTTTTTGACCTGACAAATAATTTTCTGTAGCAGTTTCAAAATCTGGAAATTTTTCACCAATAATTTCTATTACAGTATCCAAATCTTTTATGTCATGATTTCGTTTGTAATGACGATACATACTGTCTCTATATTGAGGAGCTGCACAAACAAAATCACAAGTTTTTAAAATATTCTTTACATTTTCTGGACTGTAATTAATGTCTTTTAAATAATCAGCCCCAATATCTTCACATTCATAATAAGGCTTTTCTGTATCCTTAAAAACAAAATGTCTTCTGTAATGCATTAAACCAATAAAATCAGGATTACCTAATTTTTTATAATTTTTCCAAGCCCAATACGGAACGGTCATTTCATTATACAACGGATTTTTTTCAGAAATATTTTTACCTGTATTGTCTCCAATAGTGTTTTCTAACAACCATTTTAAATTCTCATCATCAGGAGTTTTAGTTTTTAACGCAGCAGCACGTCCTGCATGAACAGGTGTCAACACTTCATCCTTAAACAAGACATCTTTTTTGTGGTAAGCCAGTAAAATTTTTAAATTCATTTTTAATCCTCTTTTTTTTTATGGAAACCTCTAAAAATTGCAATTTTTAGAGGTAACTATAACTTACTCCCTTTATTTTTCTGTAATTGGCAAATCTAATCCTAACAATTCTTTGGCGTCATCGTGCATCTTTTTATCAACCTTCAAAACTGAAAAATTAATTTCAGACTTTGCCTTCTGTAAAAGTTTTTTCATTTCGTCAAACTGTAAATTTGACATTATTGGATTTTTATATTCACAGAAAAGGCGCCATGCCGTTGTATTGTGCAAATAATCAAGATTATTAATTCTTGACATTCGTAAATCGTCTATTATTCCCATCAGCATGTCACTTGTTCTTTTTAAATCCCAGTTTAACTGCTGATGCCCATAGCGATAACAATATGTAACATCTGTAATTGCATAAAACTGTTTTGCAGTAATCATTGCTTTTATAAAAAATGGCGGATCCTGAAATCTGATATATGCAGGAAACCAAATGTCGTTATCTTTTAAAAACTTTCTATTGTAAATAAATCTGTGATAACCATACTCAAACTGATAATCAGAGAAATTCATCATTCCTTCTTGAGTAAAAGTATATTTAGAAAGTCTGCCTTCCCAAGATTTTCTAATCCACCTGCCGTTATCATGATCCTCAGAAAAAGAACCTCCACAAATATTTACATTGTTTTCCTTTGCTTTTTCATACAACTTTTCCAATGAATTATTATTTAAATAGTAATCATCAGGATCCATAAAACAGATGAATTCACCGCTAGCAGCCTTCATTCCGTTATTTCTTGCAATACCGACACCCATATTCATCTGATTTATAATAAAAATATTATTAAACCTTTCTTCATATTTTCTTAAAATATAAAGAGTTCCATCCGTTGAACCGTCATTTACACAAACTAATTCAATATTTTTAAAAATTGTTTGTTTTATAATGCTGTCCAAACACAGATTCAAATACTTTTCCATATTAAAGCATGGAATTATCACTGAGATTTTCACCCCAGTAAAATCTTTTTTCATAACTTTTACTTCCTGTATAAACTTGGTTTTATGTTAAGTGGTATATCTACCATTCTTCCCATTTCTAAATCTGCTTCGTAATTGATTTTTGAGTACCCGGCAGCTGGTGTAAGTGTAATTTCACCAAATTTTATTGTTCCATCGTTCAGAACATAAAAATCTACTCGGGCTATTACAAATTCTTTACTTAATTGTTCTGAATATTTGAGCAACTCGGATAATTTTTGTGGTTTTGGAATTTCTTCAGTTATCATTTCAAAACCTTCATTCTTGTATGAAAGTCGATTCCAACTAATATCGAAAAATGCACATTGTTTTTTCTGATAGCGTCCGCGAATGTACAAAATTACAGACGGTTTTCCGTTAAAACAATAAATTTTATAATCGTCCAAACCAGTATCATTATTTTCCAGATACTCTTCTATCAAGATTTTCCGCTCAATTCCTGCATAATGAGGTTCTAACGCAACATAAGAAAAATCTTCTGACAACCAGGAATTAACTTTACGTTCTAATTCTTGAAGATTCAGTTCAGGTTTGTTCTTGCAAATAAAATTATAACCACTGCCATGATTGGCTTTTATTGCAAATTTATCTGGCAAAATCGAAAAATCAATTTCAGAAAACTTGTTATACACGCCTAATAATTTGACTAAAAGATTTTCATTTTTCGTTTTTTCTTTTACGTAGTTTCTAACCGCGATTTTGTCCGCTATAATCTTAAAAACAGGTCTTCTATCGTAAAGTTTTAAATAACAGATTTTTTCATTCAATGTTTCAGGCTTATCTAAATTAAGAAATCTGCCGGTTAACTCAAATGCTTCATTTTTTACAGCATCTTCCCAGTCAGAAGCCGGCAAAGTACTATTCAATCTGTATTTTAATTTCTTATAAATCCAATTAATTTTTCCATTTAGTTTTGAATCTTCTGATTTTACCGAATCCAAAACGAAACTTTTTTGTTTCGCAACTTCTTCTGATGTAGCAATTTTGCTTAAATACTCATTGGTATTCTGTTCAAACTCAGAAATCTGCT
>CAVJCY010000134.1:0-4740 GCA_963648145.1 bacterium | reverse complement strand
TAAAATATATTAAGAGAAATCTTAAAATTAAAAAATTTGTTTCAGTATACTGAAACAAATGGATTTGACTTAATCCATTTTTGGAAATCCTCGTAAACTCGGATTTCCAAAAAAAAATCCAACTCTAGATGGAGGTTTTTATGGATGAATTTGTAGAAAGACTGGCTGGTATAGGAGTTCCAGCCTTAATTTTCTTAATTGTTATGTCAACAACAGGAGCAGCTGCTATAACAGCAGCACTTGCATTGTTAGGTCCTGGAGGAATGGTCGGCGGAATTATAACTCTTATAGTTGTTGGTGCAGGTTCAAGTATAATAGCGAAATATGGATATAGTGCTATCATAACTGCAGTATGTAAAAAAAATAATGGAAAAAGACAATCTTTCCGTAGATGAAATGTGTGCAAAAGTTGACAAATATCCAATAACAAAAGCCCTTAAAGAGAAAGTAAAATCAAAAATCAGAGCTTGTAAAAATTAAAGTTTTACGCGTAAGTCAAAAATTAGGCTTACGCTTTTTTCCATTCTGATTTTGAGGCGTCGCTTACATCAACTTTTTCGATTACAAAATCAATTGTGCACTGTTCGAGGGCTACAATATCGTCAGAAGCGATAATTCCGATTTTTCCGAGATTTTTTGCATTCTTGCAGCTGTCCTGCGCTTCAATGTCGTCAAGCACGTTTATAAATGTCCAGTTTTGTTTGTAGTCAAGGGCAGCTTTTGCTGCGTCCGCAAATGATTTTTCTAAATTGCAATTTTTAGAGGTTTCTTTATGATATGAGACAAAGTCGGCTTTAGGTCAAGCGGAAAATCAATAGAAAAATTCTGAAATTCATGCTAGTTTTAATAGCAACACAACATAGGAGGAACTTTTGCTTTTATATCACGGAAGTAATATTGCAGTTCAAAATCCTAATATTTTAGAATCAGACAGAAGGCTTGATTTTGGCACAGGCTTTTATTTAACTTCAAGTCTTTTACAGGCAGAGCGGTGGGCGCACCTTACAGCAGAACGGCGAAAAACCGGAAAAGCAATTGTTTCAGTTTTTGAAATTGATGAAAACGCATTCAACACTCTAAAAATTCTTCATTTTGAAAAAGCAGATAAAAATTGGCTTGAATATGTAAGCAAAAACCGCAAAAATCTTCCACTTCAAAATGATGACTTTGATTTAATCATCGGACCCGTTGCAAATGACAAAACAATGCCTGTAATCAGCCTGTATTTCTCAGGCATTTACGATATGGAAGAAACCATAAAACGACTTCTTGTTCAAAAATTAAATGACCAGTACACCTTCAAAACTGAAAAATCCCTTTCAACCTTAAAATTTACGGAGGCAAAAACTTATGACAAATGAACTGCCTTACATCCTTGATTTTTACGACAGGGAAGTTTCTAAAAAAATAAATCAAAAATATGGATTTTCTCCAATGGAATCCTTCAGAAAATTCTTGAACTCAGAAACCTACAGAATGCTTTCGGACCCAAAACTTGAAATGTGGGAATTTAGCCCGGACGGAATTTTTGATATGTGGGAAAACGAACAGGTAACCGGCTCGCCTCAAACTTCCCTTTACCTTTGCCGCGATTAACCTGGATTTTTAGGAGAACAAAATGCCAAAAGAAATGGAGTTTTTTTTCTTTTTTGCTTGAGCAATACGCATTTTTTAAGAAAACCACCGCTGATAAAGTTTTAAAAGAACTAGACCGCCTGAATCTTACAGACAGAGTTTTTAACATGTACGAAATGTACCATTCAGAAGCAATCGAAAATGCTTTTGCTGATATTGACAGGATGATTGGGGAAAGAGAGACGACAATAATATTAATCCCTAAAAATTGACTTATAGATGTTTTCAGGCATATGAATTGATAAGCATCATAAGCACATCTATAATGTACACCTTGCCATTATTTCCTTCAAAAAAATTGTCACCAGATGCCTGCGAGTTTTAATTCATTGATATAACCCGAATTAAAACTCGTGTTTTTAGAGGGGGCATTTTTTTAAGTTATATATCTCCTTGAATCAACTTATCAAAATTGTCCAAAATAAATTCTTGTTTTATCTGTTGAATAAATTTATGGTCGTTTATAAGCCGAAATAGAGTTACTGCAAAGCCTCCAATATCAATTTTGCTAAGGCTCTTTTTTATCAAAGCTGGATTGTTTGTTGAAACTCCGATTGCACTTCCTAGGCCTACAGCAATTACATTGCTGGTAGATGCTATAACATTTGAATATGTAATAATTTTACGACTTCTTACTTCAAAAAGTTCTTTTTTCCCATCGTTTTCTTCGTTGTATGTTAAGCGATGAATCATTGCAACAATCATATTTATTGCTTCGGCAAGAACTGCTTGTTTTGTAATTGTAAAAACATTTGATATATCTAATCCATAGTGGGCAAGGGAAGATGCCAAATCTGGATTGAACGTTGAAATTACAGGAATTGGCAGACTGTTAAAAGTATTTATGTCAGATTTTAAATGAATTGCTTCTTTTATTATTGAAGCACCAACTTTTATTTTTCCGTCCTTTCCTTCATTTAAAAGTTTTTGAAAAGTGTAAGAAATAACTTTTGCTGTATCAGCACGATTTGTAACTTTGTCTAATCTATTACCGACTTTGTTTTCACCAGTAAAAATATGATATGAGTGAAATTTATAATCGGTCAAAGTACTGGTTGCAATATTTGCAGTTCCAAAAATCCATCCCAAAACCGGATCATGTCCTAAAGTTGTATAACGATGCCCTCCGTGTTTTGCAATATCACTTTCTAGCAGAGGCGCTCCAAATGTTGTATCGAAAGGAACTGGATTTGAAATAATTTCTGCAATATCTGGATTATAATATCTGTGGTTTCTGTCAGAATGTTCCTCTGTATGCCCTACAGTTTTTTTTGCAGCTTTCTGGTCACTAAGTCTTTCTTTAAAATCTGTCAGAAAATACTGCCGTACACACTGCAACGCTATCGCAAAAAACAAAAAAGCAATATCTTTTCCATGCAGTTTTGTTTGTGCCTCAAATTCAGCATCCAGGTTTTTTATTATGATTTGTGCATCATGACTAACTTTGGCTACTCGATAACTTTCACTTGTGATATTTTCAGCCTCCGAAACTGTCTGTTTACTACGTTCACTCAATGCAGTTCTTTTCGCTTTCAGTTCATCCAATCGCGCCATTATTTTCTCCTGATATGTTGTGCCATCTGTCAATGACAAAACAAAATTTAATATAAAAAAAAGAAAAGGTTTTAGAAATCAAGATTTTCGGCACTAGACCATCCTGATATTCGTGGATTTAAGAGGAAACTTTGTTTCCACTGTTACCGACAGGTCAATGATCCGCCAAAAGTTCTTTCTGTCTATTAAGCGGGAGTTCGCAGTATTTCCTTACAGCTTAGCCCATAGGAAAAACGAAGATAACTGAATCATGCCTCGTTTCCGCCGCCTTTTCTTTATTTCAAAACTTAAACTATGAATAATGAACTAAGCTATTTTTCCGTTCATCATTCCCCAGACAAAACATGCAAGTTCCCTTGCTCCAGCTGCTGAAGAAACATTGTAGTTTTTCCCACGCTCTTCAAGATGCTTCATTTTTGTTCTGATTCGTTTCGTTGCCTTATCCGCATACGCCACTATCTCAGGACTTGCATTCTTTTGTCTCTCAAGAATCCTCTTGGATTTCTGCCCGTAAGGATTCGTCCTTTTTATCGCCTTCGCCGACTCACAGAACAGAGCCCTGACCCTGCAGTTTCCTGCTTTTGTCAGCGAAAGCATATTTTTAGTCTTGCCACTGGAATCTTCTCCAGGACAAAGTCCCAAATAACTTACAAACTGTGCGGCTGTTGCAAATCTTGTGAAATCATGGATTTCAACTACAGTCTCAACGGCTGTAACCACATCAATTCCAGAGAAACACACAAGCTTGTCAACCTTATCTTTTATGATTTCCAGCTCTGCTATTTCTCTGATTTTCATATCCATAAGTTCGATTTTTGCCTTCAGACTATAGACTTCTGCAAGATACTCATTAAAAGCTTCCTGCATCCATTTTTCTGAGAACTGAACTGTCTTAATCCATCTAAAAAATGTCTCAGTCCAATAATTTCCGCTTTCTGGATATGTTTTTCCGTTTCTGAGCAGAAATGAAAGAAGTTCCTGTTTTGCTTTCTTGAACATTCTTTTCTTTGCATCTCTTGCTCTTGTATATTCCTTCAATGCTTCAATTTCTTCACTTGGAAGATGAACCTGACTGTAAGATTTATATGCAAGTATTCTTGCAATTGCTCTTGCATCGATTCTGTCTGTCTTTACACGCTTTTTTCCTTCAGGATTAGACATTGTAGTCGGCGCCATTACAACACATCCAAAACCAGCCTTTTGTAATCCACGGCAAAGTCCGTATCCTGTTGGTCCTGCTTCATAACCGCATGCAAACAGAATTTCTTCCTTGTGCTTTTTCTTTATAGCCTCCAGATATTTTATTACACCCTTTGTGGTTGCTTTGATTGTCATTTCATCAGAAAGCTCATTCCTGAAAAAATCAAAGCTGCAAAGTGAATATGTGTCCTTATGAACATCAATTCCAACGTACAAAACCTTTTCGTTTCGTGTTATAATTTCCATGTTGTGCCTCCACTTTGTATGAGGTAATGCCCCATACTGTTAATTTAGTCATTCTGGAGCTAAATCCACGTTTTTACAAACTGGATGGCACAACATATTGTCTAT
>CAVJCY010000133.1:0-4757 GCA_963648145.1 bacterium | reverse complement strand
AATCTAAAACCTGCTCCGTGATTTTGACCTTCTGCCTCTGTAATAAAAAGTTGATTCATCACGCGCGTAACTGCAACAAAAGCCAGACGCCGTTCTTCTTCCATCGCGGCCCAAGAATCAGTTTTTTTGGAAGGAAACATATTTTCATTCATTCCGCACAAAAAAACTATCGGAAATTCCAGACCTTTAGCACTATGCACGGTCATAAATCTGACAGAATTCTTTGAAACACCAGCATCACTTGAAGTAAAAAGTGCCGCGTGTGCTAAATAATTTTCCAGGGAACATTCTTCGCCACACGATGTTTCGTATTCATAAATGGACTGTTTAAGTTCCGCAAGATTATCAAGCCGTTCCTGACTGCCTTCAGTCCGCAGCGAAAGTTCATAGCCGCTTTCGTTCATAACAAAACTAAAAAGTTCAGAAATCTGTATTTTTGAATACAAGGCGGAATATTTTTCTATGAGTGCAATAAAATCTTTTGCTTTTGTATTGTTAAAAATTTCGTTTTCAATACTTTTTTTGAGAGAATCATAAAGTGAACAGTTGTTAGTTTGTGCAAATTCTTTTAAAAATTTAATTCTCCGTTCGCCAATATTGCGTTTTGGATTATTTGCAATTCTCAGAAACGATAAATCATCTTTGTAAGCAATCATCCGCAAATAAGAAAGAGAATCTTTGATTTCCGCGCGGTCAAAAAACGGCATTCCCGAAAAGAGCGTGTAATTTATTTTTTCTTTTTTAAAAACTTCTTCAATAACGCGCGAAATATAATGCGCACGGTACATAATCACAATGTCAGAAGCCTGAATTCCTTGAAATAAAAATTCCTTTACTTTTTTTGCAATAAAAAACGCCTCGTCCTCCGAAGATTTTGCGTGATAAAAATACGGTTTTTTTGAATCAGAAATTTTTGAAGCAAAAATCAAATCTTTTTTTATTCTTGCAATATTTTTATCAATAAGAGAATTTGCACAATCCAGAATCTGAGCTGTCGAACGGTAGTTTTTCATCATCATGATTGTCTGAACATTCGGAAAAACTTTGTCAAAATTCAAAAGAAAATTAACATTTGCACCGCGCCAGGTATAAATTGTCTGGTCGGGGTCGCCAACTACAAAAAGATTCTTGTGATAATCGCACAGAACAGTCATCAAATCGTACTGAATCTGATCAATGTCCTGAAATTCATCAATCATTATGTATTCAAGGCGTTCCTGCCATTTTTGCCGGATTTCCGGATTTTGTTCAAAAATGTACATCGAAAATTTTAAAAGGTCGTTGTAATCAAGTCCAAAACATTTTTTTTCTTGATAAAGATACCCGTAAAAAATAATATCTTCAGTTTTTGTCGCCGCAAGATATTTTTGCCGGATATTTTCCAGCGACATACAAATCATATCAAGATAATATTCCGGTTCCTTAAAAATTTTCCGAATTTCAATCAAATCCCTAGCGTTGGCAAAAGTCATTTGACGCAAAGTCAAATTCCGCTCTTCATAAATAATTTGTAACATAGAATCAATGTCAGAATTGTCTAAAACCAGAAAATTTTTAGGATATGAAACCGCATAAGAATCTTCCTGCAAAATAGAAACGCAAAATCCGTGAAAAGTGCTTATGTAACCGGTGTCATTATCGCCCGTAAGTTTGCGAATTCGGTTGCGCATTTCGTTGGCGGCCTTATTTGTAAAAGTTACGCACAAAATATGTTGCGGCAAAATTCCAATTTCGTTCACAAGATACGCAAAACGGTGTGTCAGTGCGCGCGTTTTTCCCGAACCGGCTCCAGCAATTACGCGCACAAAACCTTCCGTTGTCGTTACCGCTTTTTTTTGTTCGTCATTCAGATTTTCCAAGAGCATAAAAACATTATAGTTAAAAAAAATAAATTTTACATTTTTTTGGGCGTATCCCGGCAAGCCGGGTCGCGCTTTTCATGGCTACGGCATTCGCCTCCGGCTTTTGCGCTGCGTGCCAGAACAATGGCACTTCGCCTGCAAAATCCCGCTTCGCGGCCATTACAATCGCTTACGCAGAAAGTCCAAAAATCAGCTATACTTAAAAAAAATGAAAATCAACGAACAAGAAATAAAAAAATTTCCGGTAAATGCCTGCATTCCAGAAATTTGCCAGAAATTAAAAGCTAGCCCTACCCGCTCATTAATTTTGACAGCAGAAACCGGTGCCGGAAAATCCACCGTTTTGCCACCAGGCCTTTTACAAAATTTTTCCGGAAAAATTTTAATGACGGAACCTCGACGACTTGCAGTTTTAGGCGTTGCCAGCCGCATAAGCGATTTAGTCGGTGAAAATTGCGGAAAAACTGTCGGTTACAAAATTCATCTAAAAAGTAAAATTTCTGAAGAAACCCGCCTTGAAATTATGACGGAAGCGGTTTTAGTCAGAATTTTGCAGGAAAATCCGGCACTAGAAGGTTACGAAATTGTAATTTTGGACGAAGCCCACGAGCGAAGCGTTAATTTTGACCTTGCCCTTGCATTTTTAAAAGAAGCAATGGAAATTCGTGACGACTTGTTTGTGGTTGTAATGTCGGCAACAATAAATTGTAAAAAACTTTCCGAATATTTTGAAAATTGTCCTGTAATCTCAATTCCCGGCAGAACGTTTCCGGTTGAAGTCAATTATTCTGCAAAAATAACAGTGGAACAGGCTGTAATTTCGGAATTTTATAACAGCAAAACCGGGAATCTTCTTGTTTTTTTACCTGGAATAAGCGAAATCAAAAAATGCTATGAAAATCTGATTCAAAAATTTGCAAATGAAGAAAATTCTCCAGAAATTTTTATACTACATTCTAGTATTTCGCTTGATGAACAGAAAAAAATTTTAAAACCTGCACAAAATCAAAAAAGGCGGATAATTTTAAGTTCCGCCATTGCAGAAACTTCGCTGACAGTTCCGGACGTTACGGTCGTAATAGACAGCGGATTTTCACGAGTTATGCGTACAGATTTAAAAAGCGGAATGCAAAGTCTTGTAACGGAGCGGGAAAGTGAATTTTCTGCGGAACAGCGCAAAGGTCGGGCTGGACGTTTGCAAAAAGGAAAGTGCATTCGGCTTTGGAGTGAATTTGATGTGCGCATAAAAGAACTTGAACCAGAAATTTTGCGCACAGAACTTAGCGAACTTGTACTTGAATGTGCCGACCGCGGAGTTAGCCAAAAACAAAAACTTTTATGGCTGGATTCGCCGTCAGATGCGCAATGGAACGAAAGTGTTTTTCTGCTTCAAAACCTTGATTTTTTAAATTCGGAAGGCAAAATTACAGAACGCGGACGAATTGCTTTAAAACTTGGAATGCATCCGCGGCTTGCAAACGTTGCTGTTCAGGATTTTATAAATCAAAATGATTCAAAATTGGGAAAAAACACAGCCGAAATTTTAATAAAATACGGAAATTACAAAAAATCGCCAATTAATGTTCAAACTCAGTTTTTAAATGATTTGGAAAAAAGACTCAAAAATATTGATTTTTCAAAACTAAAAACAGAAATTCAAAACAAAAACAATAAATATCCGGTTTTAGCGGGATTTCCTGACCGTCTGGCAAAACGTATGACTTCCAACGGCAATTCAAAGGCGGAATATCAGTTTCCGAACGGAAAAACAGCAGTTCTGATTGATTCAAAAAAAACACCTCAATGGATTGTTGCTCCGGAAGTTTTGACAGGCAGTGGCGAATCAAAAATTTTTGAATTTGAAGAAATTGATGAAAATTTTGTTCAAAAGTGGCTGCAAAATCGGCTGAAATCTGAAAAAATCTGCGAATTTCAAAACGGAAAAATAAAAAAGGCGGAAAATCTTTGTTTTGGAAAAATTGTAGTTTTTTCAAAAAATATTGTGCCGGAAACTGATGATTATAAATTTGCCTGGTGCACGGAAGTTGAAAAAAAAGGACTTGGAGTTTTGCCGTCAAATAAAAAAATTTCGTCACTTTTGGACAGGGCCGCTTTTTACAGACAGCAAAAAAATGAAAATTCACAGAAAATTGAAGATTTTTTGCGTGAAAATGTAAAAGAATGGCTGCCATCTTTTATGAATTCTAAAAAATTGACGGAAGAAAATATTTATGATGCACTGTACTATTTTTTAAAAGGCACTAAAATTGATTTAAAAGTTCCTGAGATTTTGATTTTGCCAAACGGAAACAGGGCAAAAGTAAAATACGAAAATCTTGCTTCGCAGGAAGATAAAAATAAAACGGTTATAAGACCTGTAATTGAAATTGTAATTCAGAGAATTTTTGGTTGTTTTGAAACTCCTGAAATTTTTGGAATGAAAGTTCTACTGCGCTTATTGTCGCCGGCACAAAGACCTTTACAAATCACAGATGATTTAAGCAATTTTTGGAAAATGACCTGGCCTGAAATTTGCAAAGAAATGAAGGGAAGGTACCCAAAACATAACTGGGAATATAAAACTGTTCAAAAAGATTAGGGTATCTAAAAACTGAAATTTTCATATAAATAAAGCATTGAAAATGATTTTTTAGAGATACCCATAATCAAACTAAAATAAATCTTATTAGGAATAATTCCTATTTACAAAATAATACTTCCGTGTTATAACGTAGTCAAAGATTATTAGGAATGATTCTTAATAATAAAAACTTTACAAATACCTCCGCTTAGTACAACGGAATGTGTAACAGGAGTTCAAATATGAAACAGACTTTTAAAGAATGGGAAGGATTTAATTCTGAAGGCTTATGGACTGGCGAAATCAATGTTCGC
>CAVJCY010000132.1:0-4948 GCA_963648145.1 bacterium | reverse complement strand
AAAAACCGAAAATTCCCTTGAGCCACAAAAGAACACTTTGCATAAAACGCGAAAATTGCCTGCTCAGAGTTCTTCAGAATTTATAATGCGGAAGCCCTGTTATACAATGCGTAATCCTTTTACCTTTTTTGCATACTTAGTTATAATGTAGCCTATGTCTGGCTTTTATGATTTTTTTGATGTTGCTGTAGTTGGTGCAGGACATGCTGGTACGGAAGCGGCACTTGCAACGGCACGAATGGGACTTAAAACTGTTTTAATTACTCAAAGTCCTGACTCAATTGCTCGAATGAGCTGTAATCCGTCGATTGGCGGAATTGCAAAAGGAAATATTGTACGAGAAATTGACGCTCTTGGTGGCGAAATGGCAAAACTGACAGATCATTCTATGATTCAGTTCAGAATGCTTAATAAAAGTCGTGGTCCTGCTGTTCAGGCACCGCGCTCTCAAGCGGACAAGATTACTTATTCTCAACTGGCCCGCCTTACTGTTGAACAGCAGCCGAATCTTTACACATTGATGGACACCGTGATTGATATTCTTACGGTGGCATCTTCAACTCCTCTTCCGCCGGATTCTGATAGCACTGCAGAAAAAGGCACAATTCCTGGGGAACAGCGCAGTGAATTTGGTTCTAATATTTCAGAAGATTCATATACTTCGGAAGCGGCTCGCAGCGGAATGCGTCAGAAAGTTACCGGAATTGTAACAGAAAGAGGCCGAATTATTCCTGTGCGTTCTGTCGTTCTTACAACCGGAACATTTTTGGGCGGGCGAATTTTTATTGGTGAATATGATGCTCCGTGTGGTCGCGTTGGAGAACCTGCCGCTTACGGTCTTACTGCAAGTTTGCATCGATTGGGATTTACAACAGGAAGACTAAAAACCGGAACTCCACCACGAATTTTAAAAAAAACAGTAGATTGGTCTCAACTAGAAGAACAGCCGGGTGACGAAGATGTTATTCCGTTCAGTTTTGAAACAGAAAAAGTTGAACGTCCGATGGTAAACTGCCACATGGTTTATACAAACGAAGAAACTCATAAAATTATCCGCGAAAACATTGGACGTTCCCCCCTTTATTCCGGAAAAATTTCTGGAATTGGACCGCGGTATTGTCCGTCCATTGAAGATAAAGTTATGCGTTTTAAGGAACGTGACCGCCATCAGATTTTTGTTGAGCCGGAAGGTCTGCTCACTGATGAAATTTATTTAAACGGATTGTCATCATCTTTGCCAGAAAGTGTTCAGGATGCGTTTTTGCACACAATGAAAGGTTTTGAGCACGCAGTTCAGAGCCGTCCGGGCTATGCCGTTGAATATGATTACGTTG
Organism: bacterium; assembly: GCA_963648145.1. Classification (GTDB taxonomy): domain Bacteria; phylum Spirochaetota; class Spirochaetia; order Treponematales; family Treponemataceae; genus Treponema_D. Next base: position 3,614 of record CAVJCY010000132.1, on the reverse strand, counting down.
AACCCACTCAGCTTTACCCTAGTCTTGAAACTAAAAGAGTTGCAGGGCTTTTTGACGCCGGTCAGATAAACGGCACTTCCGGATATGAAGAGGCCGCAGGACAGGGAATGATTGCCGGAATGAACGCCGGACTTTACGCCCGCGAGCACATAAAACTTTGCGGTCCGCTTGCAAAATTGCCGAACACGATTAACGGCGTACCTGCAAGTATGGAAAAGGGTACTTTTGCGCCCAAAAATAATATGAGCAGTGCCGAACTTCAGCAGTTTGCGGAAATCAGTCAGCGGGAAACTAAAGAATTAAACGACTACATTGCCACTGTTCAGAAAAATTCCGGATTTACCGCTTTTGAAAAAATTCCGCAGTATGAACCTGTAATTATTGGACGTGACGAAGGTTATATTGGAGTTTTGATTGATGATTTGGTAACGCTTGGAACAAAAGAGCCATACCGAATGTTTACAGCCCGCGCCGAATATCGTTTAAAATTACGGCACGATACTGCAGATCGACGTCTTGCAAAATATGCCTTGCGTACAGGGTTAAAAACTCAGGCACAATATGACAAAATTGAAGAAAAATATGCAAAACTTGCAGAAATTGAATCTTATATTTTGAAAAATCCTGAGGCTGAAAATCCTGGTTATGAAGAAAAAGACTGGAATGAAGCAAAAATTGAAGCAAAATATAAATATTACATAGAAAAACAGGATAAACGTGTAGAAAAACTGCACAAAATGGAAAATACTCACATTCCGGCAGATTTTGATTACGGCAGTATTCCTTCACTTTCTGCAGAAAGCCGCCTGAAGCTTGAAAAAATCCGGCCGGTAACGTTGGGACAGGCAAACCGTATAAGCGGTATCCGGAATAGTGACATTATGTTACTGATGGTTTATTTGAAGCGCTAGCGCGTTAGGGATTGTAGCGGCGGCGTAGCCGTTGCGCAGCAATGAAGCGACAGCGGAACCGCGAAAAGCCCGCCCCGAAGCGCAGGCAAAGCCGGAGCGTAGGGAAACGCCCTTAAAAATGTAAAAAATGGCGGAAAATTGTTCTAGATTTAGACCGTTTTTGCGAATCTGTATTATAATGTTGTTAGAAAAAAGTTTTTAAGTAAAAGTTTTAGTTAAAAAAACACAGTAAATAAACTAAAAAATAGGTAACTGGCAAGGCTGTGTATGAATAAACGAAAACGCATTGGGCTTATTTCTATTTGTCTGGAAAGCGACTATCAGCAGAGAATTATGTCGGGCATTTTTGAGCAATGTGCCCTTTATGATTATGATGTGCTTGTTTTTTCGCCTTTGGTTCATGTGAGTATTCACGAAAAAAAATATCTTGAAGGCGAACTTAATATTTTTAATCTGATTAATTTTGAAAAACTTGATGGGGTTATTGTTACACCGATTTCTATGGTTGAGGAAGGAAAAACGGAAATAGTTTCTTCCCTGCTGAAAAAAGTGAAGGAGGAGTGCAAAATTCCGCTTGTTTCTGTTGATGTTCCGTTTGGCAATTATGAAACGGTTTTTACAGATCATCAGCGTGAAATTGCCTATATCACTGAGCACGTTATTACAAAACATAATTGCAAGAATATTTTTATGCTGACTGGACCGGAAAACGACATTATTGCCCGCCAGCGCAAGGATGCTTTTGAGAAAACTCTTGAAAAATTCGGTCTGCCTTTTGAAAAATCTCACGTTTTTTATGGGGATTTCTGGTATACATCTGGAATTCAGCTGGCACAAAAATTTATTGACGGGGAAATTCCTTTGCCGGACGCTGTAGTTTGTGCTTCTGACCATATGGCGATTGGACTTACAAATCATCTGATTAAAAACGGCATAAAAATTCCGGAGCAGCTGATTGTCACTGGCTACGAATGCAGTCAGGAAGCGGTTATGAATAAGCCGCCGATAACTTCTTACCTTGCGGATGAAGAGCGGACTGCAAAACTTGCGGTGAACCGGCTGCGGAAATTAATTAATCCTTGCGCAAATCTTATTTTGCCGGAATTCAGCGGGGAACAGAATTTATTTTTGGGTACGACTTGCGGTTGTCGTGAAGATTCAAACAGAACCCGTGACCTTTTAAAACACAATCAGTTTTTAAAAGTTTCGGATAATACTCTGGTTTCTGGTGGTGAAAAAGTTGACTTGATGTCGTTGCAGGACTGTTATATTTCCGAAGCATTGACGGCGACTAAAAATCCGGAAGAATGTCTGAATAAAATTTATGAATCAAAGTATCTTTTAAAGCCTTATAATACTTTTTCTTTGTGCCTTAATGAAAATTGGTTTGATTCTGATTTTGATTTTTCGGAAGGGTATACAAAGAAAATGTCTTTTGTGATGTCAACTTATCCTAAGGAATTGCACGGTTTTCATAATCATGTGTTTTTTGGTAAAGAGCGAGAAAAACTTTTTGATACTAAGGATTTGATTCCACTACTTGAAAAAAAAGAGGAGGACGAGGTTCCTCAGGTTTATTATTTTGTGCCGGTGCATTTTAATGATATTTCGTTTGGCTACGCAGTTTTGCAGAATAATCTGACTCAATCAGAAAAGCCTGACGTAGTTTTTAGAACTTATTTGCGTTACATAAACAATGCACTGGAAATGAATCGCATAAAATACAAAATTACCGGAATGTCTGAGCATGATTTGATGACGGGTCTTTTAAACCGTCGCGGAATGGAAAATTTTGTGGAAAAATTAAAAAAAACTTCGGAAAATGATAAAAACTGGATTGCGTTTGTTGCTGATATGGATGGCTTAAAGTATATCAATGACACTTTTGGCCACGTTGAAGGCGATGAAGGCGTAAAAATTGTTTCAAAGGCATTAAAAGAGGCGGCAGAAAATGTTTCTGAATTTTGTGTAAGAGCCGGCGGCGATGAATTTTATCTGATTGGTAGTGGAAATTACACGGATGAAATTGCTCAGAAAAAACTGAAAAAATTTTATTCTGCACTTGCCAGATTGAACAAAAAACGCGACATAAAAATTTCTGCAAGCATCGGTTACGCTATCGTGAATCATAATGAGAAAAAAGGCTATATTTCTGCCCTTGAACTTGCCGATGTGCAGATGTATCTTGAAAAGCGTTCAAAAAAAAACGGCAGAAAAAGCGAGACCTAATTCACGGAGCAGGAACTCAAAATTTTTGAAGGGGAAGTCTCCCCTTGCGCTCCATCCCTTTGGTATTCCGCTATCCCCTCTGCGGGGACACCCCGCAACGCCCCGTTAGTTTTGTTTACCAATAAAAAATAAATAGGAAACAAAAAGAGAAGCGTACAACGCCCGTTAGTTTGGTTTACTAATGAAAAATAAACATCAAAACCGCAACTGTAAATCTTCCTTGCATATGTTATAATTCAGATATGAATAAACGAAATCTTCCGATTGGCATTCAGAGTTTTGAAAAACTTCGCAAAGCTAATTGTCTTTATGTAGACAAAACGCCGTTTGTTTACGATTTGGCACAAACGTGGTCGCCATATTTTTTAAGCCGTCCGCGCCGGTTCGGAAAAAGCCTTTTGCTTTCTACAATGAAGGCTTATTTTTCAGGCAAAAAGGAATTGTTTACAGGGCTTGCACTTGAAAAACTGGAAA
>CAVJCY010000131.1:0-5133 GCA_963648145.1 bacterium | reverse complement strand
TTACCAGATTTTGAAGTTTTTAAACAGAGATTTTTTTATAATGCGTTTGCCCTGCATTGTATAATTTACAGTTCAGAATATGCTACCGAAAAAGAGCGTCTATAAACGTTCCGACGTGAACCCGCTCTGAAAAAAAGGCTTCCGTGCTTCGCTTGTGCAGATTTTTTTTCAGAGTCGGAACCCCGTCTGCACTTACTTACAGTCTTTATCAGAAGCATATTCTTGTCACAATTATGTTTATAATACGTAATCCTTTACTGAAGAAATAAAAAGAGGTGAAAATCTAAAACTTTCAGTGTAGAAACCCCGTCTGCACTTACTTACAGTCTTTATCAGAATCATATTCTTGTCACAATTATGTTTATAATGCGTAATCCTTTACTGAAGAAATAAAAAGAGGTGAAAAACTAAAGATATTTCAGCAAATCTTGCGGTGTTTTAGCGATGATTTTTGCGCCGTGGGCTTTTAGGAATTGTTCGCCGCGGAAGCCCCAGTCACAGCCTATAAAATCCATGTCAGAATTTTGGGCGGTTTGGACGTCTACATCGGAATCGCCGATGTAAACGACACAATTTTTTGCATCTTCGGCGGAGATTCCGGCCTGTGATAGAATGTAATTATTGCTGTCTGGGGCGGGTTTTGGCTGGCGGCCGTCCTTGCCTCCGACTAAAAAATCAAAGCAGTCTTTAAAATAATCTTCGACGAGAATTTTGGCAGCGTCTTCTAATTTGTTTGTGTTTACAGCAGTTTTTATTCCCATTGAGCGGATTTTTTTTATTGTTTCAACAATGCCGTCATAAGGACGTGTTTTTATTGCACTGTGAATTTTGTAATATTCTGCATATTCTGCAAGAAAATCTTTATATTCTGTGCTGTCAGTCTTTATATTTTGAGGAATTGCACGTTCCACAAGTTTTGGAATGCCGTTCCCGACCATAAATCTGATTTCTTCTGTTGTGTGTAGTGGATAATTATGTTTTGCAAGAATTACATTCATTGAATCCGCTAAATCGTCAATTGTGTTTAAAATTGTGCCGTCCATATCAAAAATTACAAGAGAATATTTCATAGTGGTGATTATACACAGTCAAAAATAAAATGTAATGGGAGTTTCTAAATAAAGCATTGAAAATGATTTTTTAGAGATGCTCAAAATGTAATCTGAAAATAAAAATTCTGACTTGTAATTTTCTGCGCAAAGGATTGTAGCAGGCGCGAAGCGAGCCCACGCAAGCGAGGTGCAAATTTAGAGGAAATTTTCAAAAATCTCCGGAAAGTTTTTTTTAAACTTTGAATCGCACCGAAGCGCGGAGGCTGGAGGCGAAGGCCGGAACTGCGGAAAGCCTGGCCGGCACGCAGTGCCGTGTGCGCCATTATAAAAATCAAAACTAAAGACTAAAAGAGGAAACTTTTATATAATGACTCATTATGGATTTTCTGAAAAAACTTGATGAATGTGAAAAACGTTTTGCCGTTGTTAGCGAAGCGGTTATGGATCCTGATTTAGTAAAGGATGCAAAAAAATACAAGGATACAATGCGCGAACATGGTTATTTGAGTGAAGTTTGCGCACTTGGCAGTGAATATAAAAAGGTTCTTTCTGGCATTCAGGACGCAAAAGAAATGATTACCAACGAAGATGATTTAGATATGAAAGAAATGGCCCGCGAAGAACTTAAGGAACTGGAAGAAAAACAGCCGGAACTTGAAAATCAGATTAAATTAAAACTTGTTCCACCGGATCCTCTTGATGAAAAGAATATTATTCTTGAAATTCGTTCCGCTGCCGGTGGGGACGAAGCGTCTTTGTTTACCCGTGAACTTTGGGAAATGTACTGTCATCTTGCAGAACGCAAAGGCTGGAAAACTGAAACTATGGAAGCGCAGGAAACTGAAGTCGGCGGTTTTAACAAGATTGTAACTTCTATTTCCGGAAAATTTGTTTATGGAACTTTAAGGTGGGAATCTGGAGTTCACCGTGTTCAGCGCGTTCCGCAAACTGAATCGCAGGGACGTTTGCAGACTTCTACTGTAACTGTTGCAGTTTTGCCTGAAGCTGAAGAAACTGAAATTGAAATTAAACCAGGCGACGTTAGAATTGACGTTATGCGTGCCGGCGGACCTGGCGGACAGTGTGTAAATACTACAGACTCAGCCGTTCGTTTAACTCATATCCCCACTGGAATTGTTGTAATTCAGCAGGACGAAAAATCTCAGATTAAAAATAAGGAAAAGGCATTCCGGGTTTTGCGTGCGCGCCTTTTTGACCTTGAAGAAAGCAAAAAACAGGCTGAGCGTGCCGCTGCACGTTCAAGTATGGTTGGTTCTGGTGCCCGTTCAGAAAAAATCCGTACTTACAACTTCCCGCAGGATAGAGTTACGGATCACCGCATAAACCTTTCGCTGCATAATTTGCCGGGCTTTATGATGGGCAATATGGACGAAATGCTTGATGCTCTGAACGTTTACGCAAAGGAAGAACAGTTGCAGGCCGACGTCTCAAATCTCTAAATAAAGCATTGAAAATGATTTTTTAGAGATACCCTAAAACGGTAGAGTGACACCGGCAGACGTCACTCTGAACTTGTTTCAGTATCTGCATGACACTACCATTCCGTGTTGTACCACTAATGCCCAGAAAAAACGGCGGCTCACGGTGCATTTTTTAGGCACCGCCCCCCCTACACTCAAGATTATGACAATTTCTGAATTCAAATCGCAGACGGTAAAACTTCTTGCAAAAACTTCGCCTTCACCACAACTTGATGTGGAAGTTTTACTTGAACATTTCACCGGCCTTACCAAAACGCTGCAGCTTTTAAACAATCATTTTCAAATAGAAAATGACAAAATAGACGACTTGAACGAAGCCGTTAAAAAAAGAATGTTAGGACTGCCGATTGCTTACATTACGGGCAATAAAGAATTTTTTGGATATGATTTTTTTGTAACACCTGACGTTTTAATTCCAAAACCAGACACGGAAATTCTTGTTGAATATGCCGTGGATATGATTTTGGCCAAAATTGACGCCCAGAAAAACCGCATTTTAACTATTTGTGATATGTGTGCCGGCAGTGGCTGCATTGGGCTTTCAGTTATAAAAACATTAAACGAAGAATACGATATTCCGCAAAAGGAAATTCCGCAGGTTACATTTGTGGATATTTCGCAAAATGCCCTTGAAATTGCAGAAAAAAACGCTCAAGCGCTGTTAAATAAAGAACTTCAATCCCGGATTAAATTTATCCGGTCAAATTTGTTTGAGCTTGTGCCTTACCATTTTGATTTTATTCTTACAAATCCGCCGTACATTCCACATACAATGGTTGACCAGCTTTTGCAGGACGGCAGAAATGAACCTAGACTTGCACTTGACGGTGACGTTTCCATCGACGGGGATAGAGCTCAGAATCCTGACGGAGAATTTTTAGACGACGGACTTAGTCTTCCCAAAAATTTGATTGAACAGAGCCTTGACCACCTTGCCCCACGCGGAAAAATTATTATGGAATGTGGTGAATATAATTGCGAAAAAGCCGCCTGTTTTGCCCGCCTGAACGGTTATAAAACGGAACTTTACCGCGACCTTGAAGGCCAGTTCCGGGGATTTATCGGACATCTTTAGATTTTTGATTTTTGAACGACCGCGCCAGGGTATGAAGCAGCGGCGAAGGCTGTTTCAACAGCCGAAGCCGAAAAAAATCCGTGCAGTATTTATGCACGGATTTTTTTTGAGCGAACAGCGAACTGCGGAACACCCGACGGCAACTTGTTGCCGTGGTGCCCATATTATTTTTAAGATGATTTTAAGAAAAAATTTCTTTTACGCCGTCGCCGGAACTGCACGCAAAAAATGCGCCGTTATAGCCAACAACTTTTGTGTACTCGTCCTGAACATTTTTCATAAACAAATCTACGCAATCTTTGTGAACAAGGGCAATTGCACAACCGCCAAATCCGGCACCGGTCATTCGTGCACCAATGCAGCCCGGCTGTTTAGAAGCGGATTCCTTTAAAGTATCAAGTTCAATACCGGTAACTTCGTAGTCGTCACGCAAAGAATCGTGAGAAGCGTACAAAAGTTTACCCAATGTCTGCAAATCGTTTGCCTTTAAAGCGTCAACGGCCTTTAAAACTCTGTCCATCTCTGTAACGCAATGGCGGACGCGACGATAAATCACGTCATCTTTTATGCAGTCACCGCATTTGTTGAATTCTTCCACGCTAAGGCTGCACAAATCCGGAATATTGATTCCGTTTTTCTGCAAAATTGAAAGACCTTCTTCGCACTGAGCACGGCGTTCGTTGTATTTAGAATCTGCAAGACGGCGCTGCTTTTTAGTGTTCATAACTACAAAACGATAGTCGCCAAGATTCAGTGGAACGTATTCGTGTTCAATCTTTGCACAGTCAAGAACTTCGGCGGTATCTTTTTTGGCAGTTGCAATAATGTACTGATCCATAATTCCGCAGTTTACGTTCATAAATTCGTGTTCTGACTGCTGACCCATCAAGGCGATATCTTTGCGGCTGATATTCATACCAAAAGTTTCGCTTACAGCCCAGGCAAAACCACATTCAAGCGCAGATGACGAAGAAATTCCGCCGGCACTTGGAACATTACTTGCAATCAAAACTTCAAAACCACACGGAATTTTATAGCCCTGTTTTTTCATACAACTCAAAATTCCGTTCAGAAAATTAGCGTAGTCGTTAGCCTTATCAAATTTAAAGTCCGTATTTACATCAAATTCAAAAGTTCCCGGAAAAAACAAATCATTGTAAATAATTTTTGTATCGTTTCGTTTGCGAATTGCACAGTAAAGATATTTATCAATCGCAGCAGGAAAAACTTTGCCGCCATTGTAATCAATGTGTTCGCCAATAATATTAATTCGTGCCGGAGAAGCAAATAATCTTATTTCGCCACCAGAACCATACATTTCTTCAAACTCTTTTTTAAGAGCTTCCGCTGTAATCGTATATTTTTCTTTCATATCTCTAATATAAAACCGTTTTTTTAATTGAGCAACCGGTTGTTTTATTTTTTTTTCATTTTTTTGGCGTTCCCCTTCGGGTCGCGTGTTCCGCAGTTTCAAAATCCTCAGCACGCAAATGGCGTGCTTCCG
>CAVJCY010000130.1:0-5297 GCA_963648145.1 bacterium | reverse complement strand
GCAAATATAACTAAAACAACTGATACAACTAATGGAGATAAACTGCAAATTGGCAGTGGAACCGCTGTTAACGTTACAAACGCGAAGAACGCTGTTAACGCGACTAACGCAACATCTGCCTCAAACGCCACTGGTTATTGCGATACAGCGGCTAATACTCAAAACAAAGCAATTACTATTGCTAATTGGGTTAGTGGAATTACTGGACAGTTTTTAATTAATTTCAAATACGCTAATTCTTATGTTGGCCAAATAAACGCCTCAATAAATGGAGCAACGGCAGTGCCTGTTTATATAGATGGAGTAATTAGTTCTTCTGGTAATTACATACTTCCTGCAGGTACTTATTTAGTGAATTATGACGGTAGTAAAATGATAATTAACCCGGCTTCTTCGGCTGTTGCATTCATTTTATCCGGAACTAATTTGTTTTTTAATTAACTAGGAGTAAAAATGGCTATAATAAAAAAAAATAGTAACGTTAAAATTACAGGTGGAATTTCTCCATATATACAAAGTGATACTACTAACCATAAGCCAATTAATTTTAATGGTGGAACCAATAATGTAGAAACTATTTGTTGGAAAAATCAAGTAGTTTATATGAGTAAAAGTATAACAGTAGAAGGGTGGATAGGCGCGCGAATGAATATGTTACTATTCCAGCAATTTAAAGGCAATTATGAATTTACAATTAATACTCCATTTGGTGGACACGTATGGGGGGAAGTAAAGGATAATAACGGAATTTATTTAAGTGGTTGTCCTGAAAAAAATTTTGATGGTGGTCAGCAAACAATTTCTGCTAAGGGCGATTATGGCATAACCTCTACGATATATCCAATTCATTTATATGTTTATTTAACAATTTATATGAACAAAGAAAAAACTTTACAAAAGGTTATAACATTTGAACCAGCATATAATGCTGCTGAAGCCTATCGCCGTGGAAGTGACACTAAATACCTCAATTATGGTTATTGGAATGATACGGAAGATGTTATCAACACTGAAATAGTTAAAGGAACTTTTACTAATAAAATAGTTAATAATAAACTGTTTGATAAAATAACTACTACTTGTTCTAATACTGCTTTTAGTTTTACTAGTTCTCAAGAATCGGGGGGCAAAGTAACTGTTTATAGAAACAATGCTGGTTCAAGATTATATACTAGTTTTACTGTTAATAACCTTGAATCTGGAAAGACACTATATTATAAAATAGTTTACGATGGTAACACCACCACTGGTTCAATATATAACAGTACCACTTTAAAAACTAGTTTTACTAAAAGTGTTAGTTGGAGTATTCCAGCAAATACTTATATTTATGCTACTGGCGAATCAGCCGATGACAATACAGTAGCCGTAAAATTTTATTACAGTTTGGATAACAGTAACTGGTATGGTGGTGATGATATATTTGGTAAATATACTTCTTCCTGTGGCACTGCTAATACAGTTGATGACTACTTTGAATATAATAATAGATATATTTCTTCTGCCAACTTAACATCTTCTCTTCCTACTTTAAATATTTCAGGTCTTTACGCGCGTTATTACGCGTCTGATGGCACTAATAAAAAAAATTATACTGACTGGGAAGAATTAGGCAATAGTGAGTCAACCGGCAAGATTATTTTATCTGGATTAGGCGTTAAAACCTGGGGAATATATATAGAATATTCAACGGGCAAAACCGCGAAAATATCTGAAATATATTTGGGGAATATAGTACACGACGACACTACTACTGAAACTACAACGATAGATATTGAACCATTTGACTAATGGGGGGGGAAATCATGGGACAGGGATTAGGAAAAAATTCACCCGTGCAGTTAAGTCTTACAAAATCAAATTACGAAGCATTAATAAGCAGACACGGACAATGGATAAGATGGAGAACTGCAATCAAATGTTCTTGTTGTTCGTTACCGTCAATGCAGCCTGACATTCACTGTAAAATTTGTGAAGGGCGCGGATATACTTTTACTTATCAAAAGACGCAGACTGTAACATCGGTTGCAATTTTATACAACGAGCAGGGTATTATAGACGTTGAATCAGATTATCAGGACGGAACTTTAGTTGAAGTGTATGATTATTTTGGAAAACGTTATTCAAATGCTGTAAAAAACGGAAACTACATTTATTTGAATGAGGAAGTTTTGCCGGTAAAAGGGACTTATTTTTATTCTGTTTTAACAATAAGTAACGAAAAAAAAATTGAATCCGCCGTAGCAAAAAAAGAAGCGTTAGGCTTTTATTCAATTCCGGGGCTTGCAAGTCAAAAACCTAGCGTTGAGGGCTTATATTACGAAGCTCAGGGCGACATTGTAGATATTGAAGAAATCAAAGATGCAAACAGTGAACTTTACACGGCGCAGGAATTCCGGCTGAATCAGTTTAGAATTGAGCCTAAAACGAAAGTTATAACTGATGAAGAAACCGGCGAAAAAACTGAAAAAACTGTAGAAATTACAGAACCGCTGACAGTAAAAAATGTTACTTACGTTCCGCCTTTTACTTTTGCAATTTTGAATCAGAATCTGTCAAAAAGGGATACGGAAGTTCTTTCTGAATTACGCGGGGACGCAGTTTGTCTTTTCCCTTATAATTGCGACGTTTCTGAAGGTGATATTCTTACAGTTTTATCGGGAAGTTTTGTAAACAAGGAAGTAATGGCAAGAACAGAATTTGAAACTGATACTTTGGCAGCCTATTTTGTTTATGATATTGTTTCAATCACCAGAATTGTCAATGAAAAACTGATAAAATATGAGCAGAATGTTGATTATATTTTGGTCGGAACTAATAAAATTAAATGGCTTGATACAGAAAATGCGCCGGAAGAAGGTGAAAGTTATTCTGTAACGTATCATTTATTGCCGACTTACAAAGTAATCAAAGAAATTCCGCAGCTGCGAACAAGCGAAAATCAGCGTTTTCCTAAAAAAGCGGTCGTAAAACTTAATTCTACTTACTCAGAAGCAATCGGGGTAAATAAACAGGTTGTTGGAAGATTTGCACAGAATGGAAGTTATTAAGCATGAACGTAGTAACTTTAGTTTTGTCTGAATCAGTTCAGAATCTTGTTAATGAAATAACAGGCAAAGGATGGACAGCAGAGGCTTGTCCTAATACTTCAAAAGCAATTCAGGCATCTTTACAGAATATTCAGACAGTATGGGCGGATTATTTAAGTGGTGACACGGCACTTGACGGAATAGGAACAATTAAAAAGCCGTCCGGCAAGGCTGCATCATCGTTGCGTAATTATATGACCGGACCATTTGCCGGCGAAGTTACGACTAACAGTCCTGAAGTAGAAAAAATACAGACTGGCACAAAAGACGTTGAATATGATATGAAAAAAACTCACCCATACGGTCGTAAAAGTCGAGTGAGCAAAAAAGGAATACCATATTTGATTGTGCCGTTCAGGTGGGGAACTCCATCGGGCAAAAAAAATAGTTTGGGCGAAGATTCTGGCAGAGCACGTTTTAATAATACAATTCCGCTTGCTTTTTACAATACTGTTGTAAAAGGAATGGAAGCAAGCAGCAGAACTGGATTAACCCACTTAGAACAAAACTATAAGGGCGAAAACATACCGCGTTCAGAATATACCTGGAAAAGTCGAATAAAAAAGAGTTTAGCCTGGAGTGATAAGAGCGCAGGAATGGTAAGAATGAAAGATGTCAGAAACTCAACTTATTTCACGTTCAGAATAATTTCGGCAGCATCCCCGGCAGATTCGTGGATTTACAAAAGAAAAGGTATTGATGGCGTTGATATGCTGGGCGCACTTGCAAGAACTGTTGAAGAAGATGTATGTCACACAATTGAACAAGGGGTTCTTGCAGATTTGTAGATTTTTGGGAAAGCTGTATTTTCACAATCCAAATGAACAGAAAATATGCTGTTTGGGTTATAATATTTATGAACTTTATAAATGACGTCATATACTAAATTGACGAAATAACTAATATAAATTAAAATTAGAAGTATGGTATGTCCAAGAGGCAGCCGGTTGCGTTTAATAGCGTTACCGGCTGCTTTTTTTTTGCTTTTTTCGGAGTTGGAAAAATGATTTATTACTTAAACAAAGGTTTGATTGTTGAACAGGCTTTAAGAGATATTTTTGAAACTTACATTAATCGCCTGCAACTTGACCGGGTTTATTCAAATTTTCACATTTCTATTGTAAATGAACATCCTTTTGCACGGTTGATTATTGATGACACTGCACGGGCAAGCGATAAATTTCCTTGTATTGTCATTACTACAAATACTGACCAAAAAGTGCCGGATATGGCGAATATGCCGCCTCAGACTGATGCAGTTGGTTTGACAAGTAGAGATTTGGACGAATACGTAAATGCAACAAAACGAATTAAGACAAAAATTAAAAGTGACGGCGAAACTGAATTAGTTCAGAAAAATGGTGAATATGTCTATGAAAAGATACCGGGCTTAGTTCTTACAGTTGATGAACAGACTGTACAGAGATTAAAAGAAATTGCGGACAGTAGAAAAGACGGGCAGATTTACGGAATCAGGACAAGGACAAGAAGAAGAGACAGAATCTCTGTGGAGATTTGGAGCGAAAACAATCAGCTTAAAAATGAAATTTATGAACAGTTAAGAATTCTTCTTGCCGGTAGTTTAGATTATGAACTGAATGAACGTTATAAAACTTTTGATATTTGTGTTTTTGACAACTCTATTAATGGAGAAAGAAGTTCAAATTACAACTTTGATTTTGATGTGGTTTTGAGTGGCTCTCACATTGCTTTTGAAGTTGATTATAACGTTGAATCTATCTTGATTGATACCGAATTAAACGGAATCTATAAAAACATAGTGACGGAGGTATATAACCATGTCAAAGGCAGTTAAGGAAAGTACAACAAAATCTGTAATGGGACTTAAGGAATATTTAAGAAAACATCCTCAGAATGTTGTAATCGCAAGATTAATGAAATTGTATTTAGGAACAAAAGTAATGACTGAATCAGAGTGGGACAGTTCATTGCAGGAAATCTTAAATAAAAAAATTACTCATTAGGGAGGTAATAAAAATGGGAATAGGAGCAGCAGTTTTTGAAAGTGCTGGAAAAAGGTCTACACATTACGTACCTGGCGTTTATACAAGAAATAGATCTATAAGTAATCCTAGCGGGATTTCTTCAGGAAATTTATGTATTATCGGTCAGAGTGCGGGCGGAGAGCCTTTTAAGCTACTTTCTTTTTCAAGTATTGAGGAAGCAAAAGGAACTTTGGTCAGCGGT
>CAVJCY010000129.1:0-5680 GCA_963648145.1 bacterium | reverse complement strand
CTGAATGCCTTCAACTTTCTGGATTTCATCAAGAAATATATAGAACATTTTTGATTTATCCTGAACAAGTGAGCGGATATATTTATCGAGTTCTATAGGATTTCTGTACTGAAGGTTTGCTGTTTCATCAAGAGAAAGTTCTATGATCTGTTCTTCTGTTACTCCATGTTCAATCAGATATTGATGATAGATATTAAATAGAAGGTAAGATTTTCCACAACGTCTGTTTCCAGTTATTATTTTGATGAGACCGTTTTCTTTTTTTGAAATCAGTTTCTGAAAAATCTGGCCTTTCTATCATCCCTTTTTCTCCTGAAATTTTTGCGTATTTACGCATTTTTTTTAGCTGAACTTCAATCAGCCCTCCAGATATCACTCACCATGAGGCGGTCAAAGACCACCGTAAGTGCATAGGGGTCATTTTTGCAGACAAGACGCGCTGCAGCGTATAAAAGTACTCCGATTATCACGCACCAGATGCTTACGACATTCATCAGCACTATCGTAAGCACAGGGATGAGTATTGCCGGCATTATTCAGATTCCTGCAAGCAGGTTCGGTTCCAGCAATACCCGGTGAACCGGTGTCGAATAGTCGTAAACACTGCGAACTCCCGCTTAATAGACAGAAAGAACTTTTGGCGGATCATTGACCTATCGGTAACAGTGGAAACAAAGTTTCCTCTTAAATCCACGAATATCAGGTAACTCTGAAAACGCGATGTTTTTATTCGTGCTATATCAACGAATTAAAACTCGTGGCATCTCTAAATAAAGCATTGAAAATGATTTTTTACCAGATACCATGGAAAACAAAACTATTGGGGCGTTGCGGGGTGTCCCCGCTAGAAGGGGTAGGGCGCAACCTTGTGCGACCGAGGGGAATGCTTTCCCCTATTTTTGATTAAAAATCTAGTGTCTGACCGCAAAAATTACGAAAATTGTGATAAAAATTGACGTTACCATCATTTTCATGCCGACACCACAGCAAAAACCGCCGAATGCCCCGAACGCCGCTTTTAACACGGATTTGAAATTGGAAGAATCGTGAATTAATTCTCCGATGAGGGCCCCGATGAACGGACCGAGAATTATTCCCCACGGACCTGTGAACATTCCGATTATGAGTCCTATCATACAGCCACGTGTGCCAGCTTTTGAACCGCCGGATTTTTTTGTCATTATGGATGGCAGAAAATTATCAAGAATGGAAACCACAACGGCGATAATTCCGCACAAAATTACAAGCCAAAGAGGAATTTTGACGAAAGATATGAAATATCCTAGTAAAATTCCGCACCAGGCGAGTGGAACCCCCGGAATTACCGGAACTATGCAGCCAATAAAGCCAACAATCAGACAAACCGTCGCTAAAATTGTGAATACAATGTTCATTGCTTAAAAGTCCTCTCAAAATTAAAAAATTATTGTAATTTCGGCACCACCATTTTGTGTGTTGGAAGCTGAAATTTTGCCGCCGAGCGATTCTATAATAGTTTTTGCAATGGAAAGGCCCAGTCCACTGCCACCATCTTTGCGGTTGTGAGACTTATCGCCACGGTAAAAACGGTCAAAAACGTAAGGCAAGACTTCTGCAGAAAAACCAGGCCCATTGTCGCTGATTTTTAAGATTTTACCGTCCGACTGCATTTTTATTGTACAGTTTTTGCCCGCATATCGCGAAGAATTTGAAATTATCACAACCAAAACCTGGCGCAAGAGTTCCCTGTCCGTGTAAATCTGAAGCGGAGACTCCGTGAGTTGTCGGTTATCACTGGAATTTTGTGTGGGATTCGTGCCTTGCACGGCAATTTCAAACTTCATTTCCGGCGCAATCGTTGTAAATTCCTCTTTTACTTTTGTGAAGAGTTGCAAAATATCAACATTTTCTTTTAAAAACTGATAGGTTCCGTTTTCCATGTGAGTAATCATCAGTAAATTGGAAATTACAGACTCCATTGAATGGGCTTCGTCAATGATTGTTGCGAGAGATTTTTCAAGTTGAGCCGGATCATTTTTTCCCCAGCGACGCAAAAGATTTGCCTGACCTAAAATTACTGCCACTGGAGTTTTTAATTCGTGACTGACATTCGAAGTAAAGGCGTGTTCGTTATCAAAATCAGTTTTTAAACGCTGGAAGAGAGAATTAAAAGTTTGGGCAAGATAATCAAGCTCATTATTTTTTTTAGAAACCGGCAAAAGAGTATCAAGATTTGTACTGGAAATTGATTCTGCAGCCTCTGTAATGTCGGTTACGGGCTTCATAGTCCGCTTTGTAATGAACAAAAGGGCCAGAAAAGAAATAATTGTAATTGGAATTAGCATTATCAGAATTGTTCGCGGCAACCCCTGAAGCATATTTGATGCAGAATCGTTTGTCATATCAATACTAAGCTGAACCGTAACCATCGTTTTTTGCGGAAAATCAGAACTTTCTGGCTGAAAATTAATATTTCCAGAAGCCGTACAGTAAAGAATGTTCAAATCTCCGTCCGTAAAATAATTTTTTATAATTTTATGAACGGATTTTTCTTCTGATTTTTCAAGGCACGGCAAAAAAGGATCATTTGTCGCAATAATTTTTTTTGACTCAGAATCATAAATCACAAAAGTCACAAAATACGGTAAATCAACCGTCTGCATCTGAATATTTTTTACGACATTTGTTTCCTGCATTTTAAAAAGTACGTCCTGCGCAGAATGGAGTAAATCACGGCTTTGACGTGCTCTCATATTCTGCTGCTGCAAAAACTGAAACAAAACGGAAAGAATAATAATTGAAAATGCAAGAATAATCGTAAATCTGATTGAAAGACTTACTGCAATTGAAGATTTTTTGTTTTTCATTCTGTTCACGGCCTATTCTTTGACCATCATGTAACCGGTTCCACGCACAGTGCGGATATATTCAGTTTTGGACGGCGAATCAATTTTTGAGCGCAAATATCCAACGTAAACATCAACAATATTTTCGTCAATGTAATGCTGTTCGCCCCATACCGTATTCAAAATTGTGTCACGCGAAAGAACTTTTTCCACATTGTCCATAAAAAGTTTGAGCAAAATATATTCAGTTTTAGACAAAGTTAAAATTTCGCCCTTCAGAGTAACTTTCATACTGTCCATATTCAGTTCAAGGTCGCGGTTCTTAAGGATAGTTGCAGATTCTTTGTTTTTTGGAGCGCGGCGCAAAACCGCATTAATTCTTGCAAGCAGTTCTTCAATTTCAAAAGGCTTTGCAATGTAATCGTCAGCACCGGCATTTAAGCCCAAAACCTTATCAGAAGTTTCGCCGCGTGCAGTTTCTAGAATTACAGGCACATCAGAAACTTTGCGGATTTCTTTTAAAACTTCAATTCCGTCTTTTTCCGGCATCATAATATCAAGCAGAACCAAGTCAGGCTTTTCTTCGTTAAATTTTTTTATAGCCTCAGTACCCGTTTTTGCAAGGCAAGGCACAAAACCTTCGTGCAAGAGTTCAAGACATACAAAATCAGAAATTCCTTCATCATCTTCCGCAATCAAAATTTTTTCCATTTTTATTTCCTTATTAAAGTTTTCAATGTTTTGCAAAACAGACTGATTTACGTCTGAATTTATTTGGGGCATCTCTAAAAATTGCAATTCTTAGAGGCTCTCTTTTTTAATTTCTTTCCCATTATAAGATTTTATTCCATGGACTTCAAAATTAGTTGAACTATCCGTAACCTTAAATTTCAATCGGACTTTTTTTCCATCCCGCGAAAATTCAGCATTTGCCGCCGGTTTGATTTTTTTCTGATTTATAAAATAAGATGCAAGACTCACAGACTGAGGATCTACCGTCTGATTAAAAAAAAGTTCCACCTGAACAAAATCAGAATCCAGACGCGAAGATTTCACTTCAAGAAGGCAAAATTCACCTGTTTCCTTAGGCTCCCGCTTCCCGCGAAAATTCACAGAATCATTTTCCGCAAAAATTGCCGTACAAAATGCAAAAAACAAAGCGACTAACACACAAATTTTTATTTTTTCCATACGTAAATAATAACAGAGGAAATTACGATTTTACAGTGTTTTTAATTAAGACTTTTCTTATATTTGTGGAAGTGAACCGAATCGTAAAAATAAACATTATTGACGATTTTATCAAATATTATGAAAATGACACTATCCAATAAAGAATTGGAAATAAAAACTCTGTCTTTCAGGGATAAATTATAGAATATGGAAGAAAACTCTTGCGTTGTAAACACCGGTAAATCTCTAAAAAAAAATGCGGCACTCAATATGGCTAAAAGCATTATGGCTATTGTTTTTCCTCTCATTACATTTCCTTATGCAAGCCGAATTTTAGGACCTGTTTATATTGGCAAGGTAAATTTTGCTCAGTCAATTGTAAGTTACTTTTCACTCGTTGCAGCACTTGGAATCAGTACTTATGCAGTGCGAGAGGCGGCAAAACTTCGCGAAGATAAAACTGGACTTTCTATTTTTATAAAAGAAATATTTACACTTAATTTGATTTCAACTTTTGTTGCCTATGTACTTTTTGCAATAGCCTTATTTGTTGTTCCTCAATTTGCTGAATACAAAAAACTCCTGGTTATTTGTGGTGCGTCAATTCTTTTTACGACGCTTGGAATGGATTATCTTTACACAGCTCTAGAAGAGTTTAAATATATTACAATTCGTTCAATTGCATTTCAGTTTTTAAGTCTTATGCTTTTGTTTATTTTTGTAAGAAATCAAGATGATTATTATAAATACGCTGCAATTTCTGTTATTTCTTCTGTAGGTTCCAATCTTTTAAACTTTTTCCATGCAAGAAAATTTGTCACATTCAAAGTTAAATCAAAACTTTGCATTAAAAAACATTTAAAACCTGTATTTACAATGTTTGCAATGAGTGCCGCGGTCAGTATTTACACTGTTTTGGACACAACAATGCTTGGACTTATCAAAGGAGACGAAGCAGTTGGACTTTATACCGCAGCAACAAAAATTAACCGTATGATTTTAATGATGATAACAGCTGCGACTACAGTACTTTTGCCGCGACTTTCTTACTATGCAGGAAAAGAAAACAATGTTGAATTTTCACGACTTTCGCAAAAAGCAATGAACTTTGTGATTATGTTTTCCATTCCGGCAGCGGCAGGACTTTTTGTACTTGCAGAGCCTATAATTCTTTTATTCAGCGGAAAACAGTATATTTCTGCGACAGTCGCAATGCAGATTATGAACGCTATAATCATTCTGATAGGAATGAGCAACTTGATTGGCATTCAGATTTTTATGTCTGTAGGAAAAGAAAAAATTACGCTCTATTCAGTACTAACCGGTGCCCTTGTTAATTTTTGCATGAATTTTATCTTAATTCCACACTTTGGAGTAAACGGAGCTGCAATTGGAACTGTTTGTGCCGAATTTTGCGTAACACTTATTCAGCTTATAGCCGCAAGAAATTATTTCAACGAAAAAAAACTTTTTCTTCATACCGTAAAAGTAATAATTTCAGCCATCTTAATGTCTGGTAGTGTTTTTGCTGTCTGCAATTTTACAGAATCCTTTGTTTTAAAAATTATTTTGGGAATATTAACTGGCATTTTTGTTTATTCCCTTTGTCTTTTCTTGCTACGAAATTCTCTTTTTATGGAACTTTTTAAGCAAATTATAGGAAAAATCAAAAAGAGAAAGAC
>CAVJCY010000128.1:0-5702 GCA_963648145.1 bacterium | reverse complement strand
AAACAAGATTTTCCGGCTTTACGTCATATTTTTCTATAAGCAAAGAAATTCTGTCATAAAGTTTTGTGTAAAAAATAACATTTCTTGGAACCTTAAAAAAAAGTTTAATTTTTTGACTTTCATCCTTTTCCCAGTTTTTGAGCATTTTCACTGCCTCGCCCCAGAGAAAATCATTAAGACGATCCGCAAAACCATATTTTTCAAGAATAGAATCATAATCTTGACTGAACATTTTTCCTTTTTGAGGATGATTCCAGACAGATAAAACTTCTGCACCAACAATTATTTTTTCTTTATTCAAAAGTGGCTGAAAAAAAAGCTTAAAATCATTATTTTTAAAAGAACGATCAAAAGAATTGGTCAAACTATGTTCTTCAACCTGATGATTCATAATTTCCGGATTATAAAAATAAAAAATCTTTCCATTATCAGTTTTGTGTTCTATTGCAGTCAGTGCCTTATCGTAAATTAACTGAGCATTTTCTGTTCCGCCGATTACTTCATAAACACCGACTTCATTTCTAAGGTGAAAAGTTTCAGTTTTTGTAATTTTCTGAAGATTTTTTAAAGCTTCTTCAATTATTTTGGGATTAAAAAGTGCAGAGCGTGTAAAAAGTGCAAATTTATCGTCGCCAATTCTGCCGTAAACGTCATCACCATGAGCCAAAGACTGAAGCATCTGAGCATGTTTTATTAAAATTTCATCGCCGGTCTCTGAACCAAAAATGCCGTTTGTAAGTTTAAAATCCCGTATATTAAAACAAAGCATAAGACGACTGACATCATTTTGAGTGCGCAAAAGTTCATCAACTTTGTTAAAAAATTCTTCGCGATTAAAAATTCCGGTCAAAGCGTCGTGAGTTGTAAGAAATTTCTGCTGTCTATAGTGAAGCAATGCTTCAGTATTATCACGGAGCAGAATGTACGACCCTACAAGAATTCCGCCGTTAAAAACATCCTCATATTCACCCTCAAAATCATGAAGTTCGCCGCTGACAAATTTTGTATCGTTAAAAAGGATTTTTCCTTTTTGATTCTTTTCAATTTTCTGCAAAATCCGTTCTCGTTCGTTTTCTGCACCTTTGTCGTCAAAAAATCCATCTTTTCTGAAGTGAGCCTGTGCCTTACGATTTGCAAAAATGCACTTTCCTTTTTCATCAAAATACAAAATGATATCGTTTATTGTGTCATTAAAATTCAAAAGTGACTGCCCAATCATTTGATGCGGAGTTGAATATGCAATGTAATAACAGATAAACGCTCCCATCAAAGAATAAAGCATTACTGAATAATCATAATTTATGTCAAAAATCAAACAAGCTGCGTGTACAGTCATTACCATCAGATAGCCCATCAGAAGTCCAAAATAGCGCATTTTGTAATAATACGGTGCCTTTTTTGAGTCCACGATTATTGTCGCCATACCGGCAGACACAAGTCCGTAAACAATAATTCTGTGAACAATAATCGGTTTTTTGTTTATGCAGCACCAAAAGTAAAAATCTCCCGCCTGGGAATAATTAAGTCGCAGTTGAAAAACAAATTCTGTAAAAATATTGGAAAGGACGAAAAAACTGTCAAAAACGGTCAACCAAAATAAAACTTTCAGGACAATTTTTAGTTTTGAATTTTCCTTAAATTTTCCATAATCAACTGCAAAACTTAAAAAATAATACGCAACCCAGGAATTTGCAGAATAATAAATGCTGCGGCAAATAGAAGAAACTGTAAAATTGTTACAAAAAACATAAAGAGTATAAATTGGAATTACAAGAAAACCTGCACTCATACTTTTTACAAGTTTTGCAGAATAATCCGTTTTTAATTTACCAACAGAGATAATAAAAAAAATCAGAAAAATCGAAAGCGTAAAAGAAAAAATGTAATAAAAAATCGGACTGGTCATTTAACTTACCTTAGTTTTTGGATTGCTTAGAACACGAGTTTCAAAATCTTCTTCCGGCATTGGCTTTGCAAAATAATATCCTTGAAAAACGTCGCAGCCGGCTTTTGTAAGAAAATCAACCTGCGTTTCTGTTTCCACTCCTTCTGTAATAATTTTCATCCCGATTGATTTTGCCATTTTAATGACAAGCTCAATAATTTCTGAACCAAGCTCTTTATTTTCAGTTTTTCTGAGAAATTCCATGTCAATTTTTAAAACATCCATCTGAAAATCTTTTAAAGCGTTTAAAGAAGAATATCCGCTGCCAAAATCATCCATTTCAATTATAAAACCATATTTTTTCAGATGAGATAAAACATTTCTGAAAATATAAACATCCTGAACAAGAACCGTTTCTGTAACTTCAAGTTTTAAAAGTTTTGGACTGATATTATATTTTTGAACAAGATCCGTGAAAATTTTATATAAATCGGCATGATAAAAATCTTTTGTGGAAATATTTACAGAAATTGAAAGAGATTTTAAAACCTCATTTCCACTGTTCTGCCATTCTGCAAGTTTTTTTGCTGCAGTTTCCCAAATATAATTGTCCATTTCGTAAATAAAACCGTTTTTTTCAAGAATTTTTACAAATTTATCTGGAGTAAGCAACGCTTTTTGAGGATGTTCCCACCGCACAAGTGCTTCCCCGCCGGTAATTTTGCCATCTTTGGCCCGCACCTGCGGCTGAATGAACATTTTAAACTGTCCGCCTGAAAGTGCAGAATGAAATTCTGCAAGAATTTTCTTTTCATAAATCAGATTATCCATAAATTCCGGGACATAATAGGCAAGAGTTTTATCATAATTGCCACGCAAAGTTGTTATTGCAAGATAAGCTCTGTCATACATAGAAATTACGCTTTCATCAGGATTTGTAATTTCGTAAACACCCATCAAAAGTTTTAATTTATAGGCAGAAGTTCTTGTGATTTCCATTAAGTGCTGAATATAGTTAACAAGTTTCTGTTCATCAAAATTTCTTTTATTCATCACAAAGGCAAATTTATCGCCGGAAATATGACCTGCCGTGACAATTTTAAAATCTCCGCGACGCAAAACCATAGATTCAAACCTTAAAATTTTATCGCCAAGCTCTTTTCCAAAAAGATCATTTATCATTTTAAAATTTTCAAAATCCGTAACAATAAGAAAACGCTGAGTATAAGGATCATCATGAAGCAAATCTTCCACGTCCTTAAAAAATCCTTCGCGGTTTAAAAGTCTTGTGAGCGAATCATGACTTGCCTTGTATTTTTCCGATTCATATTCTTCAATTTCTTTAGTTTTATCATCAAAACACAGATATGAACCAATTACCCTGTTTTTTTTATCAAACTGCTTGTGATATTCAATATCAACTAAATGAAGTGTTCCGTAAATTTCAATCTGATTGCGGTACGAAATTACCAGACTACTATCGCGCTGAACTTCCGTAACATTCGCCTGCAGCCATTCGTTATAAAATTTTTCCGCTTTTTTAAAGCCTTTTTTACCCTGTCCAAAACATGAACGGCTGAATTGATTAAGATAAATGCAGTTGCCCTGAAAATCAAAACAGGCAATTCCGCTGGAAAATTTTTCCGTAACATTTTGCAAAAGATTATTCAGAATTCCGTTTTTGAGTGCATAAAAAGTCATGTAATAAAGTTCTACGCCCATCGGAAAAAACATCAGAATTGAATAATTCAATTTCCAGTGCAAAAGAATTCCAATTGCATTAAATCCAAAGAAAAAACAATAAGTCAAAGAAATTCCCAGATACTTTATTCTGAAAATTTTTGGTGCAACAACAGAATTTCTTATGATTAAATACATCATCGGGACTGCAAGCGCATAACAAACTGCCAGATGAAAATAAAAAAGCGGCTTATAATTTACAGTCCACCAAATAACATTTTGAATTTCGTCCTGAACGCCGATAATGGTAAAAACAATTCCATAACGCCAGTTTAAAAGCATTGCAAGCGCATCCATTGAACAGCACAAAATCATCACAAAAGTATAAATTCTATGAAAAAGTTTTCGCTTGTTATACAAAATCACGTATCCGAATCTGTACAAAAAGAAAAGCACAATATCCAGACTGAAAAAATAAAATCCGTAAAAAAGCAGAACCAGATTTTTATCATGATAAACTAAAGTTGCCATGTAAAACAAAAGCGAAAAAGACACAGAAAACAAGACAAGTGCAACATCAATTGCATAATTTTTTTTACGCCGGAGATAAGTTGAATAAATACCTAGAAATAAAAGAGTAAAAGCAATCACCCCTGTTAAAATAAGATAAACAGTTACCGGCATTCCTTCTCCACATTCTGCATTAAAACAGAAATATCATCATTCCACTTAAAATCAGGATTAACCGCAGCAATATGAACAAAATCGTTTATTTCCTGCTGAGAATAATTACTTTCCGGATAAACAATCACAATGGAACGGTCGCCATCCTGCAAAAAATTCGACTGACCAAACTGAGTATAACGCGTTGCACCAACAGAAATCAAAGCAAAACCTGGCTTACCGCAATCAATAAGATAATCACTGATTTTTTCTGCCGGTCCTTCGTCTTTCTGAGCGTTAAATTTTTCAACACACCAGCAAAGTAATTTATCGTAAAAATATGAATAATCGCGAACAGCACTATCTTCGCCATACTGAAAAACGCCCGCGTCGCGAATCAAAAAACTTGAAATTCTGTAATCATCAAGAATTCCACCTTTTTCAAAACGGTCAATTTTAATCGCATTATCCGAAAATCCCTTGCTTGCCGATCCCCAGTTTTTTTTCTGACTGATTTTTTTTGCCCCTTCCTTTCTGATTGAACAGTCGTTAGAAGAGCCAAAATATAAAGGCTCAATTTTTTCAATTTTCTGTTCATTCCAAAAAAGACGGCAGATTAAAGCACACTCCGGTTCAATCTGAAGTTTATTTTCGCCATCCGGATAATTTATTTTTTTTGAATCAAAAGGAAAAATATGCAGAAAATCAGGCACATTACAGTCCTGTTTTTGCGTTACCGGAATATAAGTTGGAAAAATTGCCTTAGGCGCAGCCAGTTCCGCTGTTTTTACACTCAAAAAATCCTTATCTTCGCCAGCCTGCTCCAGATGCCCCGTAAAATTACCGGCAATCCCAAAGGCGGGAATTTCAGATAAATTAAATTTCATACTTTTTTAGCTCTCCGATTTGAACTTATAAAATTATAGCACATTTTTTCAGAATATATTTTTAGATTGTGCATATATTATGTCATGATTGCAATTTTTAGAGGTATCCTAAATCACTTTTTCGAAGGTAATTATTTTTTGCTTCATCAGTCGTGATATTGCGGATACAAATATCGGAAAAATCTATCTTACCTTCGTAAGTCATATTATTTGTCTTGATAACGGGAATTCCATCGTCTGAAAAATCGGTTCCCCAAAGTCCTTTGAATTCTTTTTCAATGACATCTTTTATTTTTTCTTCACTTCTTAATTCCTTTTTTCTTAACGTCC
This sequence comes from bacterium, assembly GCA_963648145.1. Classification (GTDB taxonomy): domain Bacteria; phylum Spirochaetota; class Spirochaetia; order Treponematales; family Treponemataceae; genus Treponema_D. The sequence goes on along the minus strand of CAVJCY010000128.1, from coordinate 257 downwards.
TGCAGAACTTGCCAGTCCGTCATACTGAACACCCACACAGTCATGCTGAACTCGTTTCAGCATCCATTTTATTATCCAGTGGCCTTTTGTATCGCTGCCGGAACGCTGTATAAAAGTGCCACGTAACAATGCTATATGATTTTTTACAGTCCTTTCAGAAATTTTTAAGACTTCACTTATTTCTTTTATAGTTGCATATGGATTTTGCTTTATATAATCAAAAGTGTTTGCAGCAACCTCTGGGCAACTCTGGGCAA
>CAVJCY010000127.1:0-5727 GCA_963648145.1 bacterium | reverse complement strand
TTTACCAGATTTTGAAGTTTTTAAACAGAGATTTTTTTATAATGCGTTTGCCCTGTGACTGCTCATTTTTTCACGTGACAGTTAGTAAAAAATCTAGTAAAATAAAAATGTATTAAAGATACCTCTAAAAATTACAATTTTTAGAGATAACCTTAAAAAATAGTAAAAAGGAATCCGAACCGTGTTCAGTTCTCAGTTCTCAGTTCTCAGTTCTCAATAAGTGATAACTCTCTCTTAAATATAAATAAATTTTATTTGGCAAAAAAAAAGGATCGTTTGTACTTGTGTAAAATGCACAGGTGCGGGCGGTCTTTTTTATTTTAAAACATTTTTTTTCTTGTGGAGGAAATATGAAAAAAATGAAGTGTGCTTTATTAGCATTGTTGGCAACTTTTGCAGTTGTTGTTATTGGCTGTAATGATCCTGAAGATCAGACCGCCAGAACTGAGCAGAGTGAAAAAGATTCTGAAAGCAAAGACGATGATGCTGGCGGAAAAACAGGAGACGAAGATTCCGGTTCTGGCGATAGCGAAACAAATCAAGAAAATGATGATGACGCAGAAGCCAATATGCCAGACCTTTTTACAATGACAGCGGAAGCGTGTGACGAAGGAATTAAGGTTACTGTAAGTTATACAGAACTTGCAGGCGGCGAGTATGTTATAGAATATGGTAATATTTTTGAGAATAATTCAAGATTGAACTTAGGTTATCCGTCAACATTGAACGAAAGTGGAACTGCAACTTTTGTTTTCCCTTTTACAGAAAGTGGAAAAGAATATTCATTTGGAATACGTGGAGATTATCATGGAACAGCATATGACGGCTATTTTACTAAAACTTTAGTTACCTGTGCTGCAAAGACAACAACAGCTGAAGGCTCCTGGTATGCTTCGAACAAAGAATATTTTACAGGTTATAATGTAGATTGTAATTTTGATGGTTCTAAGATTACAGTAACCAGGGACTTCCCGACTGTAAAAGATATGGACGAAAGTTCTGCTTTAGCAAAAATAAAAGAGATGAAAGAGTCTGTTTTGAATTTTACTGGTTCAAAAATAGAAAAGGTTAAAAAAAATCTTTATCAGTTTGTATATGGTTATGTAGATTACCATCCTAAAGCCGATTGGAAGGGGGCTGGCTCACAAGAATTGACAGGTGACGACATTGCATTAACAGAAACTGCTGAGCTTGACAGCTGGTGTTATGATGCGTATAAGTATAGCCTGGAAACTTTTATTAACAACGGTTATGATGGAAGATATGCTGGTTCTTATGCATACCAAATTACTGTAGGTTCTGATGTGTGGATAACTTTTGAAAACTGGTTCGATCAGAAATACTACTATGTAGTAGGCACCACAAACACTGTGCCTTTAACAACTAAGGAAACTTCAAGAGTTTTACACGCGGTTTATGATTCGACTTATGGAAAATACATTGTAAACAGTGAAGAACATAAAACTGTAGCAAGTGGAACAAGTTTTAATGATTTGGCTCTTAGTGATACAATTTTGACAGCGACAGCTATGGTGGAAGGTGAGGACTACGTTGCTGTTTTGTATAACTTTGAAAATGTTTTAAGGTGTGAAATGGGTGTAAATTTTAGTGATGATGGGGCTCCAACAACAAAAGTCACTCATTACATGTATTTATATTCAGAAAATGGAAAGTTGTATTATCAAATGTATAAATGGGTTGAAAAAACTTATACAGATACATCTAAAGAAAAAGAAACCTATTGGGAAAAAAAAGATGGGGAACCAACTGAGTGTTCTTTTAAGGATGGTAAAATTGTAGTGGCGGGTCTAAATCTTACTATGGGCAAAGTTGATGATACATATTTTATGTACTTGGATGATTCAAAGTGTTCGAGAATTTCTGGAAGCGGTCTTTATTCAACATTAGAATTGGATAATAACAATAAATTTACTTTTAAGGAAGATGGAACTCTAACTGTGGAAAGCTCTTACCAGAATAGTGATGGAAGTACGGAATATAATACCTATACCTATGAGAACCGTGATGGTCTTATTTCCGTTTACTACAATGGCGAAATCTCTTATATTTTCTACGATGGTTTAGCTATTTACCTATCTGTGGCAGTTTTTGAAGAAGTTTCTGAACTTCCAACTGTAACGGAAACAATAGAGTAAACAAAACTCTTGGTAAAAATTTCAACTTCCTTGGGCAAAGTAAAATGTGCAGGGGAGTTTTTTGTCCTGTGGTAGGCAATGAAGTACTTGCGATTGCTGTTTCAACAGCCGAAGTCCCAGGGGTACTATTTGTGTCCCGAGGACTTTGAGGGGCAGCGAAGTACGAAACTGCCGACGGAAAGCGGAATGAGCGTAACGAATGGACTTAGCCGGATTTCCTGAATTAAAAGCTTTAAGTGTATCTCTAAAAAATCATTTTCGATGCTTTTTTAGAGATACGTGCGATGTTTTAATTCGTTAAAATACAACGAATTAAAATATCGCATTTTCAAAGATACCTCTAAAAATCGCAATTTTTACGAGGTTCCCTTAATAAAAAGTTTTCACAAAATGTTTTTTATGACTTGACACAAAATCAAAAATTTAGTATAAGTATATACGTTAAGGGCAGTTAGCTCAGCTGGTACGAGCGTCTGGTTTACACCCAGAATGTCGGGAGTTCGATCCTCTCACTGCCCAAAAGCCTTCGGAAAACCGAAGGCTTTTTTTTTACGGCGCATGAGTCGCTGAAAATATGTAGCGAAACGGAATATTTTCACAATAAACCACAATCTATGCTGGTGAATGCTTATAGCAAAAAAAAACTTTCCTCGAAGGTGTGTACAATAAGATTGTTTAAGTCTATTGCTTAATGCCAAGGAGGAAAGTAAATGGCAAGGACACCTCTAAAAAATCATCTACAATACTTTATTTAGAGAAACTTTCAAGGTTTAATTCATTAAAATGCAACGAATTGAAACATCGCGTTTTCAGAGTTACCTCTAAAAATTGCAATTTTTAGAGTGCCTGTTTATTTCAGATTAGTCAGCAAGTAATTTTTAAACTTTTCATAATCATTTTCCATTGGAATTGACCTGTCAGGAAGTCGCAAAACTTCTGCAAGGCGCTCTGGAATCGGTGGTTCGCGTTTAATTGCATTTGTTACGGTTGAACCGAATTTTGCAGGACTTGCAGTTTCAAGAATCACTCCGATTGCTTTTTTATTCTTTACATCTTCTGCCCAACCTGGAATATTTGGAGTAAGACCAGGTTTTGTGTAATCATTTTTAGAACCATTCAAGAGGGCTTCCATTCCGCCGTTTTTAATATCTTCCCAAGCTTTGTATCCAATTGCTCCGTGTGGATCAATGATGTAGCCTGTTTTTGCGTAGCATTTTTTGATTCCATCAATAATTCCGTCATCATCCTGCCAATAAGAAGCGAACATTTGTCTTACTTCATCAAGAGAATACATTGCCTTGATTCTTTCATAATTGCTTGGTGAGCCAACATCCATAGCGTTTGCGTAAGTTTCTACTGATGGGCGGGCATTGTAGTCGCCGGTTGCAATCCAATCAGGAATTGTGCGGTTTGAATTTGTTGCCGCTGTAAAACCTGCAATTGGTGCTCCCATCTCCTTTGCAATAAGTCCAGATGTCAGATTTCCGAAATTTCCAGAAGGAACAACCATAATGATTGAAGGATCTGTAAGTTTGCTGTCAATTCTTGCTCTGTCACGAACTGTAAGGGCTGCAAACATATAATAAAAGCTCTGAGGAAGAAGGCGAGCAATATTGATTGAATTTGCAGAAGAAAGTCGCAATTTTCCGCGTAATTCTGTGTCTGTAAATGCAGTTTTTACAAGTTTTTGGCAGTCATCAAAAGTGCCTTTTACTTTTAATGCTCGGACGTTGCCTGTAAATGTCGAAAGTTGTTTTTCCTGAAGTTCGCTGACTTTTCCGTCCGGATAAAGAATTGTAACGTCAAGCCCCGAAACTCCGTGGAAAGCTGAACCAACAGCAGAACCTGTATCCCCTGAAGTCGCAACAAGAATGTGCAGCGGAGTATCATTTTTTTTGTTGAAATATGACATTGTTCTTGCCATAAAACGTGCTCCAAAGTCTTTGAATGCACAGGTTGGACCGTGGAAAAGTTCAAGTACATAAGAAAAATTATCTAAAGGCTGTAATTTTGGAGAAAAAGGATAAGAGTCCTGTATGATTGCCGCTAAGTCTTCGTCTGGAATTTCTCCTTCTACAAACGGTTTTGCCATATTGAAGGCTGTGTCACGAAATGCAGGTGCCGATTCTTTATTTAAAAAAGATTTATCAAGTTTTGGAAATTCTACAGGAATATATAAACCTCCCGTAGCCTGATTCATTCCGCTCATTACAGCGTTTTCAAATGTTGTTTTAACAGATGAATCTCTTGTGTCTGTGTAAATCATAATTTTTTCCTTTTTTATATATTGGACATCTCTAAAAAATCATTCACAATGCTTTATTTAGAGAAACTTTCGAGTTTTAATTCGTTAAAATAAAACGAATTAAAACATCGCATTTTCTTTCGTTACCTCTAAGAATTGCAATTTTTAGAGGTTCCCATATTTTTACAGGCCGTAAATTAATGCTTCTGCAATTTTTGCGGCAAGTTCGGTTTTACATTTTGAAGTTGTATTGTTCCAGTTTGTTCCAGTTGACTGATTTTCAAATTCTTCTTCAAAAACTTTAGAACCGTCTTTCATGCTGACAGCCTGAATTTTTGCTGTCATTGTGCAAGTGTAACCAGAATTATCTTCAAGTTTTGTAACAGGAATTGAATATTTTATACTTCCTACTACAAGATAACCGCGGTGGTCATCAACAATTTCTGAATTTTCTTCGTAAAGAGTTTTTAAAGATTTTTGCAAATCTGATTTTTCATTTACCGGAGCATTTCCGCAGAAAATTATACCGCGTTTTCTCAATTCTGACTGAATTTCATAATTATTTGTCAGAGGATTTCCGTTTTCATTGTAATCCCAAATAAACAAAAGGAGACTTTTCTGTGTTATGTCTGATTTTACTCTATATTGTGCAGAAACTTTTTTCTCTTCTACCAAAGTTTTTATTTCTTCGTCATCAAATTCCGTGTAAGGACTAAATGTGATTTTTGAATTTGCAGAAAAAACTGGAGAAGGAACCGTAAAGGTCAAAAAACCGTTTGCGTCAGTATAAAAAATTTCTTCTGAGTAAGAGATTTTTCCTTCAGATTTTGTCTTAGGATATTTCACGTTAATTTTAAATGAAGCGACCGGTTCATTTTTATATTCTGCAAAAACAACATAAGAAGAATTAAATTTTTGGTTTACGGAAGTTTCATCAGGCTGTTGTGTAATTGTAAGTGTAACATCTTTTAAATAATCAAGAAATTCCTTTTGAGGAGTTTTTACGACAGTTTCATCTTCACTTACAACGGAAACTTCGTCATCAGAAAGTTGAGGGTGAAATTCTTCTATAGTTTCAGATTTTTTAAGAATTTCAGAATTTCTTGAAGAAACATTATCAGAAATTGTTGTATGACGTGTGCTTGCGCAGGAAACTGCAGTAAATACAATCCCTATTGAAACAGAGAGCAAAATATATTCTAAGAATTTTGTTTTTAAAATTTTCATTAATTATTTCCACCAGGTGTTTTAAAAAATCGTCGTTTTAATTTGAAAACAGTTTTTTAAGATTAGGGTATCTCTAAAAAATCATTTTCAATGCTTTAT
>CAVJCY010000126.1:0-5916 GCA_963648145.1 bacterium | reverse complement strand
GAGGAAGGAGCCTTTCAATATTATTTTCTTTTTTACTTTGCTCTGTTAAACAAGAAATTACATAACACTGTACTAAACCAGAACCAGCAATATAAGGATGATAATCTTTTGTGTAATAAAGTTCTGCTTTTCTGTAAGTTTCTTCTCCAAACTCTTTATATACAAAATCTTTTACTTCTCTACTTTCAAAAGTTTCTTTTAAGTAATCATAAGCATTTTGGTCACCGTTATAAGAATCTTGAGCGACCCTGTTAAAATGAATTTTTAAATCAAAAAATTCTGAAACATCAGCTGCAGAAAGTGGATACTTTTTATTTATTTCATCAGCAATTTTTTTTGTTTCAGAAATGACAATTCGGTTACTATCAAAATCGAGTTCATCCAGTTCAGGAAGATACCTTGTATAAATCAACCTGTAAAGCAAATCCATATCATTATCAAGATCTATTTTCTGAGAAATTTTGTATAAGGAAGGATCAAGTAATGGTGAAATATTAATCTGATTTGCAAGAAAACATTCAACAAAAGCTTTTCCATTATGATAGCGTTGTCTGCATTGCGTATAAAAATAATCTTTTCCGCTAAAATTCGCTGTATTTACTAAATCACGGTCTATTTCATCTTTAGTATTATTCATTAACGTTCTTAATGAACTCGCCGCATCTAAAGTATTGTAAACAGTATATTTACACGCATCATTAATAAAATCTTCTGGAGTATCTTCCCATATATTTCTTAAATCACCACCATTGCCAGAAAGGGTATATTCTGGAGTTTTCCGCCAAAGTATTTTCGGCATTATTTCTCTATGGTAACCACATTTTGCGTAAAAGGTGGATTTTAGAATATTTACTGGTGAAATATGATAAGTTTCAACTTGGTTACCTTCATTCAATTTAAAATTATAGATTCGGGCAATCTCAGAAGCAATTCTAAAATCATCTGAATGAGTAGCTTTACCATCTGTCGAAGAATAAAAATGTACATTCTCAAGATTAAGTCGTGGTTTTACAAGACAAGCAAGACTAACTCTAGAGTCTTTTCCTCCTGAAATTGCAAAAGTAAAAGAACTCTTACCTTTTATAAGTGTATTGAAAATTTTGTTCCATTTGTCGTGCCAGTCATCAATTATCTTAATGGCTTCCTTAGTATTAATAGGAACGTAACGTTCTTTTTGTTCTAGTGTTTCTACTGAAAAAGTTCTAGTTCCTATATCTATAATAATCTTTTTATTTCTTGAAAACAGGTTTATTTCCTTAACCATTGTATCCGTATAGGTCAAAACAGCCTGAGGTTGCCCCAAAAAGGCTTTTGCAAACTCATCATCAAACGAAAGCTCATATTTTTTATAAAGATATTCCACCAAATACAAAAATGAATTCGAAAAAGCAAAATAATCGTCTTTAAGAAAATAATAAATACCGTAAGAACCAAAATAATCCTGCGAAATTACAATTTTTTGATTTTTCACCTCAACATTTACATAGCATCCGCAAGTATCATTTGGAATGTCCGTATTACACTCTGAAGAATTAATCAAAATTCTATCATTCAGAAAGGCATATCCGTATAATTTATTCTGCACATCACCAAGATTATTAGAATCTATAACAAAAAAATTGTCCTTATAAAAAGTATTAGTCATAAAAAATTCTCCTTTTTTCTAGCAATAAAAATCCTTTCTAAAAGTTTTAAGTAAAGTTTCAGAACTTCCAAGTTTTTCATCATAATAACTTAGAATATTCTGCAACGTTACGTCATTATTATTTCCATACACATTCAGATGCCACAGTGCCACATCTTGAGTTCCTGGAATTTCTTTGTATGGAGTGTAATTTCTGGGAACAACAACTTTATAACCATTTGATGCTGTAAAAATCTTTAGCCACAGGTCATCACAGTAAAGACAGTTTTTCTTGATTTCTTCTGTATCAAAAGCAGTTTCTGGAATGCTGTGTGGCGGATAAAGTACACCGCCAATTCCTGTTGGCATTAACATCAGACTTGGCGTATCTAAAAGCATGGTGTATCCCATGTTCCAGAAATTATAAGGTCGCACTTTGCCCTGCTGGTCAAAAGTCATCAAGTTTGCGCGCATTGTACTTATGCAGTCTGGATGGACTCTGTAACTTGTCATTAATCGGGCAATCAAATTTTTGTCATATTCCACGTCGTCATCAACAATGATTAAAGGCAAATCCGGATATTCTTTTGTCGCGTAGTAGTATTTTTTGTGCGGTTTTAAATCATCATCAACAAACTTGATTTCAAAAACTGAATTTTTAGTAAGTGACGTTAACTTTTCCGGCAAATCGGCAGTTTTTCCCGGGAACTGTTCTTTTGAAAGCCACAAAATTATTTTTTCTGGTTTTGAAGTCTGTTTTAGCAAAGATTTTATGCAAAGTTCAACTGTATCAATTCTTCCCGGATGTGAAGTTAAACTTACAATAACTTTTTCCGTTGCTTTGGCTAAATCAGCTTCTTTTTCCGCCTGCTTCTTTTCCCAATCAGTTTTAGCTTTTGAATAAAGTGCGTTGCGTGAAAGATTTCTTGATTTTATAAAATCTGAAGAATTTTTGATTTCTGTCATAGCATAAAGGTCTTTCAGATTTTCTTCATAGGTTTTCATGCTTCCAAATTTTTCATAATTAATTCTGGAAATTTTACCCATTTCATACAGTTTGTCTTTGGCATCAATGAGTTTCATCATTGCAGTCTTTAAACTTTCAACATTTCCTGTTTCTACAATATAACCGTTGTCGTTTTCTACAATGTATTTTGCACCGGTATTTTCTGTAACAATAAGGGGTTTGCTGAGCATTGCCCCTTCAAGAGCTACAAGTGAGCAGGATTCGTCACGGCTGGCAACAACTACAACATCCTTTGACGAAAGGTTTTCAATTTTATTTTTTTCTCCTTTTACAACGCCAAGATAATGCACGGCAGGCTCATTTTTCATTTCGCCAAAAAGATAACTTGAATAAGGAGTTCCGCTATTAATAAAACCGCCGCCAAAATAAAGTTCTGATTTATTTTTATAATCTTCCGGCATAGATTTGTATGCTGATAGTAAAACATCATAACCTTTGCGGTATTCAATAGTACCAAACTGCACGAATTTTACTTTTTCGCCACTTCCTGGTTTATAATCGACCGCCATTTCAACTTCATCTTCAACAGCATTGCGAATAACTTTTACAGGTTTATCTGTGAATTTACGGATTGCTTTTGCGGCATAATCACTTACACAGTAAATAGAATTAGAGTTTTCAAGAACAAATTTTCTGTGAGCATTCTTGCGGATAAAATCAGGAATATTTGTTGCTTCCCTGATGTACCAGATTGTCGGGATATGCTGCTCGCACTGAATAACATATTTATCTGTAACAATTGTATTGCAGACTGCCATACCGAACATCTTGATTTCATCAATATAATTTTGTTTGCAAACTTCATTTTCTGGAACAATTCTTACAGGAATATTAAAAGCATCAAATTCTTTAACAAAAGGTCCCGGCAAAGCACTCCATACTACCGGAAAATATCCTAAATTTTTGGCAACCTTGCACATACGAAGCAGACTGCGCGGTGCTCCTGTGTAAATCAGTTCTGGAGTTACGAAAAGAATACGTTTATTTTCTGGAACGCTAGACAGTTCATAAGCAAGTTTATTTTCCGTGTCTTTTGCTGCAAACGGTTCATTTTCAAAAAGTTCAGAAAAATAATGTAACTGAGTTTGCTCTGCATACGGAGCAAAAACGCCATCATAAATGAAATTTTTATAAATCTTGTATGAATCTTCTTTTCTTTCAATGATGTATTTTAAAGGAGTTATTGCTGTATAAGGGCTAATCCAGGCATTAAATTTTAGTACTTTGTAATAATCTGCAAAAATTTCTGCAAATTTCAACATGCCGTCCTGCATTTCTTCAATTTCAGTCCTGTTTGGAATTTCAAACGCAGCTTTTTCCATATACACTTTGTTTTTTGAATCAAGGCAATAATTTATAATTGAAGTGTCTGTTGAAGTAAACAAATATTCAAGCGGCAGATGCAACTTGTCCATAATCTGAGTCGGAGCTTTTGCAGGGAACATAAAACGCGCTAAATCAATATTTTCTTCCGGCGAATAAATATAAGAATCAAAATTATCATTACAAATCTGATTGGTAACGACAATATTACGGTTAGTGCACATTAACGCACCGCGTACACTTACATTTAAATCAGGCAACTGAGTTTTTATAAAATAATCCAAGGAACTTATGCACGTTCCGCTCCAGCCAATATCAACAACAAGAACTCGTTTTGCGTCACCAATTACATCAGAAAAATATTTTTTAGCGGCTTCTATGTGAGTTTTATTATGTTCAACAACTACAGATTTATGCTCAAGAATAAAATTTTCTACTTTCTTTTTGTCAATTGAACACGGATAAATGAACGGAGAAATTCCGCTTTCATCAAGATAATCATTTAAATAAGCAAAACCAGTTTCTTCAAGAATGTCCTTTATAGGTTTTCGATTTTTATTCTGATCTAGATGTCGCATAATGAAGCGGTTTGTTAAATCATAAAGGTATCTGTCTGCAGTTATATTCATGATTGCGTAACGACTTATAGAAATATAGTCATTATCAAACTGTTTAAAATGCTGATTGTAAATTTTGTAGAGAACTTCGCAGTCTCTGGCACAGAAAAGAATTTTATCAATATTGTTATTTTTTGCAATTCTGTTAAGGAACTGGCAGTAGCCTACAGCAAGAATTCCCCCGACTCTAAAACCGTGACTGTAATAAAGGCTTTCATTCCACAAACCGTTATTCATAGTATTGTTGATAACAGCACGATAAATACTTGGCGCAAGAGAATCTCGCAAGTTTTGTTCACGGTCTGCAAATCTTGAATCAGGATTATGAATTGCATCAATGCCGGCTTCAATTGATTTATTGTAGTCACCATTAAAATCATCCCCGATATGTATAATTTTTTTTGAAGTATAATCTTCAATCAAGAGTTTCTGGGAAGTTCCGTCACCTTTGCGCGTCAAAGTTTCGTTTGAAAGATAAAATTTATCCCAGCCGGAATATCCGCACTTATGAAGTATTTTTTCAAGAACGGTTTTATCAAGATACATATCACTTAACAAAACAATGGTCTTTCCAGCTTCCTTAACGGCATCAAAAACTTTCTTCATATACGGGTTTTGGACTGCAAGTTCAACTTCAAGTTCTTCTTCCCGCTTTGCCAAATCTTTAGAAATACCAAATGCAGGCATGTAATCGTAGATTTCAGAAAGAGTAACTTCCCGAACACCTTTTGTCCACTCGGCATTTTCTCGTGCTCGATTTTCACATCGTTTACGAATTGCCTCAAAATCTTCAAAACCAATTTCTTTTGCAAGAATGTGAGTTAAATCAATCGGTTTTTCGATTTTTCTGTATATCAAAGTATCAAAAATATCAAATGAGATAACATCATAGTCCAGCAATTTTTTTACAAGTTCTTCAACAGAAAGCCGTTCTGTCTGATTAAACCATGGACTTAAAGTTTCCGTTTTTGCAAGAGCTTCTTTCTTTGAGCTTGCCTCTCCTCTTGATGTTCTTTTTACAGTAACAAGTTTTTCATTAAAATATCTGAGATGATTTTTTGGTTTTTCGACTAAATGAAGCGGTTTTGACAGTTTATAAGCTTTGTTCAACTTCATTATATAGTCAAAAGCATCCTTTTTATGAAGAGGCGTGTACCCCGGATGACAACGCTGAAATTCTTTAAAATATTTCTTTACCGTTTCATCTGCATACAATGAATCAAGTATTTTTTTCTGAAAATTGTAAAATAACATTTTTTTATCCAAAACTATTTTTTTTACAAAAGTTTTCTGTAGCCAAAGCAAGATGATTTTTTAAAGCACTG
>CAVJCY010000125.1:0-5939 GCA_963648145.1 bacterium | reverse complement strand
TTTTAATTCGTTAAAATACAACGAATTAAAACATCGCGTTTTCAAAGATACCTCAAAAAATTGCAATTTTTAGAGGTTCCATTAGATAAAGATTTTGTGTCAGAAATTTTATTTTGAATGAGGATAGGCCATGCTTTCAGGCTTAAATACTTCATCAAATTGTTCTGCACTCAGGAAACCTAAGCCAACACAAGCATCTTTTAAACTGATATTTTCGTCAAAAGCCTTGTGTGCAGTTTTGGCAGCATTTTCATAGCCAATATACGGATTTAATGCAGTTACAAGCATCAAAGAATTATAGAGATTATAGTGCATTTTATCCTTGTTTGCTGTAATGCCAACGGCACAATTCTTATTAAAAGAAAGAATTGACTCAGCAAGCAAACGACAAGACTGGACAAAATTGTATGCAATAACAGGCATAAATACATTTAATTCAAAATTACCCTGAGATGCTGCAAAACTGATTGCAGCATCATTTCCCATAACCTGAACGGCAACCATTGTAACGGCTTCGCACTGAGTTGGATTTACTTTTCCCGGCATAATAGAAGACCCTGGTTCATTTTCAGGAATGTGAATTTCACCAAGTCCATCACGAGGACCAGAAGCAAGCCAGCGAACATCGTTTGCAATTTTCATCATATCTGCAGCCATAGCTTTTACGGCACCGTGAGCAAACACAAGTTCATCTTTAGAAGTAAGTGCGTGGAATTTATTTGGTGCTGTAATAAAATCTTTACCAGTAAGTTTAGAAACACATTCTGCAACTTTTTCATCAAAGCCTTTTGGAGCATTTAATCCTGTTCCAACTGCAGTTCCACCAAGTGCAAGCTGTTTTAAATATGGCAGAGAAGATTTTAACATTTCAACATCACGTTCAAGCGAAGTTCTCCAGCCGGAAATTTCCTGATCAAAAGAAATAGGCACAGCATCCTGTAGGTGAGTTCTTCCGGATTTTACGATTCCTTCGTTTTCTTTTTCAAGTTTTTTGAAAGTTTCAATCAAAACATTTGCTGCAGGAATAAGTTTATCTTCAATTGCAAACACAGACATAATGTGAAGTGCAGTCGGGAATGTATCATTTGAAGACTGTGACATATTAATATCATCATTCGGATGGCAGAGTTTTTTACCGACAATTTCGTTTGCACGGTTTGCTATAACTTCGTTAGCATTCATATTGCTCTGAGTTCCAGAACCAGTCTGCCAAACAACGAGAGGGAAGTGTTCATTTAAAGAACCAGAAATAACTTCATCACAAGCCTGTGAAATAACTTTGAGTTTTTCATCAGTCATTTTTTCAGGTTTTAAGGCATTATTTGCCATTGCAGCAGCCTTTTTTAAATAACCGAAAGCCTTTGTAATTTCTCGTGGCATAGTTTCGATACCAACGCCAATTTCAAAATTTTCATGACTTCTTTCTGTCTGAGCCCCCCAATATTTATCAGCAGGAACTTTTACTTCACCCATAGAATCATGTTCAATTTTGTACTCCATCATAATCTCCTTATGCATCAATCAATATTCCATAATATAAACAAAAAAAGGCAGTTAGAAAACTGCCTTTAATTTTTCAGACTTTTATAAAAAACTAGAACTGAACCTGTTTAATAACGTCTTTCAAACATTCAGCTGAATGTCTAAGTGATTCAACTTCAGCGTCAGTAAGAGGACAGGCAACATGACCTTTAATTCCCTTACGACCGATAATTGTCGGAATAGAAAGACAAACATCACTGATTCCATATTCACCGTCAAGAAGTGAAGAAATTGTAAGAACTGAATCTGTATCATAGTTCAAAGCTTCTACAAGATTTGCTGTTGTAATACCAATTCCGTAGTTTGTACATTTTTTAGCGGCAATAATAATTCCTCCAGATTTTCTGATGTAATCTTCAACATCATTTTTATCAAAATCAGGAAGTTTTCCGCCTGTATATGATTTTGCAAAATTATCAACCGGAATAGAACCAATATTTGCAAGTGACCAAGGAACAAATGAAGAATCTCCGTGTTCACCAAAAACGTAACCGTGAACATTTTCCTGACAGATTTTATAAGTTTCAGCAATTCTTGCACGGAAACGAGCAGTGTCAAGCATAGTTCCTGTACCAAAAATATGATTTGCAGGAATTCCAGAAGTTTTAATAAACTGATATGTAAGTACATCAACAGGATTTGCAACAATTACGTAAAGTGCATTAGGAGCAACTTTTGTAATCAAAGGAATTACAGATTTTGTAATATTTACATTTGTCTGAGTAAGATCAAGACGAGACTGCCCAGGTTTTCTTCCAACTCCAGATGTAAAAACTACAATATCAGAATCTCTTGCATCTTCATAATCACCATCATGAATATATACTGGACCAACAAATGGAGTTCCCTGACGAATATCCATTGCTTCTCCCATAGCTCTGTCCTTAGCTATATCAATCAAAACAATTTCTGAAGCTAATTGTTTTAAAGTAAGTGCAAAAGCAACAGTTGAACCAACCTGACCAGCACCAATGATAGTAATTTTGTTAGACATATGCGTTATCTCCTTAATTATGTGTAACCGACTCTTAATAAACTCTAGAATTGCTATTCTAAATTTTCCTACAATCATAATCTGTTTACAAAGTTTTGTGAATATCGTTTTTCTAAAAAAAAGTCGAGTTAAAAACAGAAAGCGTTTTAATCCAGCGGATGAAGACAAAATACGTTAAAAAAAGCCGAGAGGGTTTTTAGTATTTTGCGCCGAGGTATTTATGACTCGCGACGAACCCGTAGGGGTGACACCTCAAGCGTATGTTAAATAAAAAAAACGCTCTCTGAAAACAGAAAGCGTTTTTACCCAGCGGATGAAGGGAGTCGAACCCTCGTCATCAGCTTGGAGGGCTGAGATAATAAGCCGTTATATGACATCCGCGAATGATTAAATAATATATTTCCGTGAAAAAAATGTCAATAGTTGTTATAATAAAATATCACTTTTTTGGGAGAAAAAAAATGGAAAAAATTTTTCACCTGCAGGAAAGAAACACAACTGTAGGAAAAGAAGTAGTTGGTGGTGTTACAACTTTCCTTGCTATGGCTTACATTCTTGCTTTGAATCCTAGTATTCTTTCAGAATCTGGAATGGGGTGGGGGGCTGTATTTACTGCAACAGCAATTTCTTCAGGCATTACTACACTTGTCATGGCATTTTTAGCAAATCTTCCGGTTGCACTTGCACCGGGACTTGGATTAAATGCATTTTTTACCTATACGGTTGTTTTAAGTATGGGGTGCAGCTGGCAGTTAGCATTAACGGCTGTATTTGTTGAAGGAATTTTATTTATCCTTCTCTCCATATTTGGTATAAGGGAAGCCATTATCAATTCAATTCCTGACAGTTTAAAAAAAGCTGTTTCAGTCGGCATCGGTTTATTTATTGCAATTATTGGACTTGTAAATGCGGGAATCTGTACAACTGACACGGGGACAACAATCGGTTTTGTAAATCTTAATCTTCAGCATGCATCAGCATTAGTTGCTGTGATTGGTTTTATTCTTACTATCGTACTGTATCTTTTAAATGTTCCGGGTGCAATTCTAATTGGAGTTGCACTTACAACAATTATCGGAATTCCTTTTGGGGTAACAAGTATTCCAGAAAATTTTAAACCGTTCAGTCTTCCAGAAAAACCAAATTTGTTTGCATTTGATTTTAAAGGAATCTGTATTTCTGCAGAAACAGGAAAATTCTCTTTTGCAATTCTTGGTCAGTTCTTTGTAATTTTCATTACATTTCTCTTTACAGATCTTTTTGATACAATCGGAACTCTTGTTGGTATTGGCGAACAGGCAAATTTGAAAGATGAAAAAGGTCAGATTATCAATGCAAAAGGTGCTCTTTTATCAGATTCAATTGGTACTGTATTGGGAGCGTGCCTTGGAACTTCAACAGTAACTTCCTTTGTAGAAAGTTCTTCGGGAGTTGCAGCCGGTGCTAGAACAGGACTTGCCTCCGTTGTAACAGGAATTTTATTTCTTATTTCGTTATTTATTTGGCCACTATTCAGTTTAATTCCCTCAGCGGCAACCGCTCCTGCATTAATTTTTGTAGGATTTCTTATGATGAAATCAGTTATGTCTATTGATTTTACAGTCCCTTCAAACGGAATTCCGGCATTTATTACAATTATGGTAATGCCGTTTGCATATTCAATTTCAAAAGGAATTATGTGGGGAATTATTTCTTACGTCCTTTGTAAATGCGTTACTAAAAAAATCAAAGAAATTCCGCTTGTTACCTGGGTTCTTGCCGGAATATTTATTGCCGATATTATATTTGAAGCAGTAAAGTAAAACTGATTTTACAAAACTTCAAGGAAAAATTATGGCAGAAAATATTAAATATGTACGCCCAACTTGGGATGAATACTTTATGGAAATCAGCAGAACAGTCGCAAAAAGAGCGACTTGTGACCGAGGTCGTTCCGGCTGCGTAATTGCAAGGGACAAACAACTGCTCGTAAGCGGTTATGTAGGTTCCCCTGCGGGGCTTCCACACTGCGACGAAGCTGGTCATCTTTTGAAAAAAATGCTTCATGAAGACGGTACAATCAGTCAACACTGCGTTCGTACAGTTCATGCAGAACAAAATGCAATCTGCCAAGCGGCAAAACGCGGAATTTCCATTGAAGGTGCCACCTGCTACTGCAAAATGACACCGTGCAGGACGTGTGCCATGCTGCTTATAAATTGTGGAATTGTTCGGGTAGTTTGCGACAAACATTATCACGACGAAGCAGACAGTCTTGAAATGTTCAAACAAGCCGGAATAAAAATTGAACATCTTGAAGACAGTATTCAAACATACGAAAATATGTAACTGACAAAAGGGGATTGCTGCAAAAAACGGCAATCCTTTTTTAAGGGAACCTCTAAAAATTGCAATTTTTAGAGGTTCCCTTTATTTTTTCTTGAGCCAGGTGCCTGAAAAACTTGATTTGAAAAATCATAAAGAATAAACTGTCAGTTATGAAAAGCATTTCTGATACGACAAAAGGCATTGTGTTCATAATATCTTCCGCATTTTTCTTTGCACTGATGGCGGCATTTGTACATCTTGCTGGAAATATTTTTTTCATGCAGAAAGCATTTTTCAGAAACGTCGTTGCATTTTTAATTGCACTAGCCGGTATCTTTCTTACAGCAAAAAAAGAAGGACTAGCGGCAATTGCAATTCCTAACGGGGCACTGCTTTATTTATTTTTGCGTTCAATTGCCGGTTCAGTGGGAATTTACGGTAATTTCTTTGCAATAGATCATCTTGTTCTTTCTGATGCTTCAATTTTAAACAAAATGTCACCATTTTTTTCTATACTTTTCAGTTTTTTACTGATGAAAGAAAAAATCAATAAAATTCCGCTGATTGCAATCATAGTTGCCTTTTTAGGTTCAATGCTGATTATAAAACCGAATTTCAATTTTTCTCAGATGCTGCCGACAATTGCAGGTTTTGCAGGTGGAATGGGAGCGGGCTTTGCATACGCGTGTGTCAGAAAATTAAGTAAACTCGGTTGTAACGGAAATGTAATCGTGCTGTTTTTTTCTGCATTTTCCATACTGATATCCGTGCCATATCTTATTTTAAATTACAATCCGATGACTTTTCAACAGTGGATTTTTTTGATTTGTGCGGGAATTTCAGCTGCGGGTGGACAATTTACAATTACGGCGGCATATTCATACGCTCCGGCTGCAAAAATTTCAATTTACGACTATTCACAAATTATTTTTTCTACGCTCCTTGGATTTTTCCTTTTTGGGATGATACCAGACATATTCAGCATAATCGGCTACCTGATAATTATTTCAATGGCATTGCTGAATTTTTTATATAAGGGAAGCTCTAAAAATTGCAATTTTTAGAGGTAACTCTGAAAACGCGATGTTTTAATTCG
>CAVJCY010000124.1:2078-5970 GCA_963648145.1 bacterium | reverse complement strand
AAAAAAAACAAAAACGGTGACCCGCAGAAAGAAAAAAAGGGGGTACCTATAGCAAAAATAAAAAATCCCCCCTGAAGGCAAAATAAAAAAAAGGCGCCCCGAGTACGAATGTAGTGAATACACTTGAATGTGTTATCTGTCTTCTTAGTGTATAAACAATATGCTTTTGTTTATTGTAGGGTGGGTGGGTGGAAAAAAGAGGGGGGCGAATTGGAATAAAAAAATATGGGCACTTAGAAAAAAAGCCCCCCGGGCAAGAGGGAAAATAAAAAAATAGGGGCTTTAGACGAAAAAAATAAATACCCCTGGACGTGTATATGCCGTTATTTTGCAAAATAAAGCCCATAGAGAAAGATTTCACGCTTGGAGGAGGAATTACACCTCCCGAAGGATAAAATCGCTGTATGAGCCTTAAAACAGCATTTATGGGCATTCTAGGGACGCGTGGCTGGTTACTGGGTGCTGGCTGGGGTGCTAAAATGCTCACAGATGCCGTTTAAAGGGCTGTAGAGAAGAATTTGGGGGTTAGGGCGTGGAATTGGGCGAACTTATGGCTAGGTGCCCAAGAGCAGGGAAAACTTAAAAGCGGAGCGTGGTGATCTTGGACACCTGGACATTGGGCACTGGCTCGTAGTGATTGTGCAGGGGTTGTTCGAGGGAGCTTCTGCGCCTTAGCTCGGCTTTAGAGGTAAGGCACAGAAGGTCACGAGAACCCTGGATGCTTTGTGGAGGGGCTAGCTGGTTCTGTTGGCTTCTGGACGCTGGGACAGTTCCTTGGAGTGATCAACAGGTGCTAAATAGCAAGAAGTGGCTGTATTGGGCTAAAAACGCTATTTATGGCTGTGCTGGGGTGTCCCTCGGGGTTAGCGGAGGCATCCAGAATAGACTATGAGGCTCAGAAACGCAAAATAAAGCCCGTAGAGACAAATTTTTGAGCTGGAGGTGTAATTCTGTGTCCAGACTAGAAAAATCGCTCTATCGGGCTAAAAAGTGGGTTTATGGGCATTCTATGGTGTTTGGGTAAACTCCCGAGTGGAATTTCCTGGTGTATATAATAAACCAAATGCCTGTATTTGCGTTTTAAGGGGGTTTTAAGGCAAATCTCCAGAAATGGCGTGTCGCTGGAGGGGGAAATATGCCAAAATGGCTTAAATCGCGTTTTTGAGGGGTTTGCGGGCATTTGGCGAGTGTGGGTGGTGGTTTTATAAATGGCTCGAGGCTCTTAAAATGGCTGTATTTGCATTTTAAAGGGCATTAGAGACAAATTTGCGTGTGGGAGGTATAAATTAACCTGGAAAGCAAAAACGTCGCTGTATCGGGCTTAAAATGAAAAATGTGTCTAGAACGAAAAAAAGAGCAGCGTATAGTTTGTGAGGTTAACTGCTCTTTCTTTCTTTTCCAAATAAATTTAAAAAAACATCTCTCCCAGTCCTGATTGGATAAAAGAGGACTGGAAGAAAGAGGTATAATATTGTCTAATTATTTTTTTAGACTGTAATTAGCAAACAGCTGTTGCATCAGATTTGTTTTTTTGTATGGGGAACAACATATGCAACTGTGGAAACCCCGGGTGTACCGTTGAGAGAGAAGTTTAGCCAGAAAGTTTAACTCTCTCAACTTACACTAATATTATACTACATTTCTCAATGTTAGTAAAGTGAAATGTAGTATTTTTTTTAATTTTTTTCAAATGGTATTAATACCATGCTTGATAGTAGAATTCGTATGGTTCTTCGCCTTCTTCTTCAGCAGTTGTTATTAATTCCTTCATTTTGGTAAAGAGATCAAGTGCATCTTTACAGTCTTCAAAATACCAATCATCGTATTCAGTTGAACCAAAGAAGAAACCATTTTGTGTTGGTAATTCTTCTTCTGCGATGTATTCTGCAGCTGCTTGGTTCTTTCCATGAGCCTTAACAATTTTTGTCAATCTATCGATTAAATCATCAATAATATCTTCAGTGATTAACATGTCAACACAGTCATCATCAACTCCAACTGTTCGGCCACAACTTTCTGTTAAGAAATTATGTAATGCATTGAATTTTCTAAAGTAGCCAATATTATAACTAACTTTAATTGTTGCAGTTTTGTCTAAATCTACATTATCGAATACTTTTAAGTCTTTTGGTTTACCGATGTAATCAAAATTTCCGTATAAGTCTTTTAAAAATTCATTCGATAATTCTGCATCTTTTACTGTTCTTCCTAAAGTTGTTTTTCTTGCGTAAATGTACATATCTAATCCCATAAGTTTTTTATTCCTCCTTAACTTATTGTACTAATATTATACTACACTTTGACTTCTTTTTAAAGTAAAATGTAATATTTTCTTATTTTTTTATGTTTATATTTGTTAATTTCCTTTTCTATTTACAATAATCCTTAACTGTCTTTTGATCTAGACTACAGTGTCAATTAAACACAAAAAACTTTACACTGTAAAAACGATTTATTTTTGTCAATGAAAAACTAAAAAGAGGCGCGTGAGCGCCGGCTTCTTCACCAGCACTCGCCACGCCCCCTTCGCCTAAAATGCACCAAACATTTTACACGTTACAAGGATCATTCCGGTAACACCAATGATATCTATTAAGAGAAATCCTATGTGTTTTGCAACTTCCTTGCCGGATGGTTTTTCATCGCTAAACGCGCATCCTGAGAGATACGACAAGTCACCAATTAGGTAACAAATTGTTATGAAAAATCCGTATCCTACAACTGCAACCGCAGTAAGGAATATAATAATTGTTAAAAAAACCATTATTATTTATCCTCCCTTCGGCTACGTGTATTTTCTTTTCTAGCTCTTTTTTGACTGTTTCGTCTACACATGAATTCAAATGTGTCTGTGTAAATTGAACCAAGAGCGGGTCCAAATACAAGGACAATCATGACAACGACGAGAATCGTACATATAACTATGCTTAGCATAAATCTTTTCTTTCCTCCTTATTATATGTTTTTGCTTCACCTATTCCATACACTTGAAGTTGACAGGTGAGCGAATCCAACTTCTAAGTGCGCTAAAAAAGCCACTTATATACTATAATATTATATAATATTTTATGGTGGCTGTAAAGCGTTAATCGCATATTTATGCATCTTTTTTCTCCCTCCTTTTGTTTTCCTTCAGCTTCTACTTTAGCTTCAGCTTCAACTTACTTCTTGCTTATATCTCCATTCCTTTCTGCAACAGGTGCATGATAAGGATCAATATAAACAACTAAGCTGGTGATTGATGGATCTGACGTGCTTACATTTAATCCTGAGCAGTAGCCTTCCCACACTTCTGCAGGAAGGTCTTCTTTAAAGATCCTGATGTAAACTGGTGAATCAGCTGGAATCGCCGAACCGTTGAAGTAGAAGTTTTTTGTAAGGCTACCTAATAGTCCCATAGCTAATCCCCAGAAATAATTCTAAGTGAGACTTTGCCGCTGAGTGCTTTACTTCTATCCCAGAGTTCAGCTACATCTTTTTCTTTGTATGTTTCTGGTTCTAAGCTCCAAAGAACGACAAAATCATCCATTCCCATGAAACCACCCATTTTAGTTGTGACTTCAATTGATCCTGGTTTCTTTGAATCCCTGCTGGCTCTGCATGCCTTTAAGAATTCTTCCTTTGATTCGAATTTTTCAATAATATTTGTTGTTGTTTTCATTTATTTCCTTCTCCTTATTAAATTAACTATTAATATTATACTAAATTTTTGGTTGATCGTCCAGTATTACTTACTGTTCCCATTCATTTTCTCGACGAATATTCTTTTTGATTTGATCAATCTCCAAATGTAAATGTCCTGGTGAATAATCGCGTTGATCTCAACTTCATTAAGCTCTTCATAATGCTTCTGGAAGTAATCATGAAGGTAATCTGATTGCTTCTTGAGCTG
>CAVJCY010000124.1:0-1436 GCA_963648145.1 bacterium | reverse complement strand
CGAATTCTTCTTTAGGATCAATCAATTCTGAGCCTAGATCAAATTTAATCAAATCTCCTTTTTTAGGCATTATTTTTGTAAAAATTTCTGTTTCTTGTTTTTCGCCTTTTGAATAGTAGCCTTTTAATAATGCTTCTAAACTTATTGTTTTAACTTCTTTATTCATTCCTTTCTCCTTATTTATTTTGTTAAAAATAAGAACGCCCGAAGGGCGTGGCGCGCCAGGAATTCCCAGCACACCACAATCCCAGATTAATGAGCGTAGACTGCAATAGCTTGACTTAAACCTCGTCTTTTTCTATAGCAGTGCTTGCAACTGTCGCATGTGATTGGATTACCTTTAGCGTCCTTGTTGTGTTTCCCCTTGCTATTTACTGCAGGGCAGTGAGGAAGCGCCGCAAGGCGCGCGATTTGTTCTTCAGAAAGTCCCCCTTTGTCCTTCTTACAACTGTCGTCGTATTCAAAGACATTAAATTTCCCTGGATACTTCTTTAAAAACTCGTCTGCACAACCATGCCATTGAGAGACGTTGATGACAAAATTAGGTTCTGTGTCCCCATGCTTAATCATGAACGCCTCTAAAGCTTCATAGTTCTTGGTGTAAAGCCCGAAGTTAATTTCTGGATGCTTCTTGGCGATTGCATTCCAGCCCTCAAGCTCTTCAAGGGTTTCGACCTCCCCAGAGACGTTAATTCTAAATGTGGTGATCTTTGGAAGTTCCTTGCCTCCAGATTTAATATATTTCTTATTCTTCTTGTTGATATAATCCTCTACCAAGCCGAATAAAGCACCGTTTCTGAGTAAGAGCGTATTTTCTCCCCATGCACGAATTGTGACGTTATTGTGAAGTTTAGCATCCCTCCATGCATAACAAGCACCGTCTTTAGCACAGTTAGTGCAATACTTACTGCATGTGCCTGGAATATCGGTGAGTAAGATACTGTGATTTAAAATAAGCATGTGATCCTTGTTTCCTGGAAGTGTGCTAAAACCATAGATCCCCTTCCCGATTTTTGAATTCCCGACGCTGATGTGTAAACTAGCTTCGCTTTCCTTGATGATATATTTAGGTGTGGTTAAGTTCGCATTTAAGTTGATGCCCGCACCGTTAACACTTGTTTCTTTTTTTACACTGTCAAAATTTTTAATAATAACGTTTTTCTTCATAAATTCTATTTTAATTCTCCTTATAATTTATTTATTTTTTGTTATTTTTTTTAGTTTATTTTTATTTATTTACCTTTATTTTCGACTTATTTTTAGTTTTTCGGTCGTTTTCTGTAATTTAACATAATTAATTTTTTCCTCCTATTTTCCTGCATCCTCTAACAAAAAACCACAAGATTTCTCCTGTGGTCTCTTGTCTAGAAAGGTGTTTATATTGAAAAATATTATGGGTTATCATCTCTGATAACACTAATATTATACTACATTTT
>CAVJCY010000123.1:0-6061 GCA_963648145.1 bacterium | reverse complement strand
TTTGTGTTTCTAATATCATAAACAATCAAAAAATGCTTTTCTTTCATTTTAGAAATCTCACTTGAAAAGAGATGCTGAAACGAAGTTCAGCATGAGTCGCAACCTTGCGGTTGCTTAACGAGTTTTGTTCCAAAACTCGCGGTGAATATGTCATCCCCGAACGAAAAAATTGTCATTCCGAATTTATTTCGGGATCTTGTAGTAAGGCGATGCTGAAACGAGTTCAGCATGACATTGACTTCTTCCTCTCAGACTTTTTTCACAAAATTTCAAAAGTTGAAGGAATAAAAATATTCCCCTGACCAAGACTAAAAGTCTTTGCGGCGCAATCCTGGCAGAGTGGATAAATCAAAAGTGAATCTTCTTCTAAATCCAGAATGTTCAAAAGAGATTTTTTTAATTCTTCAATCTGCGGACTTTCCATTTCGCACTCAAAAAACGAAAACTGGATTCTTATTCCAAAATTTTCCAGCGTTTTTGCAACACGTCTGAGTCGTTTTGGATTTGCAACATCGTAACTGACAAAATAAATCATTTAAAATAATAAGCCTTGTATTCCGTTTCTTCTTCGTTAATTACCCTTTTATAATGCTGAACCTGCCTGAAAATTATTGCCGTGTAAGATAATTTTTGTCCGGTCGGCAAATATAAAATCTGAGAATTCATTTTTGCTTCAAATGCAGTTATAACTTTTTTAATTCCTGCCTTTGTTAAAAGAATTCCTGACTGACTCTGCTCTGTTGAATTTTTATCGCCTTCATTGTCTGCGCTGTCTGCACTATTTTGCAAATCAGGTTCTCCTTCCAGCTGTTCCCCCTGCTTTAATTGTTCTATCTGTTCAGTTTTTTCCAGTGGAAAATCTTCACTTTCTGCAGAAAATTCAACTTTTTCAAAATCCTCTGGTTTTAAAGTTCCAAGATTAAAAAGAGAACAGCAGACTGTATCGCACACAGGAGAACGAAATTCTTCCATAAGGTCAAACACAAGCGCAGTTTTTCCATAATTAACGGCATGGAGATTTCCGCAGCAACTGTCCAGTCCGGCAGCTTCCACAGCACTTTCCACACGATACATTAAAAGCGTGTATAAAAAACTCAAAACCGCATTCACATTTGACTTAGGAGGATTTTTACTTCGTGTTTTAAATTCCGCCCATTCCGGCTGCAGATTGAATTTAAAAACTTCAAAATATTTTCGCGCAGCAAGCCCCTCGTAACCACGAAGTTTTTCAATATCATCAGTTTTTTCAGCATCGCTAAGCGTGTTTTTTACAGAATTAACTGCCCTTTCAATCACCACCTCGTCCGCCAGATTTTTCCGCTTAATCCTTTGCATAAAACTTATTTCGTTTTTAATTTTCCCGACAACAATACTCCGCGCAATTTCCAGCGATTTTTTAGGATTATCCAGAATCCTAAACTGTTTTTGCCGCAGAAAAACATTTTTTTTGTCACCAAAAGAAAGCCTTCCATTAAATTTTCCGTTTGAAGAAAGAAAAGTTGTAGGAATTTTATGTTTAGTCAAAAGCCTGAGCGCATCCGCACTAATCGAAATTCTTCCAATTAAAACAAGTTGTTCCGTCTTAAAAGGAAACAAAATTGTGCTTGTTCCGTCCGGTTGAGTAAAAACAATAGTTTCGTCCCTTTTTGAAAGTTTGCCGTAATCCGACAAAATGTAAATTTCTGACAAAGTTTCCTCCTTTCAGATATGGGCGTGCGTCGCAACCTTCGGTTGCTTACCAAGTTTTCTCTGAAAACTTGCAATACGGGCGTGTCCCTTCGCTTCATTCGTGCAAGCACTCACTTCGCTACGGGTCGGGCTGCTCCAGGTTCCGCTGTTCGCTTCATTCCTCCGTTTCGTTTCACTTCACTACGGAACGGCTTCGCCGCCTTGCGTATCCCTCACGCAAAATCAATCTTTAAAATATCTGTATTTTTTAAAACAGACATGTTCAAAAATATATTCTCTGTAAACGCTTTCCCCTTCCCTTCTTTCCATTGCCACCCGCCTTGTTGTTGCATAAAGCGGCACAAGTCCATTTTTTAAGGCAAAATCCACAAGCATAAAAGTTGAACCAAATTCTCCCTGTGCAATAAAATAATCCCCAGAAGCAGAATTTTCTTTGAGCCACAAAACTACGTCGTTAATAATTCCACAATCAAAATCTTCCGGCGGAATCTGCGACCACAATTTTGCAATTTTTTCTTCCGGGTAAATTACCTGAGTAGAATTAAATTTTTCTTTTAGTTCACAAAGCTGATTTTGAGTAAGCGGATGATTTAAAAGACAGAATGTTTTTGGCATAGGCTAAAATCCATATTCTTTGAATAAGTTTTCGAGTCCACGTTTTCCACTTTCATAAATAAAAGGAATATTTGTAGCTTGGGGAAAATTTCCATCGCGGTTTGTGCCGCCACCGTGCGCAATTTGATTTCTAAACCCTTCAAGATTGCTCAGTGGTGTTCCCATTTCTTTAAAATTATTTTTCTTAGTAACCTGCAGACCTTGCTTTCCATAATCCTGCCACCAGTCATAATTTCCAATATAATTCTGGCACTGCTGGTGTTCACACTCGCAGACTTCAACACCAACCTGTAAACAAATTACCGCCTGAACGTTCAGTTTGTGTTCATAAAAATATTTTGAAAGATTATACAAAGTCCGCGACTGATATTTTTCATTTACCAGTTTACAAAGTTCTTCAAGAATAATTTTTACATCATTCAAATATTCTGGAGCATTCGCAGGATATTTTGAAATTGCATTTTTCATTTGTCTTGAAACGTCAATAAACTGCAGACAGAAATTTGTCTGTACAATTTCAGTAAATCTCTTTATTGCTTTACTTCCTGCAGACCAATCACTTTTAATTAATTCAGCAATTCTTGTTCCATCAAGTTTTTCTTTAAAAAGAGTAAGTGCGTCAGAAATCTGTGAATATTTCCAGTAACTGCTTAAATTGCGCACATAAGAGCATTCATCTTTTTTAACATATTCGCCATAAACAATTTCAACATTTTTAATTTTTGGATTTTGAGAAACAGAAAACTGCAGGGCCTGATAAAGCAGAACCGGCATAGACCTAAATCCATGCGTAATGTCAAATAAAATATTTTCGTCTGTAATTTCTGGAATTATAGAATTGTAAATATTAAAAATTTCAAGCGAAGTATCTTCATCAATTTTGTCTGTATGGCATTTTATAACCACAGCGATTTGAAGTTTTTCAGCTAAATAGTTCTCTAATTCTTTTATAAATTCGTCCGTAATTGATTTTTCTTCTCGTGCAGTAGAAATTTTATCCCATAATTCTTCATTATCTTCCGCAAGCATTTCCCATCCGGAAGTTTTAGTTCCAACAAGAATTATTTTTGAAATTTCCTTGTAATCGGTTTCAAGAATTGCCTTTAAGAAAATATTTGTTTCACATTCTTTTTTATCAGGAAAAACATATTTTGTTTTCTGATATCCATTTCCGCCAGTAGTTATTCCAGTTCCTAAACTTGTAATTAATGTGTACATTTTCTTTTCTCCCCCTATTCAACCAATTCCAACGCGAGTTTTGTCCACAGTTCAGTTTTTAGTTTGCACAGTTCTTCTTTTAACTTCCATTCAAGACCTTTTGTTTCGCTGGCTTCTTTTGGTGTGTAGCCGTCTTTGCAAACTGCCATAAAAACAATTCCCAGATGAACTAAACCCACTTCGCTTTCTTTTTCGTTTATAAGTCCAAGGTATTTTAATTCAACCTGCTCTTTATCAAAGTTAGAGAGTTCTTCGCTTAATTCACGGAGCATTCCGCATTCAAGAGTCTTTGCTAAATCATTTTTGTCGTCGCTTTCTTCAACATGGCCTCCAAATCCGCAGGAAAACAATCCGTGCAGGCGTTTTTCAGTTCCGTGTCGCTGGTAGCAGCCCAGAGTTTTATCTTCCTTTTGCAAAATTACATAAGGAATCAACTGTTTGTAAGAAAAATCAGTTTCTGCGTCTTTTCGTTCAATCCATTCAACTTCATTATTTTTTATAAAAGAAAAATCTCTTTTAAAACTTTTTGTTTCATTTAAAATTTCTTCTGGAATTAAATTTGATTTTACACAACAGATTTTCATTAAAGCTCCTCCGTTAAAATATTTAAAATCTGATCTTCAAAATCGTGCATAAGACGGTTTTTAAGCTCTGAGTCGCAGAATGCAATACTCAACGAATTTCTGATCATTACAATAAAATCCCAGAGCGTAAGGCCTGGGCAAAGTTCCAGGGCTTTTTTAAATTCCGCAGTAAGATTTGTCCTCGAAATTCCCTGATCGTCGGTGTTTATCGTAACTTTTAGCCCTCGATTCAAATAATCCACAAGCGGATATTTCTGATCAGTCTGATTAAAACCAACAATCTGCTGATTGCTGCTCGGACACATTTCTATTCCGATATTTTTATTCAAAAGGCGGTTTATCAGTTCTTCATTGTCCAGCAGTTTTAATCCGTGCCCGATTCTGTCCGCCGAAAGATGATAAACGGCTTCCCAAATGCTCTGCACTGTGTCAGTTTCGCCAGCGTGAATCGTAATGTTTATGCATTTTTCAAGAAGAGGCATAAAATATTCACGCAGTTTTGAAGGTCTGGTGTCTTCGTTTTCGCTTCCGGCAAGATCAATTGCAACAAGTTTTTGTGCAAAGTTTTTATTTTCATTCAAAAGATTTAAGATTTTATCTACCGACTCTTTTATTGCTTCACTTTTACTGCTTCGGTTAAGAATATAAATAAAACGGTATTCAAAATCATTTTTGTAAAGATCAAGAGTTTTCATCATGCAGTTTACAACCTGATTTATGGTCAAACCCGCACGGGTATAATTGTAAGGCGAACAGCGGATTTCTACATATTTTACGTTTTGGGCAATCAAACTCTGTGCATAAAGTTCAATCGTTCTGGAAATTGTTTTTTCTGTCTGCAAAAGTCCGCTTCCCTGAAAATCTCCAAGCTGACGATATTTATCAATTCCAATTCTGTAGAATTTTTGAGGCTCCAAATATTCTCCGTAAACAGCTTTTTCAAAATCTTCTATATTTTTATAAGACAGGATTTTTTGAATGTGATTTTTAAATCTAACCGAAGCAGGATTTTTTATATCCGCAGCATAATTTTTTTCTTCCTGCGCAACCTGAATAATTTCTTCTGGACTTAAAACTCCGCCCAAATGCGAATGAAGTTCTGCCTTTGGAATTTTTTTTAAAATCCGCAGGTCTTTTTCTGTGTCGTTTCCAAATTTATAGTCGCGCAGTTTTTGAAGACTTGCCGGATGCAAAAAATACAATTTTCTAAAGATGTCGCGCTTTTTAGAATTCTGTTTAGAAATATTCGTGTAAAAATTTACATAAATCTGGCTGGATTTTTCCTTACGAGATTGAATTTCTTTCAAAAGAGAACAATCTTCTTCAATATTCTGAATAATTTTGCTTTCATCCACAAAAAGAGGAAAATCGCAGGAACGCAAAGGCCTGGCATCCGCGGTAACAAGCAGGTTCTGTTCAATTTTTGAACTTACAAGGGCTGGAATAAAACATTCGCCGTATTCCGGTTTTGGCTCCCCAAGTAAATCATCATTGTTAAAACTTTTTGGTTTTTCTTTTACGTCAATAATGTGGAGCATTGCATCGCAGCCAAACAGGTTTCCGGCTTCCTGCATGTCCGCACTCATGGTTTTTCTGCCACCGGCGAGCGAAAGATACAAAACGTCAGCTTTTTCTTTTCCGTAAAGCACGATTCTATACAAAAACGACCGGAATTTCAGAACATCATCTTCCGTAGTAAAATCAGAAATTCCTTTGCAGACAAAAATCTTTAACCTGCAGTTCCATTTTTCTGCCCATGCGGTGAGTTTTTCTGCATCACGCGGATTTTCAGTAGAAATGACAAAAATTTCATCCACACTTTTGATTTTGTTTTTTTCCCGAAAATCTTTTATAACTGGCGACTTTCCGTAAAAATCGTAATCTTGAGGATTCGTAAGCGCAAAAAGTTCCGGGACAAGATTCCACGTACCTAAAGTTGTAATTAAGAGGTTCAT
>CAVJCY010000122.1:0-6270 GCA_963648145.1 bacterium | reverse complement strand
CAAGTGTTGAAATAAAAAGGCTCTTTCCGAACCGGCGCGGACGGCTTAAAAAATAAGGTGAACAAGTCTGAGCCAAGTCGTAAACAAACGGCGTCTTGTCTACATACACACAATTATTTTTGCGAAGTTTTTCAAAACTCTGAATGCCAATCGGCAAAAATCTTTTGTTGAGCATACGGGAATTATAGCATAGATTAAGAAATTTTCACGATAACAGATACCAATTTTTATATTACTCAACATAAATCTGTATTACTCGCGCAGGAGCCGTCAAGTATATTCCCTGACAATTTCTGCACTCCATTCTGCGATCCCTTATTTTTTTGTCTAGATTAGTGTAGACGATTCAGTCTGCTCTGGGCTAATACTACCACTCATACCTGCTAAAGATTTGCTGGATGCTAAAAGCTGGGCAGATAAGAAATTAGATAGAAGATGTAATATGTCATGATGATAAAAATTATTTTGATATTTCGTGATTTTTTTACTGATAACTGCAATTTTTATGCTATACTGTAATTATGGATGATACATATACAACAGGCGATGTTGATTACAGAAAGCTTTGGAAATTGCTTATAGATAAGAATATTAAGAAGAAGACAGACTTGATAACAATGGCTGGCATCTCAACCAATATTCTTGCAAAACTCAGTAAAGGAGAGTTTATCTCTATGGAAAGCATGCAGAAGATTTGCAAAGCTCTTAACTGTGATGTTGGAGATATATGTGTTATTAATGGGAACCTCTAAAAATTGCAATTTTTAGAGATACCCTAATACTCCAGAAGAAAAAGAATAATGTCTGAAGAAAAGAAAAGTGCTGATATAAAAGAAAATGCTCTCTTAAAAATAGATAAGGAACTTTTAGCTATTTTGCTGAAGGACAAATCTACTGATAAGAATCTTATTTGGGCTACTGATAATTATAAAAAATATGGTTCCCGTTATTATCCGGATCAGGCTATTTGTGCTGATTTAATAACTTCCCATAACGGAAGCATAATCAAGCCTAGAGTAGAAAAAAGTAAAAAGGACCAGCAGAATCGAATTAGAGATAAAGCTGAAGTATTTACTCCTTCCTGGATCTGCAATAAACAGAATAATCTTATAGATGAAGCATGGTTTGATGGAAAAAATATTTTTAATAATGAAACTGAAACAGGCTGGACAACAATAAATGAGCCTGTTTTGTTCCCTGATGATGCAAATAAATCTTGGAAGGACTATGTTGAATTGAATCGTCTTGAAGTATCGTGTGGAGAGGCTCCATATATAACAAGCAGATATGACACTGTATCAGGGGAATTCATTGAAGTTCCTAATCGTATAGGTTTATTGGACAGAAAACTTCGTGTTATTTCTGAGAATACTTCTACAAAAGAGGAATGGCTTGAATGGGCTTATAGAGCGGTGCAGAGCATTTATGGTTTTGATTGGCAGGGTGATAATGTCCTTATAGCCAGAGAAAACGTTCTTTTTGATGTACTCGAATATTACAACGCAAAGTTTAATGAAAAAATTGAAACTTCCCAGCTGCTGGAGTTTGCAAAAATCATTGTCTGGAACATATGGCAGATGGATGGAGTAAAGTTTGTTGTTCCTGAAAGTTGTTGTACAAAAACAATTGTAGAAGAGACTTTATTTGAAACTATTACACATTGTACAGAATGTGAAGGTTGTAAAAAAGGAAACAATTTTAAACATAATGGTATTTATTGCAAAGTAATGGATTGGAAAACCCATAAATCAATTAGATATGTAGATTTAGTAAAGTAGGAGCGTGTAAAAATGGCAACTTTCAAGCAAGCCTTTGAGCCAAAACTTATTTATGTTTACAGAATCAATGACACGAGACATGACGGTATATTAAAGGTAGGAGAAGCTTCCTGTACCGCAGCAGGAATGCAATATTTTGCTCAGCAGCCTAATTCTAAATTATTAAATGATGCGGCAAAAGAAAGAATCCGGCATCAGACTCAGACGGCAGGCGTTTCTTTTGAACTTCTTTATACTGAAATTTCTGCATATCAATCAGGAAACGAATTAAAAGTTTTCCAGGATCATGAAATACATGACATTCTAAAAAGATCTGGTATTAAACAGAAGTATTTTGATACAGATGAAAATGGGTACAAAGCAAATGAATGGTTTTATACAGATCTCGAAACAGTAAAAAAAGCCATTGCAGCAGCAAAAGAGGGTAGAACTTCATTAAATGCTTCTGAAATATCAAAAGATAAGAGTCCTATTCAATTTCGTCCTGAACAGCAGGAAGCTATCTATAAAACAATCAAACAATTTACTAAGAAGAACTCAAGCAACCAGATGCTCTGGAATGCAAAAATGCGTTTTGGTAAGACGCTTACTGCACTTCAAGTTATTAAGCAGATGAACTTTAACCGAACTCTTATTCTTACTCATAGACCTGTAGTTGATAAAGGATGGTTCGAAGACTATGCGAAAATCTTCTATGACAGATCAGATTTCTATTATTTTTCAAAAAATAATGGTGGTGATGTTTCTGAAGAAAGTGATTTTCACAAGATGTTAA
This sequence comes from bacterium, assembly GCA_963648145.1. Classification (GTDB taxonomy): domain Bacteria; phylum Spirochaetota; class Spirochaetia; order Treponematales; family Treponemataceae; genus Treponema_D. The sequence goes on along the minus strand of CAVJCY010000122.1, from coordinate 3,717 downwards.
AATCAACACAAAAGAGTGGAATGAATGATTATCATTTCATTTATTTTGCATCTATTCAGGATATGAGGGGATCTGAAATCGTTGGCGGAAAGTTCGACAAAAACGAAGAAATCTTTGATGTAAACTGGGATCTTATCATTATAGATGAAGCTCACGAAGGAACACGGACTGATCTTGGAAAAAATGTTATTTTAAAATGCCGTAAAGATGATACAAAGGTCCTTCACCTTTCAGGAACTCCATTTAATCTTATGGACGATTTCAAGGAAGATGAGATTTATACATGGGATTATGTAATGGAACAAAAGGCAAAAGCTGACTGGGAAGCCGTTCATCAGGGAGACCCGAACCCATACGCCTGTTTGCCGAAACTTAATATATTCACATATAATCTTGGCTCTTTATATCCAGAATATGCTGATGCAGATATTGCATTTAACTTTCGTGAGTTTTTCCGAGTTGATGAAAATGGAGACTTTGTTCATGAAAGCAGTATCAATCAATTCCTGAACTTAATTACAAAGGAAGATAAAGAATCTAATTATCCATATTCAACTCAGGAATATAGAGAAAACTTCCGTCATTCACTTTGGATGATTCCAGGTGTAAAAGAAGCCCGTGCTTTAAGTAAACTTCTTCAAAAACACCCGGTTTTCAGTCAGTTTGAAATTGTTAATGTAGCTGGTGACGGAGATGAGGAAGTAGACTCAAGTGATGCTCTTGCAGCAGTAGAAAAGGCAATGGGAAAGCATCCTGAAGAAACTTATACAATTACTTTAAGTTGCGGCCGTCTTACAACAGGTGTAAGCGTAAAACCTTGGACTGCTTGTTTTATGCTTGCTGGAACTTATTCAACTGCAGCAAGTACATATATGCAGACAATTTTCCGTGTTCAGACTCCAGCAATTATTGGAGGAAAACAAAAAGAGGAATGTTTCGTATTTGATTTTGCTCCAGACAGAACATTAAAAGTTATAGCTGAAACAGCAAAAATCAATTCAAAAGCAGGTCAGACAACTGGGAACGACAAAAAGATTTTAGGAGAGTTCATAAACTTCTGTCCGATTATCGGATTTGAAGGTTCAAAGATGGTTGTCTATGATACTCCAAAAATGCTTGAACAGTTAAAAAAGGTTTATGTTGAGCGTGTTGTCCGGAATGGATTTGAAGACGGTTATCTTTATAACAATGACTTGATGAAGCTCAATGAGATTGAACTTAAAGAGTTTGAAGATCTTAAAAAGATAATTGGAACAACAAAAGCCATGGCAAAAACCGGTGAGATAGATATTAACTCATTAGGTTTTACTGATGAAGAGTTTGAACAGCTTAATGATCCGAAAAAGAAAAAGCAGAAAGAAAAACGCCAGCTTAGCCCGGAAGAAGAAGAACTTAAGGCAAAAATGGCCGAAGCAAAAAAGAATAGAGATGCAGCGGTTTCAATTCTTCGAGGTATTTCAATTCGTATGCCGCTCTTAATTTACGGAGCAGAATTGAATAAAAATATTGATGGAACAGATAACGAAGATGAACTTACAATAGATAACTTTACAACACTTATTGATGATATTTCGTGGACTGAGTTTATGCCGGCAGGTGTAACAAAAGACAAGTTCAATTCTTTCAGAAAATACTATGATCCTGATGTATTCCATGCTGCAGGAAAAAGAATCCGCGAAATGGCAAAAGCTGCGGATAATTACAGTATTGAAGAGCGTATTGAGCGTATTAGTACAATCTTTAACACATTCCGTAATCCTGATAAGGAAACTGTTTTAACACCCTGGCGGGTTGTAAATATGCATATGACTGACTGTCTTGGCGGCTGGAGGTTTTATGATGAAAAATATGAAAACACAATTTCAGAGCCTGTTCTTGTAGAGCATAAAGATATTACGAACAATGTTTACAAAAAGAACTGTAAGATTCTTGAGATAAACTCAAAAAGCGGTCTTTATGCTCTTTATTGTGCATATTCGGTTTATAAAACAAGAAAAAAGCTCGAGCTTGGCCCAAAGCCCACAAGAGAAATGGAAAAAGAACTCTGGGGCAAAGTATTAAACGAGAATATTTATGTAATCTGTAAGACGCCAATGGCAAAAAGCATTACAAAAAGAACTCTTGCAGGATTTACAAATGCAAAGGTAAACGCACATTATTTTGAAGACTTAGTAAACCAGCTAAAAAACAAGAGCGAACAGTTTACCAAAAAAGTAACAAGCCCAAATTTCTGGAACAGACAAGGAAGTGAAAATATGACATTTGACGCAATCGTAGGAAATCCGCCGTATCAGGTTATGGACGGAGGGGCAGGAGCAAGTGCAATGCCTGTTTATAATTATTTTGTAGAAGAAGCTGAAAAACTTAATCCAAATTACATTTCTATGATTATGCCGGCAAGATGGTATGCTGGCGGAAAAGGACTTGATGAATTTAGAAAACATATGCTGAATAATGATCATTTAAAACTTCTTGTTGATTTTCCAAATTCGGAAGATTGTTTTCCTACAGTAAATATTGCCGGTGGACTTTGTTATTATTTATGGAATAAAAATTACAATGGAAAATGTACTGTAAAAAATTATGGTCAAGAAAATTTATCTGAAAGAAAATTAGATGAATTTGATGTATTTGTGAGAAATAATAATGCAATAAATATTATTAGAAAAAGTTCTGGTGACTTATTGACAAACTTAAATCAGTTTATAAAATCTTATAGCTACTTCGCTATACGCAGCTACTTCGCTATACGCAGCTACGAACGCGGTACGCAAGCGAAGAACGCGGAAAGTGATGTTGTGCTTGTTTCAAGCAAAGGAAAAGGATTTTATCCTATTGATAAAGTTACTGACCGTGAAAATATTTTAAACAAATATAAAACAATTATTACTTACGCAATGTCAGGTGGCAACAAGCCTACTTCTGATGGAAATTATCAAATCATTTCATCATTGCAAGTTTTGGAAAAAAATGAAGTTTGTACAGAAACATATCTTGTACTTGGTGCATTTGATAATAAACAAGAAGCAGAAAATCAAAAAAAATATATAGCTACAAAATTTGCAAGATTTTTACTTTTACAGGCATTAACATCAATTCACATAACAAGAGACAGTTTTGTTTTCGTCCCGCTCCAGAACTTCACCGCCCAAAGCGACATAGACTGGTCTGCCACCATCCCCCAAATAGACCGCCAGCTCTACGCCAAATACTCCCTGAGTCAAGAAGAGGCAGCCTTTATCGAAAAAATGATAAAGCCCATGGAGTAGTACTTAATTGCCTAATCTGAAAATAACTCTTGATACAAAAAATTTAGAAAAGCAACTAAAGAAACAATTCCAGGATGCTCAAAGAAAAACTAAACAGGAAGCATTTAAGCAGCAAAGATTGGAGTTTAACGCAGACTATGAAGAATTACCTGATGGCTATGCTGATGGAATAACACAAATCCTTAAAAACTCGCACGTATCTCTAAATAAAGCATTGAAAATGATTTTTTACCAGATGCCTTTATAAGACTCAGACTTTTATTGCAGCCAGTTTTTTTCCAGCAGAAACTGCTCTATGCCGATAAACTGAATGCCTTGTTCATCCTGCCAGCTTTCAATGTTATCTTTTACAACTACAATTTTTTTTAAGGAATCATTTACCCGGCTTAAGGAATTTATTTCCTGAAGGTGCTTTTCCTCTGTATCAATATTTAATGCAGACTGAATG
>CAVJCY010000121.1:0-6308 GCA_963648145.1 bacterium | reverse complement strand
GCTTCTTTGTCATATTTTCCTCCTTTTATTTTTTTACCAGGTCAAAAATTGTCCCAGTCTTGGCTATCTCAAAGATTGATTTGCGGTTTTCGTCTTTTTGAATTATAATTTCGTCTGAGAAAAGGTTGTCGGGTCTACTCGTATCCGGCGGAAAATTGACGGCGGATGCTATGGCGTCATTTACCTTTTCTTTTTCGTTTTTAAATGACGTTACAATCCAGTTATCTGTGGTTATTAATTTTCCGTTTTCTCTGTAGCCTTTATTCAATCCGACAATATAACCTCTGTAGCACAAATTAAAGCCGTTATAAGTTTTAGATAGAGAACCTTTTTCAACAATTTCAGAAATAAGTTCAGGTGTCATTTCTGGGTGTTTTGCGAAAATTTTAGAAAGCCCGTAACCTTTTAATTTTTCTTTATCTACAATCTCACCATACACAACATCAATATTGCCTATATCTTTTCTTGAAAATGCGTTTTGAACAAATCCCTGTTTTTCTTTCAGCAATTTATTAATTGCGTCTGTTCCCTTATATCCTTTGTATTCTGTGCCAAAAACCCGTTTTTTATTTGTTTCTTCCTCTTCTTTCGCGTGGTCTTTACTTGCGTTGTCGTTTCCTTTTGGTGCGCCGTCTGATGTTTCTTTTACAAGTTCAAATATTGTTTTTTCTTTTGCCGCACTGTCCATTACTACTGCGTCATCGCCTCCGCGTCCTGCCGGAAGTAGTGCCAGGTGGTTTACGTCGGTAATTTCGCGCATAATTATGTCGTAGTTCTGCCCGTTCGCAGTTGTTCCACTTTTCCATTCAAAGCGGGCAATATAGCCGGGAGAAAGTTGTATTTCTCCGTTGTTGTATGCGCTCAGTGCTTCTTCGTCATAAATCATCAGAGTGCTTCGGATTCCCACTTCGTTTTTTTCGTCCAGGTAATCAATCCACGGATTTTCGCCGGTATATCCCACGGTTAAATCGCGGAAGTTCTGACCGTCAACTGGTGTTTTTGGGTGATGATGTGTAAGCGGCAGCATTTTAAATTTAGGGCAGGCGGCTGCTAATACGGCGGCTGGTCTGTAAACTTTATAAATGCGCTTGTCTTCTACCCAGTCTGGTGCTCCGTTTCCAGGTCCTGGTAATTGTAATGACGGCAGTTCTTCCTGCGCGTAGTCGTATATTCCTGATATTGCTATTCTTATGTTTTTTAGTTCAGCCATTCTTTTATCCTGCCAAAAAAAAGCACCTGCCCAAGCTCTGGAAAAACCGGAGCCGGTGCAATTCAAATTTTTAGGCGGTATTATGCTACCTCTTCTATAGTCATTTTGATTTGCATAAAAAAAGGGCTTTGGTGATGTCTCCAAAGCCCTGGCAAAAAGTAGAGGATTACTTCCAAAAGAAAAGGCGACACAACGCGTGGAAGCTGTCGCGTGTGTCGTCGCGGTTTAAGGTCCGCCTGCCTTTTTTAACTTTGTGTGTCTATTATGTAGCGGACTATTTTTTTCCAGTACCATAGCGGAACGGCTACAAACGGTTTTTCTGCTTCTTTGTCGCTCTGATTTTTTATAATCCGCATTTTGAATGTCTGTGTATTTTCTTCGTCTTCTCTGTCGCCGTATATTACGACAATATTTCCGGCGCTGTCTTGTATTGCCGGAACCTGCGGAGACGGTTTTTCTTCCGGTTTATAAGTTGCGCAGGATGTCAACGCTGTTGAAAAAATCAGCATTATTACTGCCAGTTTCCATTTGTTCTTTTTGTTCATTTTTTTTCTGTTCCTTTGCGTTTTGTTCCTGCTGTATTTTTTTTACGGCAGATTCAGTTTTGTCATCTGTGAATTTCTTAGTCAAAATCCAAAGTAAAAATATTATTACGATTGCCGCTATCAAAAGCGTTATGATTAAAAATTTTATCATTTATGCTCCCTGTCTTGTTTCAGTTTCTGATGTTGTCTTTGGTGTTACAAATTTCTGCGCAACATTTCCGCCAATGTATGCAGTCGAGATTGCTCCCCACCAGGGCGTGAACGCCTGCGCGAGTGTTTCGTCTTTTATGATAAATGCCAGGATAATTGCACCGAGTTCAAAAACTGTTGCGGCTGTCCATACTATAAACTTTCTGCTGCCGAATTTTGATTTTTCAGTTGTGACTGTTTCTTTTTTTTCTTCTGTCATTTTATTCCTCCTTTATGAATCTGTAACAGATTGTATAAATAACGCCCGTGATTTTTATTGCCGGAGCGTGCGGGTCCCATATTGTTTCTCCGTATTTTGTTACATTGTAAAAATGAACTTTTTGCGGACCGTTCTGTTTTCCTTTCTGAATGTAATAATTCGCACTTCTTTGTTCTTTTGGTATTGCAGAATACCAGTTGAGCTTTCCGTTTTTGAATGTTGCAACTTCACAGAATCTGCCGGCACTTCCAAGTGCGCGCAGCGCAATGTTTGCAATTGGTGCACTTTGCATTACATCATCGTTCTGGTCTATGTAATTTTTATTTTTTGACCTCTCATAAATTGCGTTTATCTGTTCTTTTGTCAAAACTTTTTGAACGGCAAGTTCTGCCATGTGACAGGCAGCACGGAAAAAACAGCCGGATTTTTGAATTATAGGAAATAAACCTTCTGCATTTTGTTTTATAAAATCTGCCATTTTCTTATCCTTTACAAAATGAATGAAATTATAAGACCGACGGCTTCTGCAATTATTGAAAGCAACATAGCTATAAATTTTCCCTGATATTTTTTTTCTGTCTCTGAAATTGCCAGTTGAATTTTTAGGTCCATTGTTGTTTCTACTTTCTGAACTATTTCGTCCGGCATTTTTTTTACGTCACTTTTTATTTCTTGGATGTCGCTCTTCATTGCTGTGATTTCCGCTTCTGCTGTTTCTATTGTCATAAGGCTTCCTTGCTTCCTCATTTATAGTCGTTTTAGTCGTCGCTCCATTCTACGGGAACAAGCCCGCAGCGGCAGTTATAATCATTAATTTCTGATGGCAGGTCATTTATGTTAAAAATTTTTCCGTCCAGTGCTTTATGTGTCGGTCGTACTCTTACATCGTGACTTGTTACCCATTTTATTTTTGTTACTTTTGCAGCCTGAAAAGTTGAAAGCGTCGTTGCTTTATTAAAGCGTGCCATTTGATCCCGTGCAAAAAGACGGGCCAGATTATCTCCAATTGAAAAGGCGTATTTTGTCAAATCTTCTAGTCTGAGCGTTGCGCTGTCGCCGTTCGCGTATGCTAAAATTCTGCGGAGTACTGCGCGTTTTATTGTGTTTTGTTCAAAGCCCAGACGCTCCAGCGAATCTTCCAAGTATAAATGACGTAACATTTCCATATTGCTGTTATAAATTTTCTGTTTGTCTATGCTGAATGAAGATAAAATTGCGGTCGTTCTCTGGTCAGCGTCTTCAAAAAGTCGCTTTAGATAATCTTCTTGATTTTCTTTTAATGCAGAATCAACCGCCTTTGCGAACTTGTCCGCTTCCACTGCCTTGATTGATTGTGCTTCTGATTCCCATTTGTGCTGGAGTGTGTTTGCTGCAGCTGCCATATTTGCGCGGTTTTGTGCCGTGGACAAAGCGTCTTTTTCCTGCTTTGCCATTTCTTCAAAAAAATTAATCAGGTCTTTTAAGTTGTCATCACTCAGGTTGTCTTGCGTGAGCATTGCTCCATCAAGCGTTGCGTGAGTGTCTTTTGTGGCGTTTTTGATGTCTTTGAGAATATCGCGGATTATTGTTTTGTATTTTGATTTTATCAGCCGTGCGAGTTTATCTTCTATGCGGAAAAGTGGACGCGGAATGCCTTGTTTTTTCATCTTCTGGAAACCTTCCGCAGTACCTTTGCTGTAAATATAACCGCTGAGTTTAAACGGATATTCTGTCTTTTTATTCTTTGCCATATTTCAAATATTCGTATGTTGTGTTTAATACTGGAGCAATCTTTTTCAGTTCTTCGTCGCTCGGACTTGAAGTTGCAAGACCTGTCATCCAGCTTGCTACAGGTATTCCCGCTGCTTCTGCTATCTGGTCCCAGGTAAGCCCTGAAGCTTTCTTTTTTTTCAGGATTCTTTTATAAACTTTAGTCATATTTACGTCTCCTTTATTGCGCCTTCGTTTGCTTCCCTGTAGTTTTCATAGTTGTTTTCCGGTTCTTGTGATTCTGATTTCTGCTTTTCTTCCTGCGGCATATTTTTGCGCCCTGCGTTGAAAATGTCCCAGCTTTCTTCGTCCATTCCCTCAGATTCGCCTGCTGTAATTTCATTCATTGTGTCTTCGCCAATTTCTGCACTTGGTACAAATTTCTGAGCCAGCGTGATTGCCGTTTTTAGTGGCAGTCCTATTCCGTTTAACTGTCCTGCTATTGCTGTGAAACTTTGCCCGAGCTGTGCTTTATCTTGGTCGCTCAAAATAACGCCGTTATCAGGTGCGATTGTTACTTCCCGTGCGTGTCTTGACTGTTCGCTGTTTTTTCCAAAACAACTGTAAACTAAAAGTTCTATACAGTTCTTGAATGCTGGTGCTACGTTGTTGAATAAAAGGCGGATTGCTTCGCTTTGTTTTAGTTCAATATCATCTTTGTTGTCGCTGGCAAGTCCAGTCGCTTTTTCTGCAAATAATACCGATTCTGGTACACTGCTTGATGCGCAAAGTGCAAGGCGGCTTTCATTGATTAAATCTCTGAATCCGCTATATGTGCGTTCAATAACTTTTATTTCTCCGACACTGTTAATTGCTTTTGGGTGGAGCATTGACCAGTTACGCATTTCGTTTTCGTTTTCCTGAAAAAACTTACGCGCGTATGCAGGACCGTTTTCTATGATTAATCCGTCTGCCGGCATACTGTGATACATCAGCGAGCATTGCTGGGCCATAATTGGCAGGCTCATTTTCATTATCTGATATGCTTCAAAGTCTTTTACCCAACCCTCAAAATCTGAAGTTGTCCAGCCCATTTGTTGAATCGCTCCCCAGAACGGCAGCGTCGACGGTTTTATCACTGCCATTCGCTGTGTATTCACTCTCACTCCGCCAAGTGGAATAAAAAGAGTATGTGCGTATAAATAGTCCTGTGCCGTGATGTTGTAATTCGGTACAAATACACAATTCCACCTGTCCGCCGTTACCCAGTATTTTATAAAATCTTTTTCTTTCCGCTGGTCTATAAGCAGTTGTTGGATTGTGTACTGTGTTTTAAGAGGATTGTCGCTTTCTAGAACTGGATAAACTGCAGCACCTCCAAATATTAAACTTTGAGTGATTCCCTGGCTGTATGCTTTATTAAATCCGGTCTTTTCGGCGTAAGCTTCCAGCGTTGTTATATCATCTGGAGTGAATGCGTCGCATTTGAACTTCACGCCGTCTAATGAAAGACAGCCAGCCTTTTTATTGATAATTCGCGCCGGTATACCGCCGTTGCTGTAGTATGCCGTGGCTTCTGTGGGAGTAATTGAAACTGGGATAAAACTTTCAGTCTGCATTCCAGGGTCAATTAATGTTCCAATTCCGCTTTGTTCATTCATATAGCCGTCCTGAACAATACCCGGATTGCCTTTTAGTTCACGGACCCGCTGTTGCATTTGGAGCTGTGAGTGCATACGCTGCGGAAATGTTGAAAACATTTTTTCTTTCATTTCCGTTGCTGTTTGTGTCCCCGGTCGTGCGTCTTGGACTATCTGAGTCATTTCGTCGCGTATCTGGTCTAACTCTCCGGCGTCCAGCGCGATTTCTGCGTAGCCGTCATTTGTTTCTTCTGTTTCTGATTCGTGCTGTGCGATGAGTTCAAAAATATGACGGTGGTGTTCATTTGTTTCTGTTTGTGTCAGCAATTTGAATGTAGCCATTTTCTTTTATATTCTCCCTTGATAATTCTTTTAAATTCATAAAGTCTTCATCACTACGGACGATTCTATAAATTACGTATTCCAGCGCGTCGCAGATGTGGTCGGGTGCTTCTTCTCCTTTGCCTTTTTCCGGCTGCCCCTGGTCGTTATACTGTCTGGTTTTTAATGCTTCTGTGACAATGTGTGTTTCTTTGCAGTCAAAAACCTTTAGCAGTCCAAGTCTGAAAAGTTTGTTTACATAAAATACACGGTCAATAATGCGAGGGTTCGTGCTCCCGATTCTGCATTCAATTCCCCAGTCAATTATTTCGTCTTTGTAACCTTTGAGGATTTCCTTTCCGCTGCAATCTGGAAACCACAGAATTTCCTGCTCTTGGTAGGTTTGTCGCATTTTTGCCGGTGCCGCTCCTATGTCTTCAAAGCTCCAGCCTCTTACTACATATAGTTTTTTCTCTTTTTTAATAATTGCCGCC
>CAVJCY010000120.1:0-6359 GCA_963648145.1 bacterium | reverse complement strand
CTATCCATATTTATCGATAATGAAAATTTCTCTTGGCTTATACCTTTTTCTTCTCTAATTGAGCGGATTTTTTTTCCAAAAAGTGATAGAATATCTTCGTCCAAAACAACCTCTTGTCTAAGAATAATTTATTGATTACTATAAAACAACGGATTATAAGTAACATAAAAAGGAGTTTTTATATGCTTGCGAAGCCTTTACAAAATAATATAACTGCATATTCAATTTATAATATAAAAGCAAAACAAAAAACAAAAATAAATCCTCTTGAAAATATTTATCCTCCATTACCACAAAAAAAGTATGCAATAATTTATGCAGATCCACCTTGGGATTATGGGGGAAAAATGCAATATGATAAATCAACTATAAAATCTGAAAATAAAGGCTTTAACCGCGATATTTTTATAAGTTCTGCATCCTTTAAGTATCCAACCGTAAAATTAAATGAATTAAAAAAACTTGATGTAAAATCTATTGCGGAAGAAGATTCGTTACTTTTTTTATGGACAACTGGTCCTCAACTTTCTAATTCAATAGAGTTAGGTACAGAATGGGGCTTTGAATATAAAACTGTAGCTTTTGTTTGGGATAAAATGATTCACAATCCAGGAAGATATACACTCTCTCAGACAGAATTCTGTTTAGTTTTTAAAAAAGGTAGAATTCCATCTCCAAGAGGAGCAAGAAATGTTCGTCAATTAGTAACAGTTCCAAGAGGAGAACATAGTGAAAAACCTGAAATTGTAATAGAAGGAATTACAAAGATGTTCCCTGAACAAAAAAAGATAGAATTATTTGCTAGAAAAAATTTTATAGGTTGGGATAACTGGGGATTGGAAATACCTGATTCTAAAATTGAAATACGAACCGGAACATTAGATAATAAACAGAAAGGTTTATCCGATTAGATTTTTTACACATTCAACAGAATTTATCTTATGGGCAAGAAAGAGCAAAAAAGTTCCGCATTATTTTAATTATGACTTGATGAAAGAAATAAACGGTGGAACTCAGATGCGTGACTTGTGGAGTCTGCCTGCGATTGCAAAATGGGAAAAATCCTGTGGCAAACATCCGACACAAAAACCGCTTCCGCTGCTTACCCGCATAATTCTTGCTTCAACAAAAGAAAATGCATGGATTTTAGACACGTTTGCCGGAAGTTCGACAACAGGAATTGCGGTTTCTTTTTTAAACCGGCGTTTTTTAGGAATTGAGCGTGAGATTAATTTTCTTGAACTTTCAAAAGCAAGGCGGCAAGAACTTGAAAATCCGCTGATTCGACAGACTTATCGTGAAAAAATCTTAAAATATTCCGACAGACCGATTCTCATGATTAGTGAATTCCACGAAGGCGAGCCATATTTTGGTATAGATTTGCCGTTTTAGGGCGACAAAATAAAGGTAACTCTAAATAATGATAAACAACTGGAAGTTTCACAACTAACATTTTTGAGGGGAGAAGTCTCTCCCCTGCGCCGCACTACGTTGCGTCGACACCCCTTTCGCCTAGGGGGCAGCCCCCTAAAACCCCCGAAATCCTCTTAAAAATTAATTCCAAAACAGTTCTGAATTTTCTGCCAGGTTGTGTATCCGCAGTAAGAATTCATTATTTTTTTTACAGAAGATTCATCTCTGTACGGAAGACTTGCGGCGTAATATTCAAAATTTTTGCCGTAAGGACTTAAGTCATAAGCATTTTCTTTGGATTCATCAATTATAAAAAAATAGAACACCTTTTTTGGACCGTCAATAACATTGTCCGCGTGGCGAATCAGCTGGTCACGATTTTTGAGCCAGGTTGTAGAAGTCGTAAGATTTGGTTCTGTGCGTTTTGCTTCTGCGATGTAAATGCAGTTTTTTGTTTCAATATAAATGTCCGGCTGGGAATAACCTTCAAAAATGTACCATTTTGACGTGGCGGCCGGATTTTTTCTGATTAATTCCAGAGCTTCCTTTTTCTTCGCCTGCGAACCAGAGAAAAGATCTTTTCTGTTTTGCTGAGTTTCTGCGCTTGTAGAATCAAAATTTTCAGGCCGTAAAAGTTTATCTGGATTATTTACACACCATTCAAGTAATTCCTGTTTTGGACAGAGTTTTTTTTCTTCGTTGCCATAGCAAATTTCAAGAATTTCATCATCATCAGAAATTTTTTGAACATTCTGCAATAAATCAAACAATTTATTAATCAGATTTTTTGAATCTTTGATTGCGTCCATTAATGGCACAACTCTGGTTTTGGTAGAATTTAGTTTTCCCATTTTTTGTTGTTCCTTTATTTTTACTCAGATGCAGCTTTTATAAGTCCCAATACAACTGGATCACTCCAGCTATTTTCTGGAGCGGCAATAACAACAGCACAAAAGTCAAAATTGTTATAAGGATATGTAGCCTTTATAACTTCTGCTTTTACAGAATTATTTTTGTATTTAATGTAAAAAGGCCTTGAAGTATTGTTTGAAAGATATCCCAAACCAAATAATTTCAAAACAGCTTCATCAGCGTCACTTTGTGTATAAATATAGCCCATACTTGATGGGGAATTTTTATAAGGAGTAAAAGTTGGAACGTAGTAGGCATGTCCTTTTTCTGTAGCTCCTGATTGTAAAAGCATTATATTTGTTTTAACCTCATCTATACCGTGGTAAATATAACCTTTAGCGAGTAATTTACCTTCTTCATTACTGGCTTTTTGCTTTGCAAAGCGTTTAGCGTCTTCTTCAGCCTTTGCTTTTTCTTCCGCAAGTTTTTTAGCTTCTTCTTCAGCTTTTTCCTTTTCCTTTGCAATTCTTTTAGCTTCTTCTACTTCTTCCTTAGAAGGAATGCCCTCTATTTTATCAATGACAAGTTCGTATTCAAAAGAATTGAAATTGAATTCTCGATGTAGATATACAGCAAAATTACCGTTAAATTCTTCTGATTTTATAGCGTAATTTAAACTATCAATGTCATATCCGTTTTTATTATAAAATTCACTATAAGGATAAAATTGAAAAAGAGTGCTACTTCTACTAGAGAAACTAAGTTTACCGTCATAATTTTTAGATATGTATACTTGAGTAATTTTATAACCTTTTGTGTCTTTAAAACGCTCATCACTTGACAAATTTGCAAAGTCTTCTGCCGAAATTTCTTTATAATCTTCTTCCGCCAAAACCGACGTAGTCAAACACCCCGTAAAAATTCCTGTACAAAGACAGATGGCGATTACCGTAATTAATTTTTTCATAATTATCATCCTCAAATAATTTTTTTTGTGTGAGTAAAGAGAGAAAAAGAAAATAAATTTTCTTCGTATAAACAACTATACAAAAAAAAAGTGGATTAGCAAGGATTTATAAAAATTTAGGATAAGACTTTTTAGAGGTTCCCATAAATCAAGAATACGTTCCACGGCATACAAGTGAAAGTTTGTCATTCAGTTCCTGTTTTGAGCATTCTGCAGTGAAATACCAGCATGATTCTTTAATTTCAAACGGACTTTCTTCCTCGCTGATTTTGCCTATGGCAACGGCGGCGTGCTTTTTTGCCTTGGGGGGGCTTTTAGGGCTTGTTACCATGCAGTAAGGGCTTTTTTGTTGTGTTCGGCTATGATGTGATCTAGAAGCTGTTTGCCGGTTTATGGTGCGGTACAAGTCCCTGAAACATGTTCAGGGTGACGGTTGGTATGTTCGGAATGACGGGGCGAAAACTCTGGGTAACGGTCTGCAAGATTCGGGGGCGTTGCGGGGGAGTCCCCCGCAGAAGGGGTAGGAGGCAACGAAGTGCCGACGAGGGGAAGACTTTCCCCTTCTAGAGTGCTGACTAGCCTGCCTGTAACGGCTGTCTAGAGAATGGCTTTTCTTAATTTTCTGTCTATTTTTCAATCAGTTTTTTGTTTTCTATTATATAAGTGGCCTGCTTTAAATATTCTTCCGGGATTGTAATTCCGCACACCTTTGCAACGTCAAGGTCAAAAAGCAAATCTGAATCAGAAGGTTTTGTCATAAATCTAACAGGGATTTCCGAAGGTTTTTTGCCATTCAAAATATCAACGACCATTTCGCCAGTTGCATAGCCGGCCTTGTAATAATTAAAACCGGAAGCAATCAGACAGCCTCCCTCTTTTGCACCGGTAACATCACCGGAAAAAATCGGTTTTTTAGCTTTATTAAAAACATTAACCAAAGAGGGAAGAGCACTAAAAACGGTATTATCAGTAGAAAGATAGATTCCGTCAACTCTTCCAACAATTGCTTCCGCAGCCGCTTTTACTTCTGACGAATTAGAAATTGCCTGGACAACCAGTTCAATACCGTTTTCTTTGCAGCCGGCCTTAACAAGTTCAAGAGCAGAAACAGAATTATCCTCGCTTGAAGTATAAATATAGCCCAAAGTTTTTATTCCGCAGATTTCCTTAAAAAGTCTGATATGCTCTTTTGACGGCAATTCGTCAGACATTCCTGTGACATTTCCTTCGCCATGCTCAAGAGTTGTAACAAGACCAGCACCAAGCGGATCCGTAACAGTACCAAAAACGACCGGAATATCTTTCATAGTGTTCGCAAGAGCAATAGCGACCGGAGTTGCAATTCCAACAGCCACGTTAACTTTTTCAGATTTAAACTGGGCCGCAATCTGATTCGCAGTATTTACGTCCCCATTAGCATTCTGCAAGTCAAAAGCAGCAGAAATTCCAGCATCCTTTACCGCATCCATAACTCCCCGCTCAATATCATCTAGTGCCGGGTGCTGCAAAATCTTCGCAATCCCAATTTTTATTTTTTTTGCCTTCGGTTTTGCACAAACAGCAGAAAAACAAATACCGGCAATTAACACCATAGAAATAATTTTTTTCATAACAAATCCCCTTTTGTTTCTATAAACAGTAACATTTGTTATTATACATAGAAACAAAATAATGGCAAGAGATTTTTTTTATTTTTTTTGTAATTTGGGCGCACACGGCACTACGTGCCGGCCGGGTCATTCGCAATTCCGGCTTTCGCCTCCAAAGTCCTCGGCACGCAAATAGCGTGCCTGCGGGCTTCCGCTTCGGCAGTTGAAACTGCCTTCGCGGTTGCTGCTACCCCTTGCGCGGTGTTCTGCGAAAATGCCACGTCTATAGCACGTACTATGTTCACCGGCTGTGCCACTTCTGCCCCTCCTATGCCTCGCCATCAACGCCAGTGCAGTGCGGGGGTGCGCACTCTACATAAGCATAATCTTCTGTCTGCAGCCAATTCACTTTCCCAACCGCCCGTACTGCACTTTTTTTTGACATATCTCGCACCTATTGTCAAAATGTCCCTCAAGTTTTAAAATACTAGGTATGAACGAATACAACTTCAGAACTTGGAACGACAGAGATTTAACTTTTAACCAACAGACAAAATTAACTTTTGCCCAATGCGACAAAAATGGACACCTTACCTGGGCAGAACTTTTACGTCTAACAAGCGACGGTGCTGGCGAAGATTTTGGTATGCGTGGCATGGGATGGAAATTTTTAATGGAAAACGGGATATTTTTTGTAGTTTCACGTAGTTCCTACCATATAATAAAGATGCCTGTTGCAGAACAATTCATAACTCTGCAGACATGGGAAGAAGTTGCTCAAGGTCCTCTGACCACACGTCGCTACAAAATCATAGACACCCAGAGTGGCGAAATTCTGGTTACAGGATTTTCACTTTTTATAATTATAAATTCCAAGACTCGCCGATTAATTCCAGCCAAAAATTTCAAAATACGTCCCGCACCAGAGCGCACCACAGAATATGACGGCATAGCTCCCGGTAAAATCACAATCCCAGAAGCCATGACACAACTTGGCAGTCACAAAGTAGTTTTTTCTGACCTTGATTCCAACGGCCATACAAATAATTCAAAATACATGAATTTCGTTATCGACGCATTGCCAGAAAACTTCCAGAATCAGCAATTCAAAGAGCTAAGAATTAACTATTCTAAAGAAGCCTGCTTAAACGAAACAATCAACATCATGGCCAACATCAATGAAACTGAAAAAAAAATCACAATACTCGGACTCATAAACACAGAAAACAGCTTTGAAGCCGAACTTTATTACTAAAATTGTTTTGCAAAAAAACACAATTCCAGCCTACAAATCTAAAAAAAATTGAAATAAAGTAAAAACTTTATTTCAATTTTGACGTTGCAGCGGGATTTTTAAGGGACACCTCAGAACTTGTTCTGAGTCCCCCTAAACGCGTGCTGGGAAAGAGAGGGAGTCTGAGGGAGAAAAAACCACCGCTTGCGAAGAAAGTTGGTAAAGCTAAAAAATTGCTGTCTCGCAATTTTTCTTAACGCTTTGCTATCAATCATCGAACCGCCTGTCGGCGCTTCTTCTCAGG
>CAVJCY010000119.1:0-6456 GCA_963648145.1 bacterium | reverse complement strand
TTTTTGGCTAAATCTGGCTGACCCGTAGAGGCTGTTTTCTCCCGACTCTAACAATGAATAATGAAATTGCAACATTAATCACCAAAATCATTATTTCTGCTTTTGCAGCGACGGGGTTAATTGAATTCTTAAAGAATATCATTAAAAGTTCTAAAACATGGATTTTTACAATCATCATGCCTTTTATTGCTGCAGGGTGTTTCTGTATCTGTCAGTTTTTGCCTGCCGCCGTAATTGGTTCAATTCTTACAATCGGAATGGTTCAATTATGCTATCAGGTGCTTGTTCAAGGCTTTAAAAAAATTGTATCTGCATTTTTGGATAAAGTTTCCAGCGAAAAAACTGTAATTGAAAATACAATCACACAAGACAATATGATTAATCAGTAGAGGTTTGCATGAATTCACCGTTACAAAAATACGCCCTTACAATTGGAAGATATGGATGCTATTTTTTGTGCTTAATAAAAATCGCTGAACGAAAAACTGGAAATAGCATTGATTTGCTGTCAGCTTTTGAATACTCATTAAAACAAGGCTGGATAACCGAAGATTGCTTTGTAAATTACCCGCAATGTATTATCAAACACTTTACAAACATCAATTATGTCTGCGTCATAAAAGAACTTGATTTGTCTTATAAACCAAAACCGACTGATGTTTTAGTCGGTTGTTATGTTTATAACAAAAGTTCTCATTTTGTACTTTTATCCAGTGACAAAAAACTTTTATGGGATCCATTAGGTGAAAGTAATACTTATAAATTAGGAAAGTTAGATTCCTACAGAGTTATAAGAATGGTGGTCTAAATGACAAAAGAGGAAATCAAAACGAAAATCAAAAATATTCTGACAAAAATCAAGAATGTTTTTATTACAGTTTTTAGCGGTATCGGCGTTATTTTTACATCAATTTTTGCAATAAAAATCATATCAAATACCACTAAAAAGAACGACGACACAAAAGAAAAAGAGGATATTGAAAATGAAATTAAAAATACTCCCGCTTCTGATGTTGTTGCTGACAGTCCCAATCAAGATGATGTCAGCTCAGCAATCAGCAACGAACAATCAGATTTTAGAAAACGAGTTAGGGATAGACTTAACCAAAACTTACAGCGCAAATGACGTCATTGAACTATGCAGCATCATTCTTGAAGAGGCCGATATTTCAATCAAAAATGCTTACAACGAAGGTTATAAACAAGCCGTTCTTGAATACAAGCCACAACTTACATTGACAAAAAACAATTATGCTAAATTAAAAAACAATAATGTAAAATACATTGTTATCAGCGGAAGTGCAGGAATTACAGTTGGTTTTATTTCCGGATTATTAGTCGGAATAAAAATTAACTGAAAACTCCGTCAATAATTCCCTTATTCTTTAATAATTCCGGCAGATTGTCCAAGGCTTCTGATTTGTCATAATATTCAGTCATTGCTTCTGTAGTATGCCCCATCATAAGCCTTAAATCTTGACCGGAAATTTCTTTTTTCATCATTGTATTGTATGTAAACCGCAAACTATGAATTGTGATATTCCTTTTTGCTTCATCAATTCCGTTATTACGCAAAACAACCTTAAAATGAGAATTCAAATAAAAACTGTCAACAACTTCCCCTTTATGTTCAAAAACATAATTTGTCTGTTTATTAGTTTCCATAAGCCTTAAATTCTGAATCATTAATTGTGTACGCTCCGGCAGAATTGCAATACGCCATTTCAAATTTTCTTCAGTACCCTTTTTTAAGTGAGAAACACGTTCATTATTTGAATTAATCATCGCATTAAGTAAAATCGCACTGTTATTGATAATCTGTTCATAAGTTAACGCCCTTATTTCACTTGAACGCATACCGGTAGAAAGAATTGTATAAATCATTGTTGCAAATTTATAAGTATCTAAATCAGTTTCGCCCGTGACGTGCCAAACTTTTAGTAATTGCGAATAATCAGATGGAAACAAAACTTTTATTTCTTCCGGCATTAAAATGCCTTTTGGATTTTTTACCTTTCGTTTTACTTGTTCAATTTGGAATGGATAAGGCAAAAGTTTATAAACATATAATTCTTTTCCAATTTCATTTATTGTCGTTATAAGATTATTCATTGCAGAAGTTGAAAGTTTTAGTGTTAAAATCCAATTTTCAACATCAACCGGCTTTAAAACCTGAATATTAAACATTCCAAACTTATCAAGAAAATATTTTAGATACAATCTTTTCTGATAAAGTGTCTTAGGCTGAAACTCCTTTCCTCTATTGCTCATCTTGATTAAATACGGTGAATCAGTGTCATAAAAATGAGCCGCAAAATCATTGAAAGAAATCAGTTTATTTTTAACTAAATCCTCATCTTTCAAATTGGCAAGAAACGCCTCCGCTTCCTTTTTAGTCAAACAAGGCTTTCCGTCCTGACCGCAAGACCTTCTGATTTGCTTGCCGTTTTCGTCATAATACCAAAAGTACCATACTTTCAGTTCCCTGCCATTCTTTTTTACAGTTCTTCTGTACAAATGTTTTATCATGCAATTTTTCCTTATGTACGCTATATACACAGAAAAAAAATATTTTATGCACATTTTAAGCACATAAAACAAAAAAAATGGCGTAAAACACTACATACAGTGTTGCTTTACGCCATATAACACTTTTTAACACTAAATATACATACCCTAATTGGCTGTATACCCATCTGGTTCCTCGATTTTTGATGGCGGTTCCCAATCACCACGTTTTGAAAGTTTTGAAACATTATCATAATAAATTGTAATATGTTTAGTGTCCATTTTAACTTCGTCAAGGGCATCGCGGACATAAACTTTTACGCCGGCATATATTGTGTCTTCAATTTTTACTTTTCCAACAGCTTTCAATTCTCTCAAATGATTCTGGATTTTTTCGATTTCTTCATTCGTTTCAGCAAGAGTTGAATCAACTTCATTATTTCGTTTTTTTATTCTATCTAACTTTTCTTGTTTTTCCAAAGAGAGTTTTTTCATTCGCTTCTTTGTCTGTTCAAGATTCTGAATATCAAGTTCAAGTTTTTCCTGTTCTTTTGTCAAATCAGTCTGTGATTTTTGCAGAATTTCAAGTCGACGCTTTGCACGCGGATCAATTCCAACCTCAAGGATTGTTTCTGTTCCACCGCCCGGAGAACCGATTCGTTTTGCAGAAATTTCTTCCGTCGCAAGAAGGTGGCCACCGGTAATCTGAGCTTTTTTACCTCGCACAACAATATTCTTCATTGCAGTAACAAGACAATTTATGATTGAATCGTTTGCAACGACATTTTCTTCAACTTCCACTGTACAATCGTTGATAAATTTTGCCCACAAAGATTTTCCGGCCTTTATATAACCTTCGCCCTTACCGTAAATTCCCTGATGAACAACAATATTTCCCGTTGCAATCAATCTTGAGCGGTCAACAATTCCGTTAACTTCAATATTTGTGGCTTCTACCTGATAACCGTCTTCTACATTGCCTTTTATGATTACCGTACCAACAAATTTTATATCACCAGTTTTAAGATTAACAGCATCAACATATTTTACAGGTTCAACGCAAACCCGCCCGTTAATAAGCATTACTTCACCGTCAATTTCAGCTTTAATCGTAAGTCCATCACGGTCAAGACGAACATTTGTTCCCAAAAGAATAGGAATGTCTTTTCCATTTTTAGCTTCAAGATAGCGGCCAAGCAACGTTTTTCCGCCTTTTCCTCTTTCTGCAGGAATTTTCTGAGCTAAAGGCTGATCTGCAATAACATTTTGAATTTTATTCAGTTTTTTGTAATTTACATTTCCCTGTTCTGAAACAGAAGCCTTTAACTTTGTAGGATCAGTTTCAAAATTGTAAGAAATATAAGCATCATGACCGTCTTTTGGCATAATTGCATGCGCTACTTCAAATGGAATATCATAAACTGGAGAATCAACAAATTCATTAATTTTTTCTTCATTAAAACACTGTTCAATAACACCTTGAGAAAAAAGAGCACGTTTTATAGATTCAGCAGACGCTTCTTGACCGGACAGAGAAGGTGGCGAAACAATGATTGAAGCAGACATTTCATCTTTTGTTATATCAACAGCAATTAAAACGTCCCCAGCGGGAACATGTTTGTAAAGACCAATTTTTTCGTACTGACCGTTAGTGCCGTGTTTTACATATTTTCTGATAAGATTTTCATCAAATTCGATTGTATCCTGTCTTTTTACTTCTGCCTCAACGTCTTTTATATCTACCGGTTCGCCATTTCCAGACTGAACAATTACTTTCAACATAATATCAGAACCAAAATGTCTTACAAAATAAAGTCCATCTTTGTTTTGAATTTCTTCAGCTTCGGAAATATCTTTGTCATCAAACAGACCTTCCGATGCAAGTTTTACAGTCTTCTTTATTGTTGATGGATCTTGATAAATTCTCAATTTCCAAGGCTTTTTTCCTAACTTTAAAAAACCGTCACTGCCCTTTTCTATAACTTCGTAATTTAGATTTGAAACTTTTGTATCAAGTTGAACTGCAGCGTCTTCAAGAGCCTCATCAATTGTATCTGCATTAACATCAACGTAATGAAGTTCATTATCAACAGAATATAAATCTTTCATGTCACGGCGAATTCTTTCAAGAGTTACCATAATCTTCCCTGAATTGTTAATGCTTACTGTTTTTTATAAATTCAAAATCACCTCTAAAAATTGCAAATTTTAGAGGTAACCATAAAAATCAGATAATTCCTTTTCTTAAATTTGTTAATTTTGCACGTAACCTTAAATTTGCCTTTGTGTGAAGTTGAGAAATTCGTGATTCTGAAACACTTAAAACTTCACCAATTTCTTTAAAAGTCAAATCTTCATGATAATAAAGCACGATTACCATCTTTTCTTTTTCTGGAAGTTCACTAATGGCCTGTGCAATAACTTTTTTAATTTCTTCCCGTTCTGCAATAACATCAGGATTTAAACTTGCCGGTGCTTCAATATTATTCCCGATAGACATACTGTCATTGTCATCTCCGGAATACCACACATCATTTAAAGACAGAATACTTGTTCCTGAAACTTTCATCACAGTTTTATGATATTCCTCTTCCGACATATTTAACTTCTGTGCAATTTCAGAATCAGATGCGGAACGTCCTAATTTTGCTTCTAGAGAACTAATTGTATCTTCAATTTCACGTGATTTTTGACGAACAGAACGCGGTACCCAATCAATCTGACGCAATTCATCAAAAATAGCACCACGAATTCTTGTTACAGCATAGGTTTTGAATTTTACATTTTTAGCAACATCATATTTATTTATTGCATCAAGAAGCCCAAACTGACCAAAACCAACAAGATCATCAAATTCAACACTACTAGGCATTCCAACTGCAACTTTTCCAGCAACATATTTAACAAGCGGCATATACTGTCTGATGAATTTATCTCTTAAGGCCGGAGCTTTTGTTTTTCTGAACTCTACCCACAAGTCATCTTCTTGCTGTTCGTCATTAATTGGCATATATTTTCCCCTTAATTAAATACGCTATAAATCTTTTTCTTCAGACAGAACAGAACTGATTGCTTTTGCCATCAGCTCTGCATCCTGCTCTTCCATTCCTTTTCCTTCAGCTTCTTTTTTTTCAGAAGAAAATCCAAAAGAAGAAGATGAAACAGAATCATCACTTGAAGTCACAACATTCAAAGGTTTTGACTCAAAATTAAAATTTTCCATATCCGGCAAAGTATCAAGACCTTCACTAATTGCAGAATCGGTGTTTTTTACTACCGATGAATCAGCATAAGCCGTTGAAGACGCTTGAGAAGCTGCTTTTACAGACTCGGTTCCAGAAATATTATTCACAGTTTCTGTATTTCTTAACGGAACGAAACCGGAATCTGAATTCTTTTTGTCAGCAGTAGAATCATCTGTATGCTCAATATCATTTTCATTAAGCATTTGGTGTTTTTCACCAACAACAAAATGATTTTCGCTGTCCCCTCTTTCAAACTCCTGATCAACTACAACCAAATTAGCACCCTGCTTCTGTGTGTTTCCAGAATCATCAGAAGATGCAAATTCACTAGGACTATCATCATCAAGAAATTTTGAAAAAACAATGGAAATCAAAAGCCCGACCAGTGCAAAAACCAATGCAAAAATCAAAGCTTTTAATAAAATGAAATAGAATTTTGAATGGGAAAATAAACCGAACACAAAAGACAAAATAAATCCAAATGTAGCACATCCAGATATTACTTTTACTTTATGCATTTTTCCTCCCATAAAATACTTTTTACATTATACAATATAATTGTAAAAAATTGTAGTTTTATTTAGGGTATCTCTAAAAAATCATTTTCGATGCTTTTTTAGAGATACGTGCGAGTTTTTATTCGTTGATGTAGCACGAATTAAAACATCGCGTTTTCAGAGTTACCTCTAAAAATTGCAATTTT
>CAVJCY010000118.1:0-6778 GCA_963648145.1 bacterium | reverse complement strand
GCGGTTACTGGCGGCAGTTCTTTTTTTGTCACACGGATTTGTGATTTGCTGCGCAAATCACTTTTTGTAACGGCAGTTACTGCGCTTCGCTTGTGCCTTCGGACAACTGGCTCAAGCACCGTGTCCGGGGCGTTGCGGGGTGTCCCCGCAGAGGGGGTAGCGGAAGACGCTTTAGCGGCTGCAGCGAGGGGGAGACTTCCCCCTCCTTCTCTGGCTTTTTTAATTTCTTCAAGCAAATCTTTTGCATTGCCTTCTGCGGCTATCTGCGGTACAAGGCGGCCCTGAACGGCTTCCTGTAAAAGTGCGTTTTTTAAGTCTTTTGCGGTCATTTACAAATTCCTGTTTAAAATGCTGATGATAATCTGACGGAACATTTCCATGTCTCCGGCTTTGCTTTCGGCTATGAACAGCGTTATGGCAAATAATGTGTCGTCATCTATGCGTTTTTTTCCGTTTACATAAAGCATTTTGTTTTTTTCATAAAGTATAAAAAGCAGCTGGCTGCGATTCGTTTGTTTCCGTCGTGGAAGCAGTGATCTTTTGTAATTGAATATAAAAGCATGGCGGCTTTTTCTTCAAGTGTGGGATAAAGTTCTGTTCCGCCAAAAGTCTGATAAATGTTGTTTACTGCACTTGAAAATCCGTCGTCTTTGGGAATTCCAAAAACACTGCTTTCAAACTGGGGCTTCATAGAGTTTATTACTTCAAGAAATTCTTTTTCTTCAATTCTGACTGCCGTTTCTGCAGTTTTTCCTTTTTTGTCCAAAGTTCCATGATCAAAATCGTCAAGAAGAATAAGACCGTTTGAAAAATCATGAAGAAAGTTTACGGCTTTTTTTATGTCACCAATATTTTCAAGTTTTTCTGAATTAAGATTTTGCGCAAAAGATGACGTTAATGTCTGTAATGCCAGCAGTTTTTGATGTTCCTGGCGGAGCTGCTTCTCATTTATGGCATAGCCGTTTATAAGATACTTTTTTAATACATTTGTTGCCCATTTGCGGAATTGCGTAGCGGTAGAAGATTTTATTCTGTAGCCAAGAGAAATTATCATATCAAGGTTGTAAAATGGAAGCTCACGAGTTACAGAACGTTTGCCTTCAATTTGAACCTGTCGGTATTTCCGACAGGTTGCCTCTTCTGTCAGTTCTTTTTCTTCGTAAATATGCTTGATATGCTCAACAACATTAGTTCGTGATGTTTTAAATAAATCCACCATTTGCTGCTGAGTAAGCCAAACTGTTTCTTCTTCAATTTTTACAGAAATTTCAGTTGACCCGTCTGCAGCTTTATATATTTCAATATTATTCACTAAATTTTCTCCTAAAAATGAACTTGTGCAAAAAATGTACTAGTTTGCGGTCATTGGTCGGCCTCTTCGTAATAATAAGAATAATCTATGCCTTTCATAAACATTTCGCGGTCTGCAATTTTGTCGGTAAGGGCATTTTGAAGTAATGTTTTTATTTTTGTGCTGTCCGCTGCCGTCAATTTCAGTTGGGTAGTGGCACTAACCAACTGAATATTTGAGTTTTCTTCGTCCCATACAGCACGTACTTCGGTGTCTTTAAAAAAACGGATGGAAATTTTTGATGTAGTGTTATTCATTTATTTCCAATTCTCCTCCAGTCTGCACCAGCAGATTTCGTAGAAATCTGCAAATCCGTGTGATTTTTTTTTAATTTCTTTTAGTAAGTCTTTTGCGGTCATTTATTCACCTTCCAGCTGCCGGATTTTTTTGAATTCAGGCGTTCAAGCAGATTTTTTTCTTTTAGCGTTTTTATTGTACGCATAACGGTTGGCCGGCTGAATCCAGTTTTAAAAACGATTTCTTCTGTTTTTATGTTTAAGTCTGCTTTTATAAGACGTAAAACAGTTTTTTCTTTGTCTGTAAGATTTAAAGTATCATTTAAAGTATCATTTTGCACTTTTAAAGTATCATTTTGGGTAAATTGAGTTGATTTTTCATACTGTGCAATCTGTTCTTTTAGATTTTCTGCATGATGAAAAAACATAAAATCAATAAATTCTGATGAATCTTCTTTTTCCTGACTGTCTGCAAGGCTTTGAATATATCTGGCACGATTTTCTTTTTTTACGATAGAAGGGATAAGACTTAGTTCTTTTTGAATCATATTCATTAAAAGCCGGCTCATTCTTCCGTTGCCATCAGCCCAGGGATGCAGGGAAACAAGCAGATAATGAGCTTCAAAACTGAGTTTATAGGCTTTAATAATATCTTCACCAGTAATTTTTTTTCGTTCTTCATTCAGATAATCACAGATTTTTTGTAGTTTTTCTGGAACTTTCTGCCAGGCAGGATAACTTTTTCCACCACGTCCTGCACTTACGTTCAGCAAGCGAAGTTCTCCTTTTGCGGAAGAAAAATTTCCAGCAATTGTTTTATATTGTGAACCTGTGTTTTGCATAAGGATTGCAGAAAGACTGCAAAGCAAGTCTATGGTGATTTTTTCATGATTTTTTGCATAAATAAAACTCTGTTCGTATGCTTTTTTTAAATCCAGATTCATCATCTGTTCTTTTATTGGTTTATTGGCAGAAACTCCTTCGTCAAAAAGCAGTTGATTTTCGATTTCTGTAACAGTTGAACCTTCTATAGCTGTTGAATGCGTAATAATTGAATAAAGATAAAATTTATCGTAATCAAGCTGATCTTTTACACCAAGAGAATTGTATTTTTCAATTATGGATAAAAGTTCTTCTGTCATTTACAGCTCTCCCTTTTGTGCTTTCTGGTGAAGGGCGGTAATCTGTTCCAGGAGTCTGTCGATTTCGGCGTTCAGGGCACTGCGTTTTTCTTCGTAGTTCTGGATTGTTTCTTTTACGCTTAAGATTTCTTCTTCTTCGTGCGGGTAGCCGCAGAGGTCAAAGTTACAGCCGTTTTCTAAGAGTTCCTTTGCGGTGTATTTTTTTGCCTTTGGGTTTGAGTCGGCGTCTGTAATTTCTGTGCGGTTGTTCCACCAGGCAATGCAGTCGTCAAAGTGTTTGAGTTCCATCGGCTTTGTTTTGCTGAAGTGCCTGCGGTCGCTCGGAATGTCTACGCGGTAAAACCAGGTAAAGCCGTCCGGTTCTTCGTTGTTAAAAAAGAGGATGTTTGTTGTAATTGAAGTATAAGGACTGAATACGCTTCCTGGCAGGCGGACTATTGTGTGCAGGTTAAAGTCTGTTAAAAGCTTTTTTTTAAGGTTGTTTTTTGCGCTGTCGTTTCCGAACAAAAATCCGTCCGGGACAATTACTGCGGCGCGGCCTTTTTCCTTTAAACGGTACATTATTACTGCCATAAAAAGATCGGCTGTTTCGCTTGAGCGCAGGTCTGCAGGAAAGTTCTGCTTTATGTCGTCTTTTTCGCTTCCGCCGTATGGTGGGTTCATTAAGATTACATCGAAGGCGTCTTTTTGTGTGTAGTCTAAAAGTTTATTTGTGAGGGAGTTTCCGTGGTAAACTTTCGGGCTGTCGATTCCGTGTAAAAGCATGTTTGTTACGCAGAGCATATAAGGGAACTGCTTTTTTTCTACTGCGTAAATCGAATTGTAGATTTTTTCGGATTCTTCGTTTGTAATGCTGGTTTTTGAATTTTTTATGACTTCGAGTTCTTTTATCCAGCTGCTTAAAAATCCACCGGTTCCGCAGGCAAAGTCTGCCATTGTTTCGCCAATCTGAGGTTTTATCATTTTTGCCATAAACTGTGTTACGGCGCGCGGAGTATAGAATTCTCCGGCACTTCCGGCGCTTTGCAGTTCTTTTAGGATTGTTTCGTAGATTTCGCCGAATGCATGTGTTTCTTCGTAGCTTCCAAAGTCAAGCTCGTCAATGATGTTTACAATCTGCCGCAAAAGGACACCGTCTTTCATGTAGTTGTTGGCGTCTTCGAAAGTTGTGCGTACAATCGACTGCCTGACTGGTGTTAAAGGAGTTACATCAAGATTTTTTAATTCAGGGAAAAGCTCATTGTTTACAAAATCCAGAAGCTTGTCGCCGGTTAAGCCTTCGTTCTGGTTTTGTGTATGTGCCCAGGTTCTCCAGCGTAAGTTTTCTGGAATGATTGATTCGTAGTTTTCGTCTTCAAATTCCCAGTCTTCTTCTTTTGCGTCGTACACTTTTAAGAAAAGCATCCATGCGATTTGTTCGATTCTCTGTGCATCGCCGTTGATTCCGGCATCGTTACGCATTACATCGCGGATTCTTTTTACAAAACTGCTTAAGTTACTCATTTATTTTTCCTTTTTTTGTCAATTTGTTGAGATTTTTTATGCAGAATACAATGCTTCTTCCAGTTCTCTTAACGCCTGGCGGTATTGTGCGCTTCCGCCAAACAGGGCTGCTATTCTTGCGGGTTTTCCGTATTTTGTAAACGGATTCTGCTTTAAGATTTCTGTTGATTCTATGTCGTAGATTCCAAGTTCTGCGTATTTATCGAGCAGGGCGTTGATTACTTCTTTTGCTGCATCTGTGTATCTGGCGAATATGTCTCGCTTTTTAACGTTATTTGCACGCTCCCTGCGGGTCAGAGGCTTCTGGTTGAATGCTATGTGGCAGATAAAATCAAAGTCGTCTACATCGCTCATGTTCTGATCTTTTTTTACAAGTTCAAGATCGATTCCTTTTTCTTTTAACATATTGCGGATAACTTCTTTTTTCTGTTCTTCGTTCCAGGTCTGTATAAAGTTTTCCAGTGTCTGATATGTGCCGATTATGCTTTCTTTTGTGTAGTCTTCGATTGATTCCTGCTTTAATAATTTTCCGTCTGTATCGTAAACCGAAACTAAACGCTGAAGAACTTTTATATTCACTCCGCCTTTTCCTACAACCTGCACTACTTTTGAAGAATTTGAATTTCCGTCTGTGGCTGAATCATCTTCTCCATCACCATTTTGTAAAGCATTTTTGCTCTCATCATCATTTTCATCATCAATTTTGCGTTCAGCCAGTCCAAAATCTTCTGCCTGTTCAATTTCTCCGTCCCATTCAGGATCTGCGAACAGGCGGCTTACGCGGCGAAAGTCCATTATCGTAAAGTGAGTTTTTCCTTCGTTGTAGCGAAGCCTGGTCCCTCGCCCGATAATCTGCTTGAATTCTGTCATTGAATTTATAAGTTCATCAATGACAATCAGTTTTACCATTTTACAGTCTGAACCTGTAGAAAGAAGTTTTGAAGTTGTTGCAATTACAGGATATTTTTCGCCAACGGAAATAAAATAATCAAGTTTTTCTTTTCCGTATTTGTCGCTTCCGGTAATGCGCACAACATACTGTTCTTTTACATTCCCCTGACTGTCGCGCAAAACCATATCGGTATTAAGGTTATTTAAGGCAACGCGCATTCTGTCTGCTGCATCTTCTGTCGGGCAGAACACGATTGTCTTGGACATGCGGTCTGTTTCTTTCAGGTATTTTGTAATTTCACAGGCAACTTCGTCTATTCTGTCCTGAATAATAATATTGTAGTCATAATCAATAAGGTTATATTCGCGGTCTTCTATTTCGTTTCCGTAAATATCTTTCTGTCCTTTTTTTGGCCGCCAGCTGTCGTCAATATTTGTGTGAACATTAACAACCTTGAACGGAGCTAAAAATCCGTCTTCGATTCCCTGCTTTAAACTGTAGCTGTAAACCGGCTCTCCAAAATAGTCTATATTTGAAACATATTTTGTTTCTTTTGGAGTTGCCGTCATTCCTATCTGAGTTGCGCCGCAGAAATAATCAAGGATTTTTCTCCATCTTGAATCCGCTTTGGCAGAACCGCGGTGACATTCGTCTACGATAATCAAATCAAAAAAGTCTGGATTAAAGAATTCCTTGTATTTTGAAACTTCTGCTTCAATTTCTTCTTCTGTTTCTTCAGCTTCTTCGCCCCTGTGCTTAGAAGAATCGAGCTGCTGATAAAGGGCAAAGTAAACCTGCCAGGCACTTAGTTTTGACTTATCTTCTTTCTGGAAATTGATTTTATGAATTACTTTTCCTAAAGGCTTAAAATCCTGCTGGATTGACTGGTCTACAAGGTTGTTTCTGTCTGCAAGATATAAAACTTTCTTTTTTGTTCCGGATTCAAGTAAACGCCAGACTAGCTGAAACGCCGTATATGTTTTTCCTGTTCCGGTTGCCATTGCAATAAGAATCCTTGTGCGTCCTTTTGCAATTGCTTCAAGAGTCATGTTTACTGCATTGCGCTGATAGTAGCGCGGAGGATAACAGTCCGCACCTGAATAAAACGGCGTGTTCATGAGTTTTTCTTCGTAACAAAGCGGAACATCGTAAATCCTGGAATTGCCGTCAACTGCATACTGCATTTTATTTTCGACTTCAAGGATTTTCTGTGAGTCAACATTTTTCCAGCGGTTGTAAAGTTCTTCTGCAGTGGGAAAATCTGTAAGGGGGAATTCTTTTTCGAGCCCGGTTGTAAAATCGTGTTCAAAAAAACTGTCACCGTTTGAAGTATAGACAAAAGGAACATTCATCATAATTCCATAACTGACAGCCTGCTGCATTCCAAACGAAGATGAATGATTATTGTCTTTTGCTTCGACGATTGCCAGAGGAATTGCCTTGTTATACCAGAGAACGTAGTCGCATCTTTTGCCTTTTTCCCGGCCTGGAATATTGCCTTTAATGTGAACTTTACCGTCTGTAAAATTATTAAGCGGTGAAGTTTCCATAGTGATTTTTTTGATGTCCCACTTAGAAAGCAAGGCAGGAGTAATGTACTGAAGCTTAATGTCTTCTTCTGTCATCTGCTTTTTATCAAAAATGTCACTCATAA
>CAVJCY010000117.1:0-6879 GCA_963648145.1 bacterium | reverse complement strand
AGGCTTTAGCGTTACCGTAAGTTTTTAATGCCGTCCAAATATCAACTGCCGAACTGCCTAAAACAGTTGCTGTCCCTGAGGTTAAAGTGCTTCCAGTTATTGTATTAATTTGACTTATTGAATTAAATTGAATAGCATATTTTTGTAAGTCTTCGTTTTCAACATAGTCACCAGCTGCCTGATAACTACCTTTTGGTTGATAAGTATTACTAGCGTCTGTTTTAGTTAAATAAGTAGAATTAATTACATTGCCGTTTGCGTCTTGTTTCGCCTTTGTCGCGTTAGTAGCGTTAGTAGCGTTAGTGGCTTTTACTGCCGTTCCATCAGCTGGTAAAGCTCCTACGTCAGAGGCCGTTAGAACTATATTGTCAGCTAATTCTTTATCATTAATAGTAGTAGTTTTAGGAACATAGGTAGTATCAATCTGATTTCCGTTTATGTCTGATTTAGCCTTGTCCGCAGTTCCGCTGAAAGTGTCCTCATTAAGTCCAAAAACCGATGATATTTTATCCGCAATCCAGTTCCATAACCGGCTGACTGAGCGTTTTCTAAATGCTCCTGTAGATGCAGACGGCGTTACAACGCTTGTAATAATTGAATCAGTGTCAGTCACATCAACAATTGATTCATCAATATCCAGAAATAAATTATAAGTTGCCTCTTTTGTAGTGCTTGCATTTGTTCCGCCCTTTTCTACCGGCAATTTTGTGATTGTATTTTCTTTGTCGTTCAAAAAACTGTCTATCTGTTCTTTTGTGTAATATTTGCTTAAGTCAATGGTCGTTGTTCCGATTCTTTCCCATTTTGAATTGACGTACAAATATTCATCATAATTATCATTTTCAATTACATCAGTA
This sequence comes from bacterium, assembly GCA_963648145.1. Classification (GTDB taxonomy): domain Bacteria; phylum Spirochaetota; class Spirochaetia; order Treponematales; family Treponemataceae; genus Treponema_D. The sequence continues at coordinate 6,022 of CAVJCY010000117.1, read as the reverse complement.
GACGGAATCATATAAATGCAGTTTGTTTTTATATCTTCTGCCGGCAAAGATTCAACAACTTTAATTTGAATTCCAGAAATATCTTTTAATAAGTCATTTATTTCAAGTTTGGAATAAACATCAGATTTCAGATAATAATTTTTTAAGTCATTTACAGTATTATCAATGAACCCCGGGTCATTTGTAAAATAAGATAAAGACGTAGGTTCATCAATTAAATCTACATAACTTCCTGACAATGCAACGCCAGCAAGATTAGGCTTGTTTTTAATAAAGTCCTCTTCATTTTCATCAGTTTGAGCCCAATCAGATTGAATATTTTTTTCAGCACCAGATGCAATGCTTGCAAGTTTATTTTTTTCTTCCGTTGAAAAATTATTATCAGTATGAACATAATCCGCATCTCTTATAAAATCGCCGTCATTTTCCAAATCAGTCAATTTTGACGGAACGTCAGATAAATCAGCTTTCATTTGCAATGCAGCGGTAATATCTGTAAGATTTGCTTTTTTATTGATTGCAAGTGTAATTGTTTTATTTGTTACAAGATTTTCGCTATTTTCAAGCAATTCATTTTCTATAATCAGTGAATCTTGTTTACCGTCAAGCAAAGATTTAATTTCAGATTTTGTATAATAATCACTGAAATTATCTTTTGTTGTCCCTAAAATCTGCCATTCGTTATTTACCCGGATATATTCGGTGTATCCGTTTTCCAGATTTTCAGAATCCACAGGCAATAAATAAATTGTATGCGTTGAAATATTTTCTGACGGCAGTTCTGCAACAATTTCAAAATTAAATCCGGTCAGTGCTTTTAATAATTCATCAACTTCTTCCTTTGTGTAAATATTGGCAATATCATTTTGAGCATCTTCATCTTCAATTTCATAAACTACATTTTTACATTTAATTTTATTTACAACTCCCATTTAATATTCCTCCAGCATTCAAAAATAATCGGTTTTTTATGAGACCGAAAACTCAATCAAAAATGTCTGATGGAAAAAATCCTTAAAAACATCAGACAAAGTCAATTATTAGTTTTATAACGCCCCAATCGGCAAAAATCCAAATTTATATCTATTATCCTTTATATATTTTTCAACTTCCTGTTGATATACCGCAATTCTCGCTCCGTAAGTTGCAGAAGTTGCAGACTGTGTAGAGCTGAAACTTTCGCTTATTCCGTCCATACTTAATGATGAACTTGAAAAACCTGCCATAAGACCATCGCCGATTACGTTCAATAACGAAATTGCAGCAACTTTTGCAATAATCTGTCTTAAATCTGCTGGAATATCATCACTTGTTTTATATCCGGCTGTGTAATCTATTGAATAAAATAGATGTGGTTGCAATGTTTCAGAACCATAACGACTTATCGAAGTGGAAATGTTTCTACTTGTATCCGACGGCATAAACGGTCGTTTTGTAAACTTAATTACGCCCTGTTTTCTGTCAACTACCGCGCCATTGTTCAAAATATCAATATTACTTCCGCCCTTATTAAGCAGTTCGCATTTTTCAACGCTGATAATAGGGCGGTGTTTTGTCTGAATCATTCCGTAGCGTTGAATCTTTCTGAATGAAAAATCGTAATACGGTTCTTCTTCATCATAATCAACGCCTTGTTTTAAATTTCTATCTTCTGCCTGACACTTAATAACTGTTTTTACAATCGAAATATTCAATTCACGTTCAAGATAGCGTGTAGCTTCATCAACAAAAAACTGAATCTGTTCATCTGTAAAATATTGACCATTTGTAGACTTTGTGTCAGTTCCCCATAAATACGTAAAACGACAGTCATCAGGGGTAACCGCAGTACCCCATTTTCCTGCCGGTGAATGATAATTATTAAAAGTGTATCCAATTGAATCCGGCGTGCCATACTTTACCCATGTTGAATAAACATAATCTTTTATGCCGTCCGGATTTTCTTTTGCAGCACTGACATAACGATATTCATAAAGACCGTCTGTCAGTTCAAAAGAATCTACAAAATCACCCGAATTAATCGTAAGTGCTTTTAATGGTTCTTCTGAAGTTTCTTTTTCTGTTTCTTCTGTAGTGTTCTCTAAAATGACAAATCCATCTTTAGTCCAAGTTTTCCAGAATCTATTTTTATAATCTGCCCTCTGCAATACAAAAGGTCCGTTGTCATCATTTGAAATAACAACAAGAATTCTGTTTGATGTACTTTCCGCTGAAATTGCCATTTTACCTTTCTCCACTATTAAGCAAGTGAGTAACCGGGAATGTTAAGAAGTCTTTTAGCTTCTTTTCCGTTTACTTCTGCAATACCTTTATCATCAAAAATGACTGGATTTTTATTATCCACTGTAAAAACTTTTCGTCCGGCACAAATCAGATTCAAGATTTTTACGACGTCATCATCATTGATTTCTTTTGATTTCTTTGAAGTTTTTTCAACTTCTTTTATTTCTTCTTTTGAAGTTTCAACAACATCCAGAAATTTTTCACTTTCGGATGTTGTTGTTACGTTAGATGATTTTCTAGCCATAACAACAACCTCCGTTTAATTAGTAAAGACCGCCACTGTAACCAACGTTATCAATGATTGCACAATATTCAGGCGCACGAAGTTCAAACATACCGTAAAGCGCAACAACACCACGATGTGCAAGACTTGAATCTGTTGGAAGGTCAAAGTTAGAAAGTCCCATAAGCTGACCAAATGAGGCATTAGGTTTAAGTTCATCAGTTGTAGGTGTAAGAAGTACAACAGATGCAGTTCCTGGCAAATCTTCATTGAAGTCAACATATTCAACCGGTGTAAATCCGTTTGCTGCAATACGTACCATTTCCATTGCTTTTGTTCCGTTTGCATTTGAACGAGTGATTACATATCCAGTTGGTGCAACGCCGTTTGTATCTGGTGTAATTGTCAATGTAACTTTGTCTCCAGCAGAAACAGCAACACTTGCAAGAGCTGGAGTTGCAGAAACACCATAAGCATTGATTGCGTGAACACCATATACATAAGTTCCGGCAAAACCTGTACTGAACTTAGATTCAGAATCAGCGGCTGCACTACCCGCAATAGATGCTGGAGTGTTAGGACGTTTTGTAGCGTCCCCGGCAGCAAAAACTTCACCTTTTACTTTGAACATCTTATCAGCACCGGCATCATCACGAATCTTGATTGTAGAGTTTGTAGCAGTAATGATGTTTGGAAGTTTTTCCAATGCAAATTCTGAATCAGATGTGGTAAATCGCAGACGGTCAGAATACATTTTCTTGAACTGTTTAGACAAAACCGGCGGAAAGTATGCTTCTGCAAGGTCACCACCTTTTGTGTAAACCTTTTCTGCAACTTCATCAAACAATGCTTCACCTGCATCAATTCCCAGAGTGTCATCTTTTTCGCCAATTTCAAGACCTCTAAGATCCATACGAGTAGCACGCAGTCTTTCTTCAACTTTCGTATCTTTTGAAGAATCACGAAGAATCTTAAGAAGACCATCATACTGTTTAGGATTTACACTTGAATCACCGTGGAAAATTGTACGTTCAGTGCCTTTTGAAACACGCATAACAGCAGAAACTTTCTGAGCATTAATCGGATTTTCTGCATTGTCAGTAAGTGTAAGAGGATGAGAAACCTGCCATTTACTAGACATATACTTTGTTTCGTAAATTTTTCGTTCAAATTTTGGGTCGTCTTCAGTTGCCTGTTCGCCCTCACCTTTGAACAAGAATTCATCATCACCTACAGATGTCTGACGATTTACCTGATGAACAGTAGAAGAAACCGGCTGTTTATGCAGTTTGTGGAAGAGTTTCAAATCATTCTGTTTTACGTCAAGTACACTAACGAGTGTAGCTTCCAAATCTTCACGCTGAAGAGCGCGGCCCTGAGAATAAGCACCTGCATCAGTGCCATATCCAGCTTCCAATGCCTTTTCAAGATCTGCATTCTGAGAACTTGAATCAAATTCGTTATCAAAAATATCGCTCATTTTCGATTTCCTCCCTTTTTCTAACGATAAGTTTTTACGATTGAACAGATTTTGCTCCATGTTTCAGGTTTAATCTGTACACCTTTCATAGATTTCTGGAACTGAGAATTCAAATACTGAACTTCCTCAAGTCCAATTGCATCAGCTTTAGTTGCTTTTACCAAAGCTGATTTCAAAATGTCAAAATCGACAGCAGTAGGACGTCTTGACGGGTGATTAGCCATTGTTACTGTTGTTTCATCCATTGATTTTGAAATGACTGTAGACCGGGCATTAGGCATTTTTAGATAATTGCTTAATGACTTTGTAACATCAATCATATTGTTCTGAAGTTCTTCAATAGACTTTTTCAGACTTTCAATTTCTTCTGCCTGGCGGTCAATTGTTTCGCCCATAGATTTAACAAAATCAGTAGCGTCAAAAAAAGAGCCTGTAAATTCATCTTCAATGGATTTTTTTACACCGCATTTTTCGACTTTTTCATCAGATTCATTCTCCTCTTCTTCACTATCTGATTTTTCCACTTCCTCTTTTTCATCAGCTTCTGGTGCTTCATCTTCAAAAAGAGTTTCAGATTCTTTTTCATCAGCTTCTTTTTTTTCATCTTTCTTTTCTGATTCTTTATCACCATCAAAAGATTTCAAAAGTTCGCTGATAGTTGAACTAAAATGACTTTTACGCATTTTTATTCCTCCCTGTTTTATAATTTCAAGAGTTTTATCTCTTGCAGTTTCTTTGTCATAACCGTGTTTTATAAAAAAGTTTTCAATGTCCTCTTTTGTTTTTAATTCACCGCTATCAATGCCGTCGTAACATTCATTAAAAATTGATTCTTCATCATCAGAATCAGACTTTTTAACATCAGTAGTTTCATTTTCATCTTTCTTGTTTTCTTCTTCCGGCACTTTCTGATTTTCTGAATCTTCTTTTTCAATATCTTCATTCTGCAAAACTCTTCCGCCCTCAAAATTTTCTGCATTTGTAGCATTTCCGGCATTAAGAGATTTACAAAAATCAACAAGCGCAATACTTTTTGCAAATTTTGCACTTCCAACAGTCCAATTTACCGGCGAACAAGTAAGAGCTAAATCATTCCACATAAAATCAGTGATAGTTTCTGAACCGTCAGCATTTTTGCGGATTTTTGGCATAATACCGCCAATAGATGCTTTTACACGACTTGACTTATTTTTGAGCAGTTCAATATACGGTTTTGCAGCAGCAACGCCCTTATAAAGAATTCCTTTTACAAAAGTTGATTTTCCATCAGTACGAACAGAAACCGGCTCACCTATGATTTTATCTTTATGACTGTCTATATCACCGTTTGAATTGCGAACTCTATGCAAATGGTCATCACTGATTACACCGTTAGTCAGAAAATATTCCTTAGACTTAAGCAATGCACTTTGAAGCGTCCGCTGATTCTGCAAATCAAGATTTTCATTGCTCGCTTCAACTTCAAAAACATAATTTCCGTTTTCGTCTTCATCACCAGAAATAGATTTGCAAATATTGCCCTGAATTAATATTTCGTCATCAAAATCATTCATTTTCTTTATCCTCCCCAATTATATGGCTTTACAATTCTTCAATACCAGAATTGACTTCTGAACATAGTAAAAAGTTCTAAAATTTTTATTGACAGAATTATTAGTGACTTGAATATTGTGATTTTCAGATGGTGATTTCTTATGAATACCCACCATATTTTTTTGCATGGCTAAATTGTTAGGAAGTGCGGAAAAATTACTTTTAAAATAATACAATCGTGGCTTCATCTGACCACTTTTTTCAGATTTTTTAATGTAATTCTCAAAAATTACCATACCTTCCCTCGAAAAATTAAAAAAAACAAAAAAAAAGACAGCCACTACTTCTTGTAGCGACTGTCTTTTGACATATCTTAATTTAAGTATATAACTATTTTTTTGAATCTGTCAAGGTTTGTTTGAAAATATTTTTTAACTGTTAAAAAATATTATTTAGTTGAAATGCCTTCCAACTGGCAAAACTCAAAAATATCTTTTTTTATC
>CAVJCY010000116.1:0-6988 GCA_963648145.1 bacterium | reverse complement strand
TGTAAAGGGAACCTCTAAAAATTGCAATTTTTAGAGGTAACTCTGAAAACGCGATGTTTTAATTCGTTGTATTTTAACGAATTAAAACCCGTCGACATCTCTAAATAAAGCATTGAAAATGATTTTTTAGAGATGCCCTAAATTTTAAAAGGCAAAAAAAATGCGTAAAACAAAAATCATTTGTACAATTGGTCCGGCAAGTAATAATGAAAAAACTTTAACATCAATGTGCAAAGCCGGAATGAATGTCGCAAGACTTAATTTTTCTCACGGAACTCACGAAGAACATCAAAAAAATATTGATTTGCTAAAATCTGTCCGCGAAAAAGTGAATATGCCAATCGCAATTATGCTTGACACAAAAGGTCCGGAATACAGAATCAAGACTTTTGAAAATCACAGGATTATGCTTAATGACGGCGATACTTTTACTTTTACAACGGACGAAGTTGAAGGAAATCAAGAAAGAGTTTCCGTTTCTTATAAAAATCTGATAAATGAACTTAAAACCGGCGATAAAATCATGGTTAACAATGGACTTTTGATTTTTGAAGTCACGGAATTAAAAGGCAACGACGCCATTTGTAAAACTATTGTCGGTGGCGAAATGTCTGACCGCAAAAGTATGAATTTTCCGAATCACGTTATGAAAGGTCCTTACCTCAGTGAACAAGATAAGTCTGATTTGCTTTTTGGAATTAAAAATGACATTGATTTTGTTGCGGCATCTTTTGTCAGTTGTAAGCAGGATTTGCAGGATTTGCGTACATTCCTTGATGAAAACGGTGGTGACGACATTGATATTATTGCAAAAATTGAAAATCAGTCCGGCGTTGATAAAATTGACGAAATTTGCGAAATTGCAGACGGAATTATGGTTGCCCGCGGAGATTTAGGCGTAGAAATTCCGTTTGTTGAAGTTCCTCCTGTTCAGAAATTTTTAATCAGCCGCTGTCGTCTTTTGGGCAAACGCGTTATTACTGCAACAGAAATGCTTGAATCAATGATTCATAATCCTCGTCCTACAAGAGCAGAAATTTCCGATGTTGCAAATGCCGTTTATGACGGTTCATCTGCAATTATGCTTTCCGGCGAGACTGCCGCAGGAAAATATCCTGTTCAGGCTGTAAAAAGCATGGCTGAAATTGCAGAATACACTGAAAAAAACATTGATTATACAAAAGTTTTCAGAAACACTGAATATATAATCAAAAATGTTATAGATGCCGTTTCTCATTCAACCTGTTCCATGGCAATTGATACAAAGGCAAAAGGAATTGTAATCAGTTCGCTTTCTGGAAAAACTGTGCGGATGGTAAGTCGTTTTCGTTGTCCGGTTGACATTATCGGTATGACAACTTCACCAAAGGCTCTGCGAAAGTTAAATATGAGCTGGGGTGTTACTCCGGTGCTTACAGAAGAATTTAATTCTGTTGATGTAATGTTTTACACGGCTGTAAAATATGCAAAATCAACGTTTAAATTGCAAAAAGGCGATCGCGTAGTTCTTACAGGTGGTCCTACAAACGGAATTTCCGGAAATACAAATACAATCCGCCTTGAAGTAATAAAATAAGGGTATCTCTAAAATTTGCAATTTTTAGGTTCCCATAACTGAATAAACTAGTCACATTCATTTTTTCAATGTAAAATTGAATTATGATGGTTGCATTGATAGTTTTGATTGCTCTGGTGATTTTTCTTGCATTTTTCGTAGGAAAAAATCTTACCAGCGTTGCTAATACTTTTTGGTTTTTTAAAACTTACACAAATATTTCTGCGTTGGTTTTAGTTCTAGTTGCATTTGCCTGCGGAATAATTATTGCAGTTCTTTGCTTGATTATTTGTAAGTTAAAGGCTTCAAAATCTTCTAGTTCCGAAAAATCAGAAAGAACAGCGCGCGAAATTGAAAAAATAAAAAAAGGCAGACATTCAAAAGAGCACGGTGGCGACGAAAATTCTGATTCTGCGGAGTCAAAAACTGAATCAGACACAAAAAGAAGGTCTCTTGCTAGAAGTGCTGAAAATGCAGGAAAGGAAAGTATAAATCAATGATAATAAAAAAAATCTTCTGCTTTCTGTTTTGTATTTTTTGTGTAAATTTTGCTTTTAGCGCGGAACTAAAGGCAAAACAACTTGCCGAAGAAGCTGCCAGAAAAGAAAATGTTGACGATTCAATTTCTTATCTTAAAACTCAGATAGAAAAACTCACGGATTTAACAGAAAAACGTTCTTCGTTAATTTATCTTGCGGGTATTCAGGAACAACTTTTGCTTTTTGATGATGCCCAGAAAACTTATGCCCGGGCGGCCGGAATTTCTGCTGGAGATGCGGACGGTATGCCAAAGAAAACAAATCAGGATCTTGTACTTTCTGCAATTCGCTGTGCACTTTGTGCAGGTGACTGGCAGTCTGCCGACAGTTATTTAAACTCTTCAATCAGAAATTCTAAAAATCAAAATGTTATTTCTTACATTAATTTGTATACACAGTGGTCGGCTTTAAGTCGTGCAGAATCTGTTGAACAAATCCAAGAACCTGTAATTATGCTTCAGACTTACGCAAAACTTGAAAGTATGAAAAATGTACGCCCCTCAATTTTGCTCACTTTGTGGTATGTTACCGGCGATAAATCTTATTCTGAAGAATTAAAAAAGCAATTTCCGTCCTCTCTGGAAACTTCTATTGTGAACGGCGACGTTCAGCTTTTGCCAACGCCTTTCTGGTTTTTTGTTCCAAAATCAGGTGTTGCAGAAACTGGAACAGGTACTTATTCAGAATCTTCCGGAAATAATCAAACTGAAAATCTGAGGGCGGTACAAAAGCAAAATGACAAAAAAGCTTCGACGAGCACTAAAAATTCAGAAAATCAAAAAAAATCAGAAGAAAGCTATTCCGTTCCATCAAAATTACAGCTTGGACTTTTCAAAACGGAAAGTAATGCAAAACTTTTAAGTGATGAAGTTAATTCAAAAGGATTTAAATCCTACATAACTTCAGAAAAACGTGCGAGTGGTACAACTTATTACATCGTAATTGTGGATGATGATTCAAAAGGAAGCGTTGCAGAACGACTGCGGTCAAGTGGTTATGAATGTTACGCACTTGAATAGAAAAAATCAAAATATTTAAAAGAGGGTAGTTATGGCTAAAACTTATGATGACAAAAAAATTATTTATACAATGGACAGAGTTTCTCGTTCATACGGCACAAAAGTCGTCCTGAAAGACATCAGCATTTCATATTATTACGGGGCAAAAATTGGTGTAATTGGTCCGAACGGTTCTGGTAAATCAAGTCTTTTTAAAATTCTTGCAGGAATTGATAAAGATTATGCCGGTGAAACAACTCTTGCACCTGGTTATACAATCGGATATCTAGAACAGGAACCTCAGCTTGAATCTGGCAAAACCGTAATGGACATTGTAAAAGAAGGTGTAAAACCTGTTACAGATCTTCTTGAAGAATTTGATAAAATTAACGAAGCCTTTGGCGACCCGGATGCAGATTTTGATAAACTTTGCACGCGTCAGGCAGAAGTTCAGGAAAAACTTGATGCCGCAGATGCATGGAATCTTGAAAATAACCTTGAACTTGCAATGGAAGCACTTCGCTGTCCTCCGGCAGATCAGGTTGTAGACGTGCTTTCTGGAGGTGAACGTCGCCGAGTTGCCCTTTGCCGTCTGCTTTTGCAAAAACCGGATATTCTTCTTCTTGATGAACCTACAAACCACCTTGATGCAGAAACTGTTGCATGGCTTGAAAATCACCTGCACGAATATCCTGGGACAGTAATTGCAATTACTCATGACCGCTATTTTCTTGATGATGTTGCCGGCTGGATTCTTGAACTTGACCGCGGAGAAGGTTATCCGTTCAAAGGCAATTATTCATCGTGGCTTGAACAAAAAGAAGCCCGTCTTGCTCAGGAAAATAAAAACGAAAGTCAGAGACAAAAAGAATTGCAACGTGAACTTGAGTGGATTCATATGTCCGCAAAAGGTCGCCAGGCAAAGCACAAGGAGCACATCACTCGTTACAACGAACTTTTGGCGCAAGGTTCAAAAACTCAGCTTAAAGATACTCAGATTTCTATTCCGGCCGGTCCACGACTTGGCGGTCAGGTAATTGACATTGAAAATCTTACAAAATCTTTTGGCGACAAACTTTTGTTTGAAAATTTAAACCTTCATATTCCAGCTGGTGCAATTGTTGGTATTGTCGGTCCAAACGGCGCGGGAAAAACTACACTTTTCAAAATGATTGCCGGCCTTGAACAGCCAGATTCCGGCGAAATTAAAATTGGAAAAACCGTAAAAATGGTTTATGTGGATCAGCTTCGTACAACTCTTGATGAAAATAAAACAGTTTATGAAACTTTGAGTGGCGGTTCAGATTTAATAAAACTCGGGGCTGTTGACGAAAAGGGACGAGCCCTTGAAGGTGGCGTACGCGAAGTTAATGCCCACGCATATTGTGGTTGGTTTAATTTCGGTGGTGCGGATCAAAATAAAAAGGTGAGTGTCCTTTCCGGCGGAGAAAAAAATCGTCTGAACCTAGGTCTTATGCTTAAAGAAAGTGGAAATGTGCTTATGCTTGATGAACCGACAAACGACCTTGATGTCCAGACTGTTCGTGCTCTTGAAGAAGCTCTAGAAGATTTTGCCGGTTGTGCGCTGGTTGTCAGTCACGACCGCTGGTTCCTCGACAGAATTTGCACTCATATCATCGCTTTTGAAAACAATTCCGAAGTTCGCTATTTTGAAGGCAACTGGTCAGAATATGCAGAATGGAAAAAAGAACAGTTTGGCGAAGAAGCCGGAGTTCCCAAAAGAACTGTTTATCGCAAACTTTCAAGATAATTTTTTTATTTTGGGCGTGCCCCTGCGTGCGCATTTCAGTTTATTTGCGATTTTGCAGAGCATTTTTATAATTTTTCAGTAAAAATTGCACGCAGTGTCGCGCTTTTCGTGGCTACGGCGTCGGGGCGCCTCCGGCCACCGCCAAAAAGTGCCAGAACAATGGCACTTTTTTTGCGGCGTCCCGCTTCGCGGCCACTACAATCGCTCACGCATTATTTCTTTTTCTTGTCCTTACCTGAAATTTTAGTTTTTAAATCGTAAAGGTAACGTTTAATTTTCTGACTGGCAGTTTTTTCAAATTCTGGGACAGTTTTAATTTTTTTAATCTGAGAATTTTTATTACTTTTTGAATTAACAAAGAACTGAATTTCATTCAAAATTACTTCCTTTTGATACGCCAAATCCTGCTGGAATTCGGCGGCAACTTCAAGGAGGTTCGGGAATTTCATCTTTGTTCTTTTTGTTGCTTCCTCGTTCATTTTGTCTTCATCAACCTGCACTAAAGCTACAAGACCGTTATCATCTTCAACAACAAGAGATTCGTTTACAACAGGGTGCTGATTCAAAACAAATTCCAAATCTTCCGGATAAATATTTTCTCCATTCGGTCCTAGAATCATATTTTTTGAACGGCCTTTCAGACTTAGTCTTATAATTCCTTTCATTTTTTTCAGAGTTCCCAAATCGCCGGTTTTAAAATAACCTGCACCACATGAATCTTTATCAGTTGTAAATGCTTTTTCCGTAAGGTCAGGTGCTTTGTAATATCCTTTCATTACGTTAGGACCTTTTGCAACAATTTCTCCAATACCTTCTTCGTTTGGATTTGCAATTTGAATATCAAGTCCCGGCAAAGTTGGACCCAAAACGTCCGGGATTGTAATTTCCGGACCGCTACCTGCCAGTAAGGGCGAAGTTTCTGTAAGTCCGTATCCGATTGCGTACGGAAATTTTGCCGCGCGCATAAATTTTTCTACATTCGGGTCAACTTTTGAACCACCAATGCCAAAAAAGTTCAGTTTTCCGCCAAAAGTTTTAATCAGTTGTTTACCTGCAATCCGGCACAAAATTTTTCTTGTCGGCGGAAAATTTGAAAGAAACTTTGTAAAGGCATTCTTATTAAAACTAGGAATAATCTTTGCCTTATAAATTTTTTCCATAATTAATGGAACGGAAAGTATAATCGTCGGCTGAACTTTCTGAAAAGCCGGAAGCAATGCACTGATTACAGGCGGACGACCGAGGTAATGAATGGAACTTCCGTTTAAAATCTGCATTGTAAATCCGATTGAAAATTCATAAACGTGAGAAATCGGTAAAAACGAAAGACACCTGTCCATTTTATTTACACGGTGAACAAACTGACCGCTCATTGCAGACCACACAAGATTTTTATGTGTAAGTTCAACACCTTTTGATCTTCCGGTTGTGCCAGAAGTATAAATGATGGAAGCCGTATCATCTTCCTGTACGTCAACCGGGGGTAAATCCTCATATTTCAGTTCTGCAGTTTTTTCTCCAGCAATAACAGAAAAATCATCAAGTTTTATAATAATTTTTGGAAGAACATTTTGAATATCTTTTATTTTATTGTAAAAACGTTCTTCAACGACAATTGCGTCGACGCAACAGTGACCAAGAATTGCAGTAATTTCCGTTGCTGAAAAATCATGAAGCAAAGGCACTGCAATCATTCTGCGGTTTACAATTCCAAGGTAGGCAATTCCCCATTCCGGACGACCAACTCCAAGAATTGCAATTTTCTGATTTTCTTTTAGTCCAAGTTCAGCAAGTAAAACACTAAAAGCCTGGCTTTTAGCTTCCATCTCTTTATATGTGCAAGGTTCCTTTCCTGCAATTGCAAGGGCAGGGCGGGTTGCAAATTTTTTCACACTATTTGCCAGCAAAGCCGGAAACGTGTATCTTCCCAAGTCTTTTATTGTTTCCATTCTATAAATATACACGTTTTATTGTATAAAGTCATATAATTTTTTGATTTAGCTATGAGGGCATATCTTAAAAATCATTTACAATGCTTTATTTAGGTAACCTTTCGAGTTTTAATTCGTTAAAATACAATGAATTAAAACATCGCGTTTTCAAAGATACCTCTAAAAATTGCAAT
>CAVJCY010000115.1:0-7239 GCA_963648145.1 bacterium | reverse complement strand
CTTTTTTTGGCGGTTTTCACCTGACCCGTAGTGGTTAATTTCGTCGGACTCTAACATCATTTTTATTACCTCCTATTCCGGCAATTCCTCGCGCGGAAAAATAAATATCAGTAAATGTTTTTTTTATTTCTATTTGTGGAATGTTTTCTACAATTTTAGGAAGGTCATAGGTGGGCATTTTGTTGTTCCAAATATAAAATCTGTCTTTGATTAAAAAATAGTAACCTTTTGCTTTTGCTTCTGAATAAGCAATTAATTCATCATCTGTTTTTGTTGTGATGTGATTTCGTGTAAGGTCATTTCTGACGTCATAATTTAAGCGGTCAATAATGCGGTAGGTAAGTAGTTCCAATATTTCAACATCTTTTTGTTCTTTAAAACTGAAAATACTTTGTCCTGTTGTAAAGAGTTTAATTCTCAATTCTTTTAAAAGTTGTTTTGCAACCTGACATTGATTTTCAAGAATGTCTTTTCCCTCGGCTCTATATAAATCTTTTTTATTTTTTTCTATATCGGTTATATCAAAGATTCTGGATTTTATATTTTTCTTAAAAGCCAGATTAGCAAAAACAATAATCAATGAGATTAAAACAAGAAAAACAAGGAAGCTGATTATAATTAGAGCAATCCAGCCGGTTTTAGAAATATTAGAAAAATCCATGAAATATATTTACCTCACAAATGAAAGATAATTTTCTGCAAAAAAAAAAGCAGCCAACCACTAACAAAGTGATTGACTGCTGATTTCAGCATATCAATATTATAATGACATTTTATATTAAAACTATTGTTTTGTCATTAAGAAATATTAAGTTTTTGCATCAAACTTTCTTGCAAAAGTGAGCTGAAATACTCTGAGATTTTTCTTCTACAGGTCTTTTTCATCAGTTTTTCCAATAATAAAGTATAGGGAACCTTTAAAAATTGCAATTTTTAGAGGTATTTTTGACCCCTATATTGATAAATGATATATAGTTTTGGCTAAAATTCGTTGAATTTCAGTAAAAAATACCGAAATTCAACCTAAAATTACAGTTTTTCTGCAAAAATTGAGTTAATTTCGGTAAAAAACGGCGTTATTCTTCTTCTTTTAACGCTTTTACGTAAGAAATTGTGCTTTTAATTATTGGGCGGCGTTCTTTTTCTGTAAGAGTAAGAAGATAAGAGTTTAACATTGCAATATCATCTGTAAGAGGTCCTGCGCCTGTAATCAGATATTCCATAGTGACGCCTAATACCTGACTTATTGAATAAACGATTTTTGCTGATGGAATTGTGCCTCTTAATCTCCAGTCAACCAAAGATTGATAGTTAATTCCGCATCGTGATGCAAATTCTTTCTTTGTAAGACCCAGATGTTCTACAAGTGAATCTATACGAGCCATCATATTATCTGCGTTAATTTCAGTCATAAACAAATTATCGTCAAAAAATAGTAAAAATACAATAAAAAAAGATTGACAATGTATGCAAATGAGAATTATATTTTAATTAATCAAAACGCAAACGCTATTAACATCAGACAGATGGTTTTGGGTGGCTTTGCCGGTTAAATAAAATTGCAAATAAGGGGAAAATTTGCATTTTTTTTGACCGGCATTTTTTTTTAACAAAAAGGAGAAATTAAAAGAGAATGACAATTAATGAGTATCAGGCAAAAGCTCATGAATTTGCTTTTTACACTTCACCGATGATTACTGAAAATCACGGTTCTGTAAATCATGATTTAAAATGCGAATATGTTTATCCAGTAATGGGATTGGCAGAAGAGGCTGGAGAAGTTGCCGGAAAGTTTGCCAAAATCATTCGTGATAAAAGCGGTGTCGTCAAAGAAGATGATATTGAGGTAATTATAAAAGAACTTGGGGATGTTTCATGGATGCTTGCTGAAATTTGTACAGTAATCGGAGTTGAACTTGAATCAGTAATGAGCAGAAACATAGAAAAATTAACAGACAGACGAAACAGAAAAGTCTTAACAGGTAACGGAGATAACAGATAATATGATTAATCACAATAACAAAGAATTTTACAGTGGATACGAAATAACTCGTTTTATGAACGATAGAATTAATGATGACTTTGCAGAACTTAATGATTTGTTTCGTAAAGTTTACAAACTTGGAGAATATCAGGAATTGGATGTAAATTTCGTTACTCAAAAACTTTATGCAGCAAAAAGCAAAAATATGATTTCTTTTATTGAATATAAAAAGAAAACAGAGCGGATTTATTTTGCTTTTACGGTTGATGCTGTTAAAAAGTTTTTGGGGCGAATGGAAGCAGTTCACATTCTTTCAGTTGATAAACAAGTCTTAAAGGAAGTAGATAATGACTAGGTTTAACTACATTAGTAAAGACTGGAAGCGTGTAAAAAATCATTGCAGGACAACAATGCGCAAACAGTTTACTGAAAATGATGTTACTGATGAGTTTAAGACAAATCTCTTGATTTCTGAACATTCTCCAATCAGATTAATTGAAGTGGATTGGACTTGGGATAATATAAAATACTGGGTATCTACAGAATGGAGCCGTCACAAGTTTGAAAAGTTTATTTCAAGTCAAAGAAATGACCGGCAAAAAGATTTTGACCGTAATGCTGCACGTCAAGATTCACTTGTAAATTTTGATGGATATGCAAATGCTCAAAATCTTATAGACGCCTGGCGAAAAAGAATGTGTTTTTGTGCAACAAAAGAAGCACGTGAACTTGCAGAAGATTTAAAAAAAGAGTTACACGAAAAGATGCCGGAATTATCTGATGTTTTAGTTCCTAATTGCATTTATCGCTGCGGCTGTCCGGAAATTAAATCATGTGGTTTTTTCTGGAAATTCTTTATGCAGAAAGAAAGTTCAGAATGTAATCTTTTTAACATTGTTGAAAGGTACAAGGCTTATAATAAATACTTTTGGGGCAAAAAATGAAAGAAACTCAAGGAAAAATAGAAGAAGTATGCGGAGCAATAAAAGATTTACTTCTTTATAAAAATCAAAAATATGGAGATTCTGCAATAAATCCTAAAAAGATTTTTTATAAAGGAAACAGCACAAATTCAATTTTAATTCGGCTTGATGATAAATTGGGGCGAGTTATTGCGAATCAGGAAGAAAAACCGCGAATGAATGACGTCGCAGATATTATTGGATATTGCGTTTTACTTCTAATTTCATTAGGGGCAACAAAGGAAGATATTTATAAGTTTATGGATTAAAACTAAAAACGCCGTAATTTTCCACGGCGTTTTTTTAGCCAATTTTAGCAAAAAGTGTCTAATGACGAACATTTTATTTTTTATCTGAATTGTAAAATTGACGCCAATATTCAACTTGCGAATTAATTAAATCTATAATCGGGCGTCGTTGTTCTTTTGTAAGCGACATCAATTTATTGACTGCATTTTCAATGTCATCATCTAAAGCCGGTTTTTCCATATTCAAAAAGTCATCAATAGTCAGACCAAAGTAATATGCAATTTTGGTTACAACATTTAGGGACGGAATTGAATTTCTTGCAATCCAGTTACTGATTGTACTTGACGGGAAATCCAAATCTCTGAGCATATCAGCGCGTTTTTTTCCGATTCTATCCAGCTGAAAATCAATTTTCTTTACAAATTCATCTGTAGTCATACATATTTATCGGATAACTCACAAAAAAAGTTAATAATTTTATTGACAACCTCGCAAATGTGAGTTATAAAAGATATATACTAACTTTCAAAAGAAAGTTTTTTTAACTCTAAAAAGAAAGTTATACGATGCGGAATAGAGAAGCGGTATCTCACTAGGTTCATGTCCTGGAAAACGATGGTTCGATTCCATCTTCCGCTATTTTGGCAAGGCACAGGCTTACCGCCTTGCCAGGTTTGTTACCGGCTTGCTTCTAATGATGGTTTGCAATTTTTTCATCAGGGTCTAAAACGTAAGTAATAACTAATTTTTATTATGGAGTTTTTTATGCCTAAAAAATTAGTAAAAGAATCTGAAAATGATTCTTTAGTGATTGAAAAATCACAAGTAACAAACTTTAATCTTAACGCTGAAATTGTTGCCGGTTCACTTACAAGTAATGCAAAAGAATTAAGAGCTGCTGTTGAAAATGAATTAAAGAATTATTCAGTTGAAAGGTATTCTGATAATCTTGATTTAGCAAAAAAAGACAAAGCATTATTAAACAAAATAAAGGATTCTGTTGCGACCAAGCGTAAGGAAATTACAAAGCAATGGAATAAACCACTTGATGATTTTTTAGATGAAATGAAAAATCTTGAAAAATCTATTGATGCTGCATCCGGCACTATTAATGAAGTTGTAAAAGCCGCTGACGAAAAGGAAAAATCAGAAAAAAGAGCAAAGATTGAAGATTACTGGAAGACGCTAGATTTTAAGTTTGTTTCACTTGATAAGATTTTCAATCAAAAATGGCTGAATAAAAGTGTAAAAATGGAATCCGTAATGATTGAAATCGAAGGAATTACGGAAAAAATCACTACGGAATTGGCAACAATCAAATCTATGAATGACGAAGATTCTGAAATCTTACAGTCTTTTTATCTTGATACATTAGATTTGAATGCAACGCTGGCAAAAGGCAACCAATTAAAAACAAACCGCGAATTAATCAAAAAGCAAAATGATGAATGGAAACAAGAACAGCTTGAAAAAGCTGTAGATGTTTTAAAAGAAAACAAACTGATCCCGCCGGAAACAAAAGCACCTCAAATTGTTGAGAAAAACAAAACAAATATTATGTCTTTTACCTTAAAACTTGAGGGTACAAGAGAACAGTTGATTGAGCTTAGAAAATTTATAGATGTGCACGGAATTAAATACACAAAAATTGAGGAATCCTAGCTTATGGTTTTTGAAATTCCAGAACTAAAAATCATTCTTGATGAACTTTCTGAATTAAAAGCAAGAGTTGATGAAAAGAAAAATGATTTAACTTCAATGTGGTACAACGACCAGCAATGCTGGCAACTAAAGGGCGGAATGGCTCTAAGTACTTATAGAAGTAATAGATTTTTTCAAGTAAAAGGCGGAATTCCTGATGCTTATGTTGGTGGTCGGAAAGTATGGAGCAGGAATTCTGTAAGCGAATGGCTATCTATCCCGGATAGTCAGTTGGAAGAATATCACAAAAAACATAAAACCGGGGCAAAAAGAAAATGAGGTGTGAACAAGCTGCAAAGACTAGGAAAACAGTAAGGGTGCTTAAACATAAAGGCTTGAGTTTTAAAGAAATATCATACGAGTTGAACATTTCATATTGGCAGGCACTTTATTACTTCAATCACGAAGACCCAAAAAGATTATCACACAACGAGCTGTACAAAAAAATTCTTGAAGATTCAAAAACAGTGAGACAAACCGAAATCGCAAGTAAATACGGTATTTCCAGGCAATATGTATCGTGGGTGATTAATCATGAAAAGAGAAAATAAGATTTTAACAACAGTGGTTGTGTCAGTTTGTGTGCTTTTTGCAATCATTTTTACTGCAATATTGGCTTATAAAAAGGGTATGGAGCACAAAACAATAATTGTACACGCAGATTTTAATGATATTTATGAAGAATCAGAAAATGAAGAAAGCTGGCGTTATACATTTTTGGAAAAAGATAAAAGCAATTATATAGAACGACTGAGTAAAGAATTAAAAATTGATTCTGATTTAGCAGTTGCAATTTTAATACAAGAAAATCCTGAGTTTAATCCGTCTGCAACTCATATAAATGCAAATGGAACGATTGATTGCGGATTTTTTCAATTAAATGACAGATATGTTTATTCTGCTTTTGTCAAAAGTTATTGGGATTTTAGTGATGTAGAGTTCAATGTTTTTAATTGGAAACACAACACTTTTATTGCACTTCATCACATTCAGTATTTGTGTGAATCTTTGAAAATTCTTGATGAAGTAATTATGGCTTATAACTGTGGTGCCGGTGCCGTAATGAATCAAAAAATTCCAGATTCAACAAAAGTTTATTTTTCGAGAGTAAAAAATAATATCCAGTTATTAAAAGATATGCAGAGGGTGGAAAGTTATGAATAAAACGGTACTAAGAAAAATCTGGGCGGTTACAGCTATGTATTACAAAGCCAAAAGTAAAAATCAAATAGTTTTTAGAGAGCTTTTATTATCGAAACAGACTTTGAGATGTTGTCAGAGCATTTATTGGAATTACAAAGATTTTAGAAATGAGAGTGCTTTTATAAAACTTTATGAAACTGTAAATCAGATTTATGAAAGTAACAAAATAAAATATGCAGAAAGCTGCAAAAAAGTAAAACACTACAAGAAAAAAATACGATTCTGGAATTCAAAATTAGAGAAGTAAGGGGAAAAAATGGAACGAATAATTTTATTTAATGACAGTTTTCAAAATTGGAAGAGTACAAATATACCGCACGCACAATTGATTTTAACAGATTTGCCGTATTGTCTTGGAAAATCGGCATATGCTTCTAATCCGATGTGGTATAAAGGCGGAGATATTGCTAACGGTGAAAGTAAAGTTGCTGGAAAAGCATTTTTTGACACAGATACAAAAAGCGGATTCAGGATTCCAGAGTTCTTCCATTTTTGTTCAAGATTGTTGCTGAAAGAGCCAAAGGAAAAAGGAAAAGCACCCTGTATGATTTTATTTTGTGCATTGGAACAATTTGAAGAGTTGAAACATTACGCAAAAGAATACGGTTTTTATAATTCAATCCCATTGTTTTTTAGAAAAAACTATTCTGCACAAGTTTTAAAAGCAAATATGCGCCCCGTCGGAAATTATGAATGTGCCTTAATTTTTTATCGTGAAAAACTTCCAAAGTTCAATAATAACGGAAAAATGATTTTTCAATGTATGGATTGGATAGATGACCACGGCAGAAATTATCCAAAAATTCATCCGACACAAAAGCCGGTCGCATTACTTGAATATTTAATTTCAATTTTTACAGATATTGATGATGTTGTCATAGATTGTTGTGCTGGTTCTGGCAGTAGCTTAATTGCGGCCGCAAATTTGGGACGGCGTGCATATGGTTTTGAGCTTAAAAAAGAGTTTGTCAAAAGATTTTATGAGGATTTCTTGCCGTTGGCTCAGGAAGATATGTTTATAAAAGTTGAGCGGGAAGAAAAGAAACAAAGACAATTAGAATTGTTCGGCGCGTAATAAAAAAAAGGAGTAAGGAAATGGAAATAACAGGTAAAGTTCATTGTTTCTTTGAACAGTCTGGA
>CAVJCY010000114.1:0-7368 GCA_963648145.1 bacterium | reverse complement strand
TTTTTTGCCGCCAATTTAGATGACATTGTGCGGTTATTTCCGCTTATAACAATTCCGTCTTTTGTAACAATAACCGGCTCGCCCATATCAAGCGCACGTCCATTAAAATTAGCCGCAATATCTCTTACAGATTCCTGTGCGCCTTTATCGTGCTCATAATCGCGGTCGTTTATAGTTCCGCCGTTTTTAGATTCCGGGAATCCGTCAGTTTTTGCAAAAGTTTTTTCATCATGGCTTGCCATTGGTGCGTCAGCTTCTACAAGTTTCCAGTGCCCTTTGATTTTCTCGTCTCCGGCGTAAATTGTTTTCTTGTTTCCGGTAATGCTCTTTGACGATTCATAATGCCTGCGTATGTCTTTCAAAGATTTTTTGACTTTTCCGCCTTTCCGTGATACATTGTCCATAGAGGCAACAGCAGCCCCCGCCTGTTTGCGGAAGTGAGAGTATTCAGGCGCGTAGCCATATTTGGCGTTACCCGTCTTTACGGCATCTGCCGCCTCTTTCGGCTTATCCCAGTTTTCAAATCCGTCATTCTTCGCGTCAATAACCTTTTGAAGCCTGTCAACAATATCAAGTGGCTTTCCGTTTGCGTCCATAAAGCGCTGCTTGTTTGCAAGCACAAACTGCATCATCTCTTCCGGACTTTCTATTTTCTCTGCCCTGTGAATCAGCCTTGTAATTGCGTTCTTTGCTCCGCGGTCTGTCTTGTCATAAACACGTACCCAGCGGTTAGGCTTTACAGATATTTTCTTATATTTCTTTCCTCTCCACGTTCTTACAGTTCCAACCCCAAAACCGCTTTTTTCTACCCATTCGCCAGAATCAGATTTTTCAAGATAGCCGAATAAATGTTCCTGCCCGCATATATGCTCAATAGCTTTTTTTAATTCGTTGTTCTCTTTCTTTTCAATATTGCGCAAATGTTCCAGAATCTCAGCTTTTATTTTCTGGAATGAATCCGCTTCATTATCCATAGACTTTGCAATTTTCTTCAAAAAGTTTTTGTTAATCAGATACTTCATAAATCAGCCCCATAATCAAAAAAAAAGGCAGCCGAAATTCTCTTTTTCAAGAATTAACGACTGCCTTTTCTAAGCACATCAAAAATATTAAAAATGATAGTTCTAAGTTAAACTAAAAAAATGTTTTTGTCATTAGAGCAATGCTCTAAAAAAAACGGGCTTTCCGCCCGGCTAAAATATCCTAGATTTTAATTCTTACATTTTTATTGACGTAGAATCTGCCGTTCATTATGAAGAACATCGGCAATGACTTTGCGAATCGCTTTTCGTTTTCAGCCTTGATTTTTGCCTTCCATTCCGCATCCATTGGGTGCAAATCGTTCATAATTGAATCGACATTCTGTTTTACAAGCTCAGACACGCTCAAAAGATTCTTTTCGTTTGCCGCGTTGTCTGCGACCGCCTTTTTATAGAATTCCGCTCTCATCTCTTTCGCTTTTCCGGCGTTTTCCTTCGCCTGGTTCATCAGATTCAGGTAATCCTGGATTTTCTGCTCACAGTCGCCTTTTGAGTACATTCCCCTTGATTCAAGATATTTTTTTGTTGCATCCCTTGTCTTTTGAGCTTTCGACAGTTCCTTGTTGCACATTCGCAAATAAGAGCTGTCTCTTGCAAGCAGGTCGGAATTGTATTTTTCGCATCTTTTAAGCTCGTTTATAACCTTGCTGTAAGTATAATTCATCCACATACTAGGAAAAATTCCCGGCAAGCTCATATTTTTTAATTCTTCACGTATTGTTTCAAAATCAGCCTGCCATTTGTCTTCCTTGCCCTTGTATTTTTTAGCAAGGCTTGAAATAACTTTTTTTACATTGCTTAAATCTTTTTTTCTTGTCTCTAACGCATTTTCAACGCTTTCTATCGTATATGAATAAGGCAAAACAGCGTGTTCAGCCTTTTTGACAAGTTCCTTATCACTTTCAAAAGCAACATCAATCTGTTTATGCAGAACGTCAATCATTTGTCCGTACATTTTTTCGTCAGACTTGTTTTTTTCTGCATATTCCATAACCTGCAAGTCAGCACGTTTTTCCGGGTCTTTTATGAGCGCAAACTTCAGTTCTTCCGGGTTTACGTCCTGCGGATTCATTCTGTCGCCTTTGTAGCTGTAAATATCGTTTGTCCGTGAGCCTTTTTCATCGTGTTTCTGGTAAATCATCGGGTCAAGAGAATCGTGCATAAGAGGCGTTACGCAATGAACAATCCCCTGCTTGTTTCCCTGTCTCCATCCGCGTCCCCATAACTGCTGAACGTCTGTAGGATTCCAGTCAAGCTGTGTGCAGTAAATTGTTGTTGTGTTGCCCTGCAGGTTGCAGCCTTCCTTGATTGTGCTTGAGCCGATAATAACCTTGCATTTTCCGTCAACATCGTTGAAGTCCTTAAATATAGCGTCTCTTGCGTCCATTGCCTTGTCTGTTGTCGCTCCGCCGGAAATTGTGGCGATTGCGTCTTTCGGCATGCCGTGCTTTACAAGATAGTCTTTTACCTTTGGAAACTGCTCAACGCCAAGCGGCATGTACATAATCTGTCCGTTGTGAGAATTCTTTTTGTACTGCGCAATGATTGAATCGCATACAAATTTCAGTTTTGGAGACGATTCAACAAATCCACTGATTTTTTTGTCCGACATAAACTGCGGGTCTGTAACAAGCTCCGGGCTTAATGCGCAATTTTTCATTGCGTTCATTGCGCGGAACATATAGCCGTCATCACGCTCTTTTTTGGACATTTTTTCCTGCTCTTCAATGTAGCTTGAAATGTTGTCCATAATGTCTTTCTGGACATCGCTCAGCTCAAGCTCCGGCGCATGCATTCGCTTATAAGGTCTTGTAACTCCGGCTTCCTCTCCGTCCACCTTGTCCATGTATGCTGTCAGAAGATTCTGCAATTCGCTTAGATTCTCAAATCCCTTTACAACCGGCGCCTGTGTTACACGGTTAGCCTTTACAACATATTCATTCTGGACTTTGCAGAAGTTGGATACAAACTGCTCAAGAGAATAGAATCCCATTTGTTTGAGCTTGTCCCTTGCCATATAAGACAGAATAGAATAAATCTCAGTCGGTGAGTTCTGAAACGGCGTTGCACTAAGCAAGAATATGTTTCTGCCTTCATTATGTCGCTGAATAAGCTGTGTAATCGCAAACAGTTTTTTAGCGCGGTTAGACGGCTCTCCGCCCGCTCCAAGCCCGTTGAATTCGTTTGACTGAACTTCATCGTCCTCATCTTTGTTTTTGTTTAAATGGCGCGGCATTTTGAAAAGATTTCGGAAGTTGTGAACTTCATCGACCGTGATATGGTCAAATCCCAAATCGCTGAACTGCACGCCCTCATCTCGTGTTCTCAACGTCTCGCCAACTTTTTCGTTCATTTTCTCATCTTTTGACGCCTGCTGTCTTTTTGTTGTTTTTTTGCTATTGCTTTCCGTGTATTCGGCAAATTCAATATCCTGCTTTATTTCCTCTTCCTCGCTTTCATTGAATCCGATATTCTCAAGCCCTTCATAAGTGCATACGGAAATTGTCCCCGGCTCAATCTTCATTCCCTCTTTCCAGTAATTTTTAGAAAGATTTCCAAGCTCGTTGACTTTTATGTCCGGAAAAAACTCGTGGATAGATTCAATCCAGTTGGAATAAACAGCCTTTGGAACGCAAATAAGAGGCTTTTTAGACCTTCCTGTCTGAATCTGGTTTACAGTCGCAACAATTCCGCAAGCCGTTTTTCCAACGCCTACATCGTACGCAAGCAATCCTGTTCCCTTGTTTACAAGCATTGAAATTCCTTTCATCTGCTGGTCCATAAGAGTAAAATCCTTGCTTCCTTTGTGTGTGCTCATTCCGTCAACAAACACCGGCATTTTAGAAAAGTCCGGATTTACAAGAGAATTGGCTTTTAAGTTCCATGTTTCTGTAAGCCGTTTCTGTTCATCAAGCGCAAGCCCTTCCTGCAAATATCTGTTGAAAAGTTTAATTGCTGTGTTACGCCTTAATTCTTTTCTGTTATCCTTAACTCTTGCAAGCTCTTTCTTGTCGTCATAGTCCCTGGCTTCAGCGCGGCTCATTGAATAAGGCTTTTTGTTGATAAAATCTTCAATATCGCTAAAGCTTAAATCAGGCGGAATTTCTTCCCGTGCAATCGGTGAATCGCTGGCTGAATAATAACCGTTTCCGTTGTAAACCCAGTCAAAAAATCCGTCAATCAGGCTTTTATCATCCGATGTTCTATAATCTCTTGCCCAGTCTGTAATAGGCGACAATGTGAACTCTCCGATTTTCTTTTCTTTAGGACATACGGCTTCCAGTAGTGATTTTTTCAGTTCATATTGGCTGTCGTTTTTATCAAGTGAGTTCAGTTTTTCACGTATATTTCCGCTTGCATAGTTTACAACGTTCATATACATTCCGCCGTCTTTTACAAAATGGTCTGATTTTTCAACATATTCACGCTCTTTGTCGCTTAATTTTGTCATGTCTACATGACCGAATTTGTCAGTCGATTTCCACGCCGGCATATCTTTTGCGTCAAAAATCTTTTCGTATTTTTTATTGAACTCCTCAACGCTCATTTTATGTGCATTAGGATTGAGTGGATAATCGTGCTCGCCCTCAGCATTTTTATTGTTCTTCATTGCCAGACTGCGGTTTTCATGCTTTTCGGCTTCTGTTTCCTTTTTATCAAAAAGACAGTCTACCTGTTCACCGTTATCCGTTCTTACGCAAACACCGATAGTTTTTGATTTATTTTTGATATATCCGTTTACTTTGCCGTTGCCTTTTTCAGTCTTTACATAATCACCAAATTTAGTATTTGAAGTGATTTTCTGAGCATCTTTTGTTTCTTTTTTTTCTGTTGTTTTTATTATGCTGGCAAGTTCTTTTTTCTGCTGTACATTTTCACTTGCACCAACATCAATATTTTCAACTGCGCTTTCAAAAGTCTGTCCGGCTTTTGGCTTTATATACTTTTCTTCCTTTCCAAATCTGTTTGTGCGTGTTGCAACTTCCCCGGCAATATGGTCCGGATTCTTTTCAAAATATGATTTTATCTGCTCAACACTTCCGCCCTTGCCTTTTTTGAACACAACAATATCTGTTCCAACATCTGTACTGTCAAATGTTCCGTTAGGAAGTCGCCACGCTTCAAGCAATTCGCCTTTTTCTGCGATTTTCTCAAGGTCTTTTCCGTATGAACTTTTGCCGTCCATAAATCCGGATGGAACGACCATAGCCATTACCCCGCCGTCTTTGAGAGTATCAAGCGTTCTTGACATAAAATAAGTTTCATAGCGTTTATATTCCTTACCCTCGCCAAGTCCCTTGTATTTTCCTGTATATGCTCCATAAGGCGGATTCCCGACTGCGACATCATAAGGCTTGAACTTTTTAGAAAAGCGTCCGCCCTTGTTCTTCATAAAGTTTTCTTGAAATGCGCCCTGAACAACTTCCGCCTCCGGATGCAGAATGTGTGCAATACGTGCAGATTCTTCTTCAAGTTCAAACAATGTGAACTTTTCTTTTCTTCCTTCTGCAAAACGACCGATTCCGCTTGACGGTTCAATAACGCTCTTTTCCTGGTTGGAATTGTATTTATCTACGATTTCCCATACTTTCGATATTACGTTTCTAGGCGTGTAGAATTCATACAATGTTCCACTGTTAGAACTGTCGTCTTCTCCAGTTCCGCCGGCTCCTACATACTGAGAAAGAACAGCTTTATCCGCCTCTGTTATTGCAGAATCAGGCTTTTCAAGAATCTCTCTGCACTGCCGGCGGATTTCCTTTGCCTGTCCCTTTGTTATTCTTCCTCGTCCGACATTGACGCCGCTGTCTGAAATTCCAGGTCCATTTCCAGATTCGTTAGTGCTGAATAAAGATTCGTTTCCGTTATCTCCATATTCTGCGCCATCAGCATATCGATTGCCTGGTCCTTCGCTCCTTCCGCTCCATAGATTTTCAGCACGTTCGGATAGTCCTGCCGGCTCAATTCCAGTGTTATCTTTTTCATTTTCTTCTACTCCTCTGCTATTGATTATACTATTGTTTTCGGAATTTTCATTGACATTTTCTGATTGTATGGTATTATTATTCATAGGTTGGTTTGGATTTTGTTCCGGCTGGCCTGCCTCGAGCCGACTTTCATTGTCGGCTCTAATTTTTTGCATATCAAACACTTTGAACTCTGAAAGATTATCAATCCAAATTGCCAAAATTCCATTGTTCTTTGTCTTAGTCCAATTTTTTACAGCTTCTTCTAATGGCTTTTCAACCTTGTTACCGTTTTTGTCTTTTACGATGTATTTTATGCTATCTTCAATACGCATAATAATACCTTTTGCATTTTCTTTATCCATTCCATTTTGATAATTGTTTTTTACGGCATTATTGCCAAGTCCAACATCTTTAAAATCAACTGGAACCCCATTGACAATAGCATCTACTTTTTTTCCACCAGAAGAAGGCTCATCTATCATATATACATCAAATCCAAGACTTGAAAGCAAAGTTGCCATATACTTTTCTTGTTCACTTAACTTTCTTTCTGGATAAACTTTATATGTTCCAAAAAACTCCTGTCCTGTTTTTTCATTTTTTACTATAACAGTTTCCGGCAAACACCTTTTTTTTCTCTCCTCAACAAAAAACTTTTCTGTTTCTGTTAGTTTATTTTTATATTCATCAAATAAAGCAAATAATTTTTTAGCATTTTTGTTGCCTTTCATCGCCTCGCTGCGATTAACGTGTTTTTCAGCCTCGCTTTCTTCAATTGCGGATTGTGTCTCTTTTTCTGCAATAACCTTTTGCGCCGTTTCTTTCTGCTTTTCTTCTTTAGCTGCCTGCTTTCCTGTGTACAAGCTCCATATCTTTCGCATTAAAGACGGATTCGCCTTCCATTTTTTTGTTTCAGTCTTTTTTTCTTTTGCATTTTCGTTTTCCGTCTTTATTTCCGGCGCCTTGTCTGCCGGTGTCTCCATTCCCTTTACATCAAGTTTATCTGTTGCAATGGTCTTTACCGGCTTTTTCCATTTTTCTGCCGTATCTTTGTTTGAAAATCTCTTATCCCAAAGCGCACGATGTGAAAAATATTCCATAACGTGTTCATACCATGTTTTTTTGTCTGCCCCATAGTTTTTCTGGATATTCTCTGTTTCATACGCTTTTTCAATTTTTACGGTTTCTTCCTTGTTGCCCTTAAAAAAGAAATTACCGATATTTGAAAGAATTTTATCCGCTGAATCTTTGAGCATGTCTTTTATGTAATAGTAGCGGTATCGTCTTACCACTGTTTTTCCGTTGCTTGTCCTTACATTCTCGCCGATATTCTCGCGGTAGATATATTCGCCTCCGAC
>CAVJCY010000113.1:0-7378 GCA_963648145.1 bacterium | reverse complement strand
CGGTAATTTTAAAATTACCAGACAGATGCAGGACTTTTTAAAGATTGAAAATAAGGAAAATTCAACAGAAAAAGTATCTGAAAATTCTATTGCTCCTGAATCATCAGATGAACCGCTGCAACAAAAAATCAAAAAGCCTAAAACTTCCCGAACTAAAAAAGAAAAGTGGAACATCGAAAAATCAAAAGGCGAAGTAATGACCTCAGAGGAATTCAGCCGTCTTTACGGAAAAGATTTTGACGAGCGTGAATTCCCGATTTGGAAGGCAACGGACTGGCAGGGAAATATCGATACAACAAAACTTTCTGTTGCAGATTTGGATTATATGGAACATAGCGGAAACTATATTCAAAAAGATGTAGGAGTATTTACCCATAAACTGCTTTTTACAACAGGCGATATTTATTCAAAACTCGCCGAACAGGAAAAACTTCGTCAGTACATGGTGAACAAAAGCAATTTTGAAATGGCGGAAGTTTTTAAAAAGAACATCACCTTGCTTGAATTTGTAAAGAAAGAACCTCTCAAAATTGAAAATATTCATTTTGGCTTAAAGACAACTCTTGCAGAAGAATTTACAATCGGACATATTGACGCAGATGGAAACGTAGTTGAACTTAATTTGCAAGAATCATTTATTTTGTGGTGTCAGAATACTTCACTTTCTGAGCAACGCTGGCGTGGCGACATTGACTTTGCAACCGCAAATATCAGTCGTGAAGAGCTTGGAGAGGAAGTTTATTTCCGTGACATTATCGACTACATTGACGGAACTCCTGTAAAAGCTGAAAGAACAACTTGGTGGGATAAACACAATCTTGACGAGGACGGCATAGACGCCCTAAAAGCAGAACGTAAAAAGGAAGCGGACTTAAAACGTCAGGCAAGAAGTGATGTTGCAAACAGACTTTTTGACCGCTATCTTCACGAAGGACTTTCTGCAGATGATGTCGCTAGACTTTCGGCGGAATACAACAGAAAATTCAACTCATATATAATTCCTGATTATTCAAAATTACCGCTTTTTGTTGACGGAATGAGTGCGTATAAAGGCGAATCAAAATTCAAACTTTATGACCAGCAGATAAAAGGTATTTCGTTCTTGTGCAATAAAGGCAACGGTCTTTTAGCATATGATGTAGGTGTTGGTAAAACTGCCGCAGGAATTGTTGCGACTGAAAACCAGATTCAGAGCGGAAGAAGTAAGCGACCTCTTATCGTTGTTCCAAATCAGGTTTACTCAAAATGGTACACAGATATTAAGCAGCTTTTCCCGAACAGACAGGTTAATGACCTTTACAATTTTAATAAAGAATCAGTAGGAAAATACATCGACAAAGAAAATCCTCATAAACTCAACATTCCTGAAAATTCAATTTCTCTTTGCACTTACGAAGCGTTAAAGAACATTACATTTACAGACGAATCTTGTCAGACAACTCTTTTCAGCGATTTTTCAAATCTTTTAAGTGCCGATTTTGATGGGAGCGAAAGGGAAAATGCAGAAAGTGCAGATAAAATTTCAGGTATCATTGGGGCTGCAAGCCACGTAAAAGATTCAAATTATTTTTTCTTTGAAGAATGTGGATTTGACAATCTTACAGTTGATGAAGCTCACAACTTTAAGAATCTTTGGGTAGTTCCTCGTCCTAAAAAGAAAGGCTCGTCAAATGAATATGCAGGAATCCCAAGTGGTAAGCCGTCCGCACGTGCATTAAAAATGTACGGAATGACGCAACTCGTTCAAGAAAAGAACGACAACAGAAACGTGTTTATGCTTACGGCAACACCATTCACTAACAGCCCGACAGAAGTTTATTCAATGCTTTCTTATATCGGACGTGAACGTTTGCACGAAGCAGGTCTTTCTTCTTTAAGGAGTTTCTTTGATGAATTTGCACAGACAAAACAGGAACTCGGCGTAACTTCTACAGGTAACATCGACACAAAGCAGGTAATGAAAAACTGGAAAGAACTTCCTGCATTACAGTCAATTCTTACAGAGTTCATAGACAAAGTTGACGGTGAAGAGGCAGGAATTATCCGTCCTAATAAATTTACTCACGTAAAACCGCTTGATATGAGCGAACTTCAAAAGCAGATGCGTGAAATTGACGAAGAGCGTATGGCAGAAATAAAAGATGGAAACAGTGCAGCCATAATTGTAGCAATGAACAATATGCGACTTTCTTGCGTTGCTCCAGCCCTTGCAAATCCTGCAATGTATCCGGACGTTGAGCTTCCTCCACTCGAACAGCTTGTAGAAACTTCTCCAAAACTAAAGTTTGTGTGTGATGCAATTATTGATATGTACAAAGACAATCCTGAAAAAGGGCAGTTTATGTACGTTCCGCTTGGAAAAAATTCTCACGGAATTATCAAAGATTATCTTATCAGACACGGAATTCCAAAAGATGCGGTTGAAATCATCAACGGTGAAATTAACAATACTCCCGAAAGGAAAGAGAAAATCACCGCAAAATTCAATGATGAAAAGAACAAATGCAAAATCATCATTGGCGGAAGAAATACGGCAGAAGGAATTGACCTTAACGGAAACTCTTTTGTTATGTACAACTGTTCGCTCGGCTGGAATCCGTCAGAAACAATTCAGGCAGAAGGTCGCATTTGGCGGCAGGGCAACTTGCAGGGAAACGTTCACGTTGTCTATCCAGTAATGAATGATTCTATCGACAGCGTTCTTTATCAGAAACATGATGAAAAACGTAGCCGAATAAATGAACTTTGGAATTACAAAGGTGACTCTTTGAACGTTGAGGACATAAATCCTGAAGATTTAAAACTTGATCTTATAAAAGACCCGGCTAAAAAAGCAAAACTTATTTTACAGGACGAAACAAAAGAAGTTAGAGCAGAACTTTCTAAGATAAATCTCAAAATCCGTTCATTTGATGAAATCATCGAAAAACGCAAGCAGAATACTTTTGATTTTGATAATGAAAAAGAGATGGTTAGACATTACGAAAGTATGATTCAGGGCTACAAAGAGCGAGAAATGGAAGTTCCTGAATGGGTAAAAAACTGTCTAAAAGATGAAAAGCGAAAGTATGCGAAAGCAGAAAACGCAAAAGATACGATTGAAGGCAAACTTGCAGCGTTAAATCTTGTTACCGATGAAGATATTTCTAATTACATTAGAGAGCTTAATACGCAGAGACATGCTTGCGAGGACAAAATTAAGAATATTGAAAAAGATTTGCCTCAAATTATGGAACGCTTAAAGACAGAACAGCTGGAACAAAAGCTGATGGAATATCCTGTAGACAAGCAGAGAGAAATTCTTGAAGCAGATATTCTGAATAATCTCCGTCCAATGAAAGAAGTTGAGTACGAAATCAAAACAATGCGTCACGAAGCAATGCTTGCGGAAAAACTCAAAGCAGGAGAAATCACACAGGAAGAACACGATTTATATAAATCCGCAGGGTACAAAAAATACGAAAAGTGGCTGGACGGCGAGATTGAATCGCTTACAGACGAATCTATTAAAGAAGAAAAAGAAACTAAAGTTTTTCAGACAGTTGTTGAATCTGTCGTACAAAAAGACGACCGCCACGCACAACAAAAGCAAGAGCGTACTGTTGTGGGTGAAAATGAAGTTCAATTTGATGTTAAACAAACAGTAGAATCTATTCCAGCACAAAACAAAATTGAAAAATCTTTTGAACAGCAGTCTTTATGGCAGGAAGGCGATTTATTTTTTGAACTTGATGATCAGGACGTTTTAGTAAAATCTACTGAAAAAGAATATAGAACAACGGAACGTATTCCTGAAAATCAACTATTTAATTTTGGAAACGATGACATTTATTTAACTCCTGAACAACTTACAAAGTCAGAACAAAAACGTGATGAAATTGTAATTCCTGTTCTTAATGGAAAGATGAGCGGAATGTACAAAGCGTTTAACGATTTTGCAAAGCACGGTGTATTTGATGTTATTGGAACAAAAGTTGAACTTTCTGATGATGGCAAAATCAGTCAGGAAGGTTGGCAACAATTACATTCAGCAATGAATATTTACCGTTCAAAAGAATTTGAAACGTTCCGTTATGTACTTATTGATAAACACACAGGTGAAATAAACGAACAACTTGAAATAAGTTCGTTTATGCCTAATTTTTGCAGAACTTCTTTACCAGATGCTTCAACGATTAAACAAGTTATTTCTCGTGCAGAAGAAACAAACAGTCTTGTTGTTGCAGTTCATAATCACCCAAGCGGTAATATTAAAGAAAGTATAGAAGATATAAAAGCAACTGAATATTTATCAAAAATAATGACGAACTCAAATGGCGAAAATATTTTTGCAGGACACATTATTTTAGATCATGACAGTTTTAATTTATTTACGCAAAAAACAGGTTGGAATTCAAAAATTGATTTAGAAAATGTTGGAAAAGATGATGTTCTTATAAATAAAAATTTTGCATACATGAACGATAAAGCTGCTACTCCGGCTCAATTAGAAAAAGTTGCTATCAAAATAAATGATAAAAATAACTGGAATGATGATTTTGTTCCTGTTGTTTTTGCAAATTCCGAAAACGATGTTACAGGAATAAAACTTTATGACAGGTCTTTCTTTGATAAATCTTCAATGGAAATAAGGAATACCTTGCAGTTTCATGGTCTTGAAGCAGGAGCTGTAAGAGCATTCCCTGTTATAACACAAGCCCTTCGAGATAAGTTAAATGGTGCTGATAGAATTTTACTTGAAAAGCGAATGGAAGACCTTGTAAATAAAAACGCCTTTACTGATGCAGTTGTTGTTGATTCAATGAGAGTAACAACGATTGTTGAAAAGACTGACATAAAACCCGGATTTGCTTTTACAGATGTATATTCTCCTGCCAAAACAAAAGTTAATGCAACTTGGGAAACTAAAATCAATCCTGAACTTTTTAAAGAATCTGAACATGAACAAAAAAAAGAAGAAATCCGTCCAAAAAAAATGAAAATTTCAACAGGAATGGAGTATTAGTTTATGGCAGAAGATGAAAAGATTTTAGACGTTAATCAAGAAGCACGGATTCAACTCGCACACGAAATTAATGTTAATATGCCAAATCTTTCTGACGGTGAACGTGCGGCAGCCCTCGCAATTTTTGAAGCAGGGGCTGCTTCTATGGGCATGGGCTTTTCTGAATATCTTGAAGCAACATTCCCAAATGGTGTATTCGGAAACTTTGAAGAAGCACAAGAGCAGGCTCAGAAAAAAGGCGTTGAAATCAACGGTGGTGTTGCAATCTCAAACAATCCTATTACGGACAATGTAAACGCCGTCATTTATGCAAGCAAGACGGCAGATTTTTCTACTTGGGTTCATGAGCTTGCTCACGTTTGGCAGGCACAACTTACAGGAAAATTAAAAACTGATGCTGAAAAAGCTTTCCAAGTTCAAAATGGAAACTGGCAGGAAAGTACATACACTTTTTCTGACGGACACACAGACACAAGTGCAGAAGCCTTCGCATACGGCTTTGAAGATTTTCTAAAGCACACCGCAGAAGAAATGGCAACGGAAGATAAAAATGCCATTTTTGAAAAGTTCGCAGATTATATGAGCCGAACTTACAACGGTATAAATGAGAATATCAAAGTCAGCGAAGAAATAGCAAAGATTTACGAAGCATTTGTAACGCTTGACGACAATATTCTTTCAGAAGCGGAAAAAGCGGTAAGAGAAGAAAAGAAAAAACAAGAAGTTTATGATAATGCGATAGATATTATTCGAAGAGAATCTATAGAAATAAATAATGGAACACACAAAGAGAAAAAAGAAGTTGAAGAAATATTTAAAGCTATCGATTCTGTAAAAAATCAAAATGATTCAAGAAATGCAACTTTTTCTGTTAATACAGTTGGAAAAATATTAAGTCATAAAGGATATGATATTTCAACTATTACTGAAAAATTGGGTGAATTATATGAAACTTCAAAAAGAATTATTTCTGAGCCTGAAATCAAAAAAGAAGGACATAAAGAACACCCAAATTTTGTTGCCTATCATCATTACTTGAATAAATTCAGAGATAGTAATGGCGAGGAATATTTTATACGGTTTACATTAAACGAAGAAAAAGTAAGACATGGACAAGGGAAGAATGTTTTACATTCTACATTTGTGAGTGATGTTAATATATACAAAAAAGGAGTTCAATCCAACGCACTCGGGATTATTGACCCGCACGAAGAATCAAAAACTCCTACAGATTTAAAATTAAAACAATTTCTTGATTCTGTCAATATTCAATTCCAGCTCGTCGGTGAACGCAGCATTATGCGAATGGCAGAAAGCGAAGAAAAGCAGCGTATTCTTGATGACTTAAAAGCCGCAAAACTTATGGACGAAAAGTTCAAGAGTATGGATTCTGCTTCAAGGGTATACCGCATAAGAGCAGCTACTGGTTGGGAAAAGTCCGCAGACGGCAGGTGGAAATACGAAACAGACGACAGTATCAACAGAATAAAAAGCGGTTCTCTTATAGAAAAAATGCTCAATACTTCGCCTGATTTACTTGCAGAGCTTTCTAAAAGAACGCCTCTTGCAGCAGGTGATGTTTTAGACGCACCTGAACTTTTTAAAATCTTTCCGTTTATGAAAAATGTAAGCATAAGTTTTTATTCAGACCCAAACGCATTCAGAGCAGTCTTAACACCTGAAGGAATAAAGCTCAATACACAATATCTAAAGGCATCAGACGGAGAAAAAGGACTAAAAGGCGTACTTGCACATGAAATTCAGCACGTCATTCAAGCAGTTGAATTTTCTGAAAGCACTGGAATACAAGGCAAAAATATTGAATCACTTTACAACAATATGATGAGTGCAATGAAAGCCGCTGATACAAAACAATACGACTATGACCTTACATCATTACAAAATGGACTTGATTCCTATATGAAAGATATCGGTGAAATCGAAGCTCGCAATGTTGCTAGAAGAATCACAATGAGTTACGACCAACGCCGGCATACCACACTTGAAAGCACGGAAGATATAAAACGTACAATTCAATTTCAAACAAAAAATAATTCAAATGGAGATGAAAATATGGACGAAGAAAAAAAAGCACAAATTGCTCGCCTTATGAACGTAATCAAGCAAGCAAAAGGTTTAGATAATGAACAAACTGCAGAACATAATTATGAAGTTGTTGATACAGATTTAGTTGTAAAGGAAGAGAATCAGGAATATATCGTAGAAAATAATAAAGATGATTTTATTGAAAAAATGCAAGCTAACGGTGGAATGAGTGAAGCCGCAATGGAAGCTGATATTGAAGTTGAAGAAAAATCTTATTCCTGGAACGAAATCGTAGAAAACGCAATGGGAAAAGGCAATGGCGATGTT
>CAVJCY010000112.1:0-7624 GCA_963648145.1 bacterium | reverse complement strand
TATCGGCGTCAATTTTCCGCAAGGCTGCACGGCGGGGAACGCCAAAGAAAATATTAACTGAATTTTGTATTTTTCACGAAATCTGTACTATATTGAAGTTGTAAGTTTTTAAAAACGGAGCGGAAAATGAGAATTCTTCACACGAGTGACTGGCATTTGGGAAAATTGTTTCACGAAAAATCTTTGATTGAAGATCAGGCTTTTATGCTGGATCAGATTTTGAAAACGATTAAGAAGGCGGAGATTGATGGGCGGCCTTTTTCGGCACTGATTGTGTCTGGTGATATTTATGACAGGGCGTTGCCACCGAGTGAAGCGGGGACTTTGCTCAACGATTTTTTAGAGAGGGCGACGGGAGAAAATCCCGGACTGCATATTTTTTTGAATGTGGGAAATCATGATAGTGCGGCTCGTCTTTCTTTTGCGGCGGGATTTTTGAGAAAGCACAATATTCACATCTGCACGGACACTAAAAACTTTACGGATGCACTTACAATAGAAGAAAATGGCGAGAAAGTTGCTTTTTATCAGCTGCCTTTTTTGACGCCTTATTCGATTGAGGATAGTTCGGAAACGGGAGATTCGTCTGTTGACGCAGGGACTGGTGAAGATGGCGAGGAAAAATTTCTCCGTTCGCAGGAAGAACTTTATTCTGTGGCCTGCAAAAAAATTATCGAGGCTCACAAAAAAAATTATGGCGAAGGCGTGCCGGCGGTTTTGAATGCTCATCTTTTTGCAACGGGTGCTGCAGTTGCGGCTTCGGAGCGGACAAATGTCGGGGCGGTTGAACAGGCGGATATTTCGCATTTTAAGGATTTTACCTACTGCGCTTTTGGGCATATTCACAAGTTTCAGCCATGTGATAAGGAAAAGCGGTGTTTTTATTCGGGATCGCTTTTGCCTTACAATTTTGACGATAGTCCGGAGTGTGGCGTGTTGGATGTGGAAATAAAAAATACCACAGATGTCCCGTCTGTAAAAAGAATCCTACTCAAACCACTTCACCCGATTGCAAATCTGACTGGTCAGATGAAAGATTTTATAGGTTCTGAGGCAAAAAAAACTCTTATTCAGGAAAATCAAAATAATTATGTTCAGGTGATTTTGACTGATGCGGTTATGCCGAGCGAGGCTTTTATCACTTTGAAATCTGTTTTTCCAAATCTGCTTTGTGTGACGATGAAGGAAGAAAATCTTGGTGGAACAAACGTTTCTATTAAAAGCAGGAAAGAGGCCATTGATTCCAATGACCCAGAAAAAATCTTTTGTCAGTTTATGAAAGATTTGTATGGTGATGTTTTTGATGATGGCGAGCTTTTCCTGGCACAGAAAAAAATCTTTTTGCAGAAAGCAGGGGAGTTGTAGGAGAAAATCATGAAACCAGTTAATTTACGGATGAAAAATATCGGGCCATATGCAGACGAAAGAATAGATTTTACAAAACTTGACAATATGTTTTTGATAAAGGGCGACACCGGGGCGGGCAAGTCTTTTATTTTTGATTCTATGACTTTTGCCCTTTACGGTGATTTGCGTGGAAACAGAAAAGGTCATGTAAAGGATTTTAAAAGCCGCTACGCAAAAGAAGACGATGATGCTTTTGTGGAATTCACTTTTGCAAATGGCAATTCGCTTTATCACATTGAACGAAGTGTGCCTTTTTCTTACACAAATCGAAACGGAAAAATTTCTTCAAAACCCCAGCGTCTTGTGGTTGAAAAAATTGTGGATGGCAAGGCTCAGGAGTTGATTGGAAATAATTCTGAGTTGAATGATAAAATTCAGGAAATTATCGGTTTGAGTGCGGATGAATTTTCGCGGATTGTTGTTTTGCCACAGGGGGAATTTGCGGAATTTTTGCATCAGTCTTCAAATGAAAGAACTACGACCCTTGAAAAACTTTTTTCAGTGGATTTTTATTCCAGAATTTCTGACCGGATTAAGGAAAAGGTTGATGCTGAAAGTGACGAATTAACGACCGTAACAAATTTAATTGGGACTTTGGCGAAAGACAAGGATTTTTCTGATGCTGAAGAAAAAATCAAAAATCAAAATGAAGAAATAAAAAAACTGTCTGCTTTGTCTGCAGATTTGATTGAAAAAAAAAGCCAGATTGCAGGAAAAATCGAAAAATTAAAGCACGAAAAAGATGATGCCGTTGAATATGAAGAAAATTGCCAGAAACTGAAAAATCTTCAGACAAAAGAAAATGACTTTGTGGCTTTAAATCAGAAAATTGCAAAGGCAGATAAGGCAAAAGGTCTTAAAGAAAATATTTCTCTTTACGAAATTTCTGCAAAAAATCACTCTGAAGCAAAGGAAAATCTGGCTCGGGCTCAAAATAAAATGGAAGATTTGCAAGAGTCCTACAATCAGCTGGAATCAAAAAAAGATGAAATGGATGAACTTAAAAAACAGACAGAAAATGATTCCAACAAACTTTCGCTTTTGGAAGAAAAATTGAAAAAAGCCAGCCAAGCTCAGGAAAAAAAGTTGGTTCTGGAAAAGCTTGCTAAAAATTGTGATGCTTTTGACCAGGAAAAAAATCAGAAAAAAGGGCAGATGGAAGAAATTAATTCTAAGCTCGGCGGAAAATCTGCGGCGGAAAAGTTGCAGGCTCTTAGTGATGAAATCCTTTCCAAAAATAATATTAAGGCAGAATTGAAAAGCGAAAAATCCGACTGTAAAAATCGGGATGATTTGCTTTCCAAAAAAGCTCTTGCCGTAAGCGAAAAAGAAAATCTTGAAAAAGGAAAAATCGCTACTGCAGAAAATCTGGAAAGGACGCAGGAAACTCTTGTCCAAATTCAGCAAAAGAAAAAAGACCAGGAAACAAAAAATCTTGCTTACACACTTTCACTTTGTCTTGAAAAAGATTCGCCTTGCCCGGTTTGCGGTTCGCTGCAGCATCCTCGCATTGCAGAAAAGCCGGAAGGGCTGCTTGATTTTGACGAACAGATAAAAACTTTTGAAGGCAATATCAAAATAATTCAGTACTCACTTTCGTTGACAGAAAACAAGATTTCGGTGGAAGAAGAAAAAATCCGCGGTTATGAAGAAAATCTTTCCAAAATAAAAAGTGACCGCCAGCTTTCGGTTGTGGAGGAAGAATTTAATTCCTTTTGCAATCAGATTGAAGAACTGGAAGAAAAATCTGATGAAGTAAAGGGCTGGGTTTCTTCTCTTGAAAAACTGAAAAAGGAATATGACGTTGTTGTCGAAAAATTTAACCAGGCGGAAAAAGAATATTCTGTGGTGGAAACTGAATTAAAGGAGCTGAAAAAATATGCAGGCGATTCACTTGAAAAACTGCAGGAAGAGAAAAAGTTTTTGCAGGAAAAAATTGCCGATGAAAAAAAGACTTTTGAAAACTGGGAAAATTCTTTTAATCAGACTGGAAAAAAACTTGCGGCAGAAAAACAATCTGTGACACAATACCAGGAGGATTTGGAAAAATACGAAAAACAGGCAGCGGCGGACAAAAAACTTCTGGAAGAAAAAATTGCGGATTCGGTTTTTGCTGACCTTGCCGAGGTGAAGCAGAATATTATTGAAGATTCTGAGCTGGAAAAAAGTCGAAAAAATTACAATCAGTTTTGTGGAGATTTGCAGTCGGCAAAAGACGCCGTGGAAGCGTCGAAAAAGAAAAATCCTTTGCCGGCAGGGGAAATCCTCAAAAAACTAGAAAATGCTGGGGCGGAAGAAAGAAATATTTCTGAGCAGTTAGAAAAAAATAATCATGATTTGAATGCAAAGCAAACAGAATATCACGATTATCAGTCGACTTTTGAAAAAATAAAGGCGGAGCAGGATAAAAAACTGGCACTTGAAAAGGAACTTGAACCGCTCAAGGCTTTGTCTGACAATTTGAACGGCTCAAATCCTCAAAAACTGCCTTTTAAAACCTGGGCTTTGACCTTGTACTTTGAACAGGTGTTGAATTTTGCTTCCAGCCGTTTTTATGATATTTCGGACGGACGTTTTACTTTCAGTTTGAAAAAGCCTGAAGATGGACGGGGAAATGGTCTTCGCGGTTTGGACTTGCAGGTTTTTGACAGCCACAGCGGAAAAATGTCTGATGCAGCAGACCTTAGCGGTGGCGAAACTTTTGAAGCAAGTTTGAGTCTGGCCCTTGCCATTACCGATGTTGTGCAGAACAGTAACGGCGGCGGCATTCAGTTGGATTCACTTTTTATAGATGAAGGTTTTGGCACTCTCGACCCGGATACTTTGGAAAAAGCCATGGCGGTTTTATCGGAAATCGGCGAAACAAAAATGGTCGGT
This sequence comes from bacterium, assembly GCA_963648145.1. Classification (GTDB taxonomy): domain Bacteria; phylum Spirochaetota; class Spirochaetia; order Treponematales; family Treponemataceae; genus Treponema_D. Next base: position 3,340 of record CAVJCY010000112.1, on the reverse strand, counting down.
ATGATTAGTCACGTGAGCGAAATGGAAACTTATTCGGGAATCACGTCGGCAATTCTGGTGGACAAGTCGGATACTGGCTCGAAGATTCGCTTGAGGTAGGGCTTGCTGCAGGCTATGGAAAATATCCTTTTTATAGTCTTCTGGATTGCCTAATTTCTATTTGTGACGTTAACAACTTTTTAATTTTTCGCTGAAAAAAAATGATTTTTTTGCATTTATTGAGAATTATTTTCTAGAGACCATCTCTAAAAATTCCCCAAAAATTCAAAATTTGCTAAAATAGGCAATATGAAACAGCAGAAAGGATTTTTTGACGAAAGCGACAGATTGGAACGACTTACAGCGCTTGGAGATTAGTGTTATTGATTGGGAAATATTCAGAAAATCTTTGGACACAATTTTTGACAAAAAAAGACAAAACTGAGCGCGGGCGGCCAGCGTTTGACTGGGTGATGATGTTAAAAATCCTCATTTTGCGGCGAATTTACAATATTTCTGATGACACTAAGAGCAAACACAAACTTTGTCAAAAAGACACAGATACAAGATGGGCTACATGACAAATTTACTCCATGGACTCAATTTAAAATGTATTGGAAAGATTCGTGCCTATTTCAATATGGGATTTACAAATGTTGTCTAGGGCATCTCTAAAAAATCATTTTCGATGCTTTTTTAGAGAAATATCATTGGACTGAAGGGATAAAAATATACGGAATTCAACTTTATGATTTGGGATAAACTTGCTTTTTGTTACGATTTATTTGCAAATGTGATAAACCGACGGGCTAATAAAAAATTATGTCGGGTGGTGGAAAATCTGATTTGCTTGGATGATGATGTCCTTGAATGCGCCTGTGGAACCGGGCTTTTGACTGGCTACATTGCAAAAAAATGTAAAAGTCTTATTGCAACGGATTTTTCTGAACAAATGATTTTTAGGGCTCAAAGAAAATACTCTAAATGTACACATGTAAAGTTTCAAAAGGCTGATATTATGAAATTGGATTTTGCGGATGAGTCTTTTAATGTAGTGGTTGCTGCTAATGTGATTCATCTTTTGGAAAAACCACTAGAGGCTTTAGCAGAACTTGATCGTGTTTGTAAAATTGGCGGAAAAATCATTATTCCAACATATATTGGAAAAAATAAAAACGGTCAGCAGAACAAGGTAACAAAAGCAATCGGAAAATTGGGGGTAAATTTTAAGCGTAATTTTACGGAAGACTCATACAGGGAACTTTTTAAGATTGCCGGATATTGTGATGTGGAATACATATTATGCTCTGGAAAAATACCTTGCTGCCTTGCGATGATTAAAAAAAACTGAAGGCGAAGCCTGAGCGTAACGAACACAGCTGTCACAAAAGGGCAACTCTGAAAAATCATTTACAATGCTTTTTCAGAGATACGAGCGAGTTTTAATTCGTTAAAATACAACGAATTAAAACATCGCGTTTTTAAGGTTACCTCTAAAAATTGAAATTTTTAGAGGTTTCAAAAAAAGAGGAAATTTGAAATTACAATGACCTGCACAATCAAATATAACACACCTTTAGGTTCTGTCTTAATAGCCGCCGATGATGTCGGACTTACTGGGGTTTGGTTTGAAGGGCAGAAATACTTTGCTTCCACACTTCCGTGTGAACATATTTTTCAAGAAACAAAAATTCTTGCAGAAACTCGCCATTGGCTGGACATATATTTTTCAGGCAAGGAACCGGATTTTACTCCGCCTCTTAATCCTTCCGGGTCAGAGTTTAGAAAACTTGTGTGGGAAATTTTATTGCAGATTCCATACGGAAAAGTAATTACATACGGTCAGATTGCAAATCAAATTGCCAAAATGAAAAAAATTCCACGAATGTCGGCCCAGGCTGTAGGATGTGCGGTTGGGCATAATAAAATTTCAATTATAATTCCTTGTCATCGTGTGGTTGGCACAAATGGTAGTCTTACAGGTTATGCAGGTGGGCTTGAAAGAAAAATTTCACTTCTTGAATTGGAACATACAGGTATAAGCAGTTTTTTGGGTTCGAAAAAATGGAACTGTAGTTTAGAAAAATGATTATTAGTGTGCAGGGGCGTACCTGGGATTATTGAAAGAGTAGGAAGCAATAAAAAAAGGTATTGGAAAATTACTATTTTGCGCTAGGGATAGTAGCCGCGTAAGCGGGACGGACACGCGTAGCGTGGCTGGACGGAAAAAATGCCCGGGATTTTCTGTCCGGTTTATTTTGAGTGCGAAAAAAAATAAAATTTTCTGAAAAGTTCGGGCATTTTTATAACGCAAAAGCCCGGGCCGGAGCGTAGCGGAGGTAGCGCCCGTATAATTTAAAAACTCTTGATTGAAACTGATGATAAGTTTATATTTGTGAGCGTGAACGGCGATCTTTTTGACGACGATTTACGAAACTAAAAGCCTTTCTTAAGACTTGATCCATGGAGGACAGGTACTATGACACAGACTTAAATCTTTTTTTAATCTTCTTATTTTGGAGTTTTTATGACTTTAACCATTGATGTAGGAAATTCTCAATTAACTGGTGGCTTATTTGATTGTGATAAACTTGTTTTTCAATTCAGAAAGACGACTGTAAGGGATTTAAGTTCTGATGAGCTTGGGATTTTTTTGCGTTCTGTTTTGAAGGAAAACGGTTTTGACTGGAAAAAAATTGAACGAGTTGGTGCTTGCAGCGTTGTTCCGGCCATAAATTATTCACTTTCGAGTGCCATAAAAAAATATTTTGACAGGGATTTGCTTTTTATTCAGGCGGGAATTAAAACTGGCCTGAAATTAAAATATTCAAATCCGCGGGAAATTGGTGCTGATTTGATTGCGGCCGCGATGGGTGCAATTTCGCTTCATCCTGGAATAAATATGATTATTGTTGATTTGGGAACGGCCACAACTCTGGAACTTGTCACGAAAAACAATGAATTTTTGAGCGGTTCAATTCTTCCGGGACTGAAAATTTCTGTGGAAGCGCTTGCAAACGGGACTGCAAAATTGCCGTCAGTTGAAATTGTAAAGCCTGAGCATTTGTGCGGAACAACTACGTCAGAGGCAATTCAGTCGGGAATTTTTTACGGAACGGCGGGTTCTTTGAAAGAATTGATTTATCTTTACAAAAAAAATATTTTTAATGGCGAAAATACTTTTATTCTTGGCACTGGCGGTTTTGCAAAATTGTTTTCTAATTATGGAATTTTTGATGAAATCTGTCCGGAACTTGTTCTGCTTGGAGTAAAATGTGCCATTGAAATGAATATTTAGAGATGCCGGCGAGTTTTAATTCGTTAAAATACAACGAATTAAAACATCGCGTTTTCAAAGATA
>CAVJCY010000111.1:0-8026 GCA_963648145.1 bacterium | reverse complement strand
AAACATCGCGTTTTCAGAGTTACCTCGTAAAAATTGCAATTTTTAGAGGTTCCCTATACGTTGAAAAAACACGAAAAAAAATATTTTGTTACAGGGAAAATTAAGAGAGTCTATAGAAATTAAATGGGATTTAGTAACAATTTCCTACAACACAAGCCACCTGTTTAATCTAAAAACCGCAAAACTCACTTCAAAATAAAAAAAACGCGGAGATATTTTTCCATGCCTGTAATTTGTTGGAAAATAGAATTCTTAGAGCGGTTGTAAAGGGGAACAGACTCCTAGCCGCATTCTATCTTCTGCAAAAGTCAGATTCTCACTTGATAAAATATACATAAAAAAATATTATAACTCTATGTCAAATTCTAACGATTTTATTTCTGAGTTTCTTGATTCAGAAACAATTACAGCACTAGATGACTTTATAAAAAATTCGGAAAACTTTTCTAAACCGGCAGACACAATTGCAAAAGCTTTTGGTGCCTCAGATGATTTTTCATCAAAAAACGAAGTTGATGTAAAAAAACTTCTTGCAAGTTTTAAGAGTAATCTCACTCTTTTAATTCAGAAAACTTGGGTTGATAAATCTGACATTGCGTTAAAAGATCAGCTTATTTTTAAATTAAATAAACTTCTTAAAGAGGAAAAATGCACCTGGAAAGACGAATTTTCTTTATTTTTGGAAATTATTAATCAGGCCGTTTATCTGATGTTTGGTCAGAAAACTGATACTCCTGAATTTTCACTTTACACTATCAGAATTGACCCAGAATTTGGAATCTTCTGGTGGTATATTTCATCACTCCCCACAAAAAACGACTGGACAGAAGAAAAGTGCCGGCTTTCTATGATGTTAGGAATGTATTTCTTAGCAAATTACTAATTCGCTCAATCAAACCGGAACTTTTGTTTCCGGTTTTTGTTTTTTTAAATCTTTTTATGGAAAAATCAAATAAATTAACGATAATAAAATTCGGAAGGTAAAGACGATGAACCTCAATTCAATTTGCGAAACTTTGCATAAAGGTCAGGAAAAATTATCTCTGCAAAATGCAAATCAAAAAAACAAGGCTTTGGATGCAGTTGCATTGGCTTTGGACAAAAATCGTCAGCAAATTCTTGATTCAAATAAAATTGATATTGAAGCTGCACGCAAAAACGGAATGACGGAATCTTTAATTGACCGCCTTTCTTTAGATAATAAAAAAATTGACGGCATAATTGCAAGTATCCGTGCCGTAATTTCACAATCCGATCCAATTGGCGAAGAAATTTGCGGTTGGAAAACTCCGAACGGACTTACAATCAGACAGATTCGTGTTCCAATTGGCGTAATTGCTATTATTTACGAAAGTCGCCCGAACGTAACTGCCGATGCTTTTTGTCTTGCATATAAGAGCGGAAATTCAATTCTTTTGCGCGGTTCATCATCAGCAATTAATTCAAACAAAGAAATTGTAAAAATCATAAAACAGGGACTTTCTTCGCAAAAGGCAGAAGGGTTTGGAATTCCTGAAGCAATTGAACTTGCCCCATGCGAATCTCACGACGAAGTTCAGCAGATTTTAACTGCAACCGGCAAAATTGACCTTGCCTTGCCACGTGGCGGTGCAAAATTAATCAAAATGGTCGTGGAAACTGCAAAAGTTCCGGTTATAGAAACCGGCAGTGGCGTTTGTCATCTCTATATTGATGATGATTCTGATTTGGAAATAGCTGCAAAAATTGCGGAAAATGCAAAAATTCAGCGTCCGGGCGTTTGCAACGCGATTGAATGTATCGTCATAAATAAAAAAATTGCCGGTCAATTTCTTCCGCTTTTAGCAGAAAAATTTGCCGGTCGCGTAAAGTTTCATGCGGATTATGAATCATTTAAAATTCTTTCTGAAATTGAAAAAACTAACGGTCGTTTGCAAAATGTAATTGAGGCAACAGAATCAGATTTTGGCTATGAATATCTTGATTACGAATGTTGCATCAAAACAGTTTCTGATATAACTGAAGCTGTAAAATATATCAACACTCATAATACAAAACACAGTGAATGTATTATGACTAACAACCGTCAGCACGCGTTTTACTTCCAGAAAACCATAGATGCCAGCTGCGTCTATGTTAATGCAAGTACACGTTTTACTGACGGAGGGGAATTTGGCTTTGGAACTGAACTGGGCATAAGTACTCAAAAACTTCATGCCCGCGGTCCAATGGGAATAAAAGCTTTGACAACCACAAAATATCTGATAGACGGCGAAGGCCAAATCAGATAGTTTTGCTCTCTCACTTCCGGGTTGGGATTGACTGAAAAGTTCAGTTCATAGCGTCATTCCGAATTCATTTCGAAATCTACAGGCTAGGTACAGTATAGATGCTGAAATAAATTCAGCATGACATTTCAAACAATCCCATTTTATCACTGCAGTTTTTCTAAAACTGCGATTCAGCACCTCCTGTGCTGCCACTAACGCGGAATTTTTTAAGGAGTTTTATATGAAAAAAATGTTATGCACCGTTCTGATTCTTACAATTTTTTCGGGATTTATGTTTGCACAAGAAAGTGATTCTTCTGATTCTTCAATTTCAGAAAATTCACCTTCAATAACAGAAAAAGTTGTGCCACCGCCACACTTTTCTTCGGATGACAAAGCGGAAAAAAATCCTCTTCCGCCACCGGATGCAACACCATCAAAACCGTCAAAATCAAATCTGCCAAAACGCAGAACTCCGCCACCACCACCAAAGCAAACTTATCACGGATATTCACTTTTTGAATTATTCCTTGATTTGTTTTTTACGATGTCACTTTTAAATAACTGGAGCATCAGTTTTGACTACTATCCTTATGCCACGAGCGATTATTACATTGACGCGCTATCAGCTGGAGACACTTCGGAATTTCCTCAAAAGGATTTCCGCTTTAATATAGAAGCGGCGGCTATTTATCATCCTAATTCTATGATTTTAAGTCCGGAAGTAAGATTTGAAGGCTATATTTTTAAGTTCTTCGGTCCGATTTTTGAAAACAAGAATTATTTTACATTCGGTGAGCAGCAGTTTTATAAAGGAAATTTAAGGCTTGGTGGACAAATAGCACTTATACAGTCGTTCATCTTTAGTATGGGAGTAAGTTGTCAGTGGTCATATTATTACGGAGCGCCAGCAGGTTTTAAAAATCTAAGTGCTGTAAATTGGGGAATTATTTTTAAATCATATCCTTTTAAACCAATTGTCCTTGAATATAGAATTAACATCACAGATTTGCTGGGGCAATCACCTATTAAAGATATTATCTGCGATCCAAATACTATGTTTGAATCACATCTTGAACTTGGAATTATGCTGAACAGTCCTTTTGAAATTTATACCGCATGGCGTTACTATCAGGACGGTTTAAGGCAAAAAAAAGAACACACGGTTGACGTTGGAGTAAAATATTATTTCTAAAATAAAAAAGGAAAAAATGAGTAATCAAATTGCAGAAACGCTAAAAAAAGCAAAAAAAATTGTCATCAAAATCGGTTCAAACACGCTTGCAAAACCGGATGGCACACAAAACACAGATTTTATGGCAAGTTTTGCAAAACAGTGCAAACAGCTTATTAATCAGGGCAAACAAATTGTTCTTGTTTCTTCCGGAGCCCAGGTTTCCGGCATTTCAACACTAAACGAATGGGCACGGAAAAAAGATGTTCATTTCAGGCAGGCACTTTGTGCTATTGGTCAGGTAGAATTGATGGCTCAGTGGCGCAAAGCATTTAATGAACAGGAACTGCACATCGGGCAACTTCTTTTTACCAAAGAAGATTTTGAAAACAATCACCGCAGTTTGAATATCAGAAACACTTTGTTCACTCTTATTGACGAAGGCGTTATTCCAATCATCAACGAAAATGATTCAGTTTCTACTGATGAATTTTCTATTGGCGATAACGACAACCTTGCGGCACTCTCTTCTATTCTTTGGAGTGCAGATTTGCTGATTCTTTTTAGCGATATTGACGGTATTTTTACGGATAATCCAAAGACAAATCCTGACTCAAAATTGATTGAAGTGGTTTCTTCCATCCCTGAATTAAGGAAAAATATTAAAATTGGCAGTACAAACAGTTTTGGCACTGGCGGAGTTGAAACAAAAATTCAGGCAGCCGAAAAAACTACAATCTACGGAATCCCGCTTTTACTTGCAAACGGTTCCACAGAAAATATTTTAATCAACCTAACCACAGGAGAATCAAAAGGTACATTGTTTGAGGCTCAATAAATGACAATTTTAGAAACTATTATTCCAGTTTTTTTGATGATTGCTTTGGGAAAATTCCTTAAGACAAAAAATATTATTTCGGACAGCGGAATTTCCAGCATAAAAAGTCTTTCTACAAACATTTTTCTGCCGGTTATGGCTTTTGATACACTTATAAACGGCACTTTTTCTATAAATTCAATACTTTTGATTGTGATTGAACTTATTGTCCTGTTTATAGCCTTTGGTCTAGGTTTTATTTTTAAACGATTTTTTGACCCAGAAATAAACGGTTACGTTCCTTATGCCATGACCACTTACGAAGGTGGACTTTTTGGCTGGGCATTAATTTCACTTCTGATTGGAAACAAAAGTCCTGCAATGTTTTCTATAATTTCGATGGATATCTTCAGCGGAGTTTTCTGCTTTACAGTAACTGCAACCGGCTTAAAATTCCTTTCCGGTCAGAAAATGACAAAAAAGGAAATCATAATTTCAATCGTCACAAATCCTTTGATTATTGCCGTTGTTTTTGGATTTATCGGGGCCGTATTTCACCTTGGAGACATCATCAATAATTCGAAAATTGCCGGGCTTTACACAAAAACCACAAATTTCTTTATTCAGCCACTGTCCCCGATGATTCTTATTTGCATTGGCGCAGGTTTAGTTTTTGACTGGAATGTTTTGAAAAAAGGGCTGAAGCTTGCCGCTTTCCGCTACGGAATTCAAATTGTACTGTGCATTTTAGTTTTGCTTGTAATTTCTCTCACAATCGGACTTACCCCGGAGTTAAAAATTGCACTGTTGGTTTACTTTTTTGTTCCAACTTCTTTTTTGCTTTCTATGTATGCAACTGAAGAAAATGCCATGAAATTTACTTCCGGGTACCTAAGTTTGCAAATCATAATTTCACTGCTAGTTTTCTGTATTATAAGCATTTATGCGGGAAATATTCTTAGTCCTTCGGAGTAGGTTCCCTTATAAAAAACACTTTCTTGCCGCAAAAACTGACTCTGTGCGCAAGACTGCTTTTTCAAAAGAGGTTCTTCCAAAGCGAAAATCGTGTTCTATCTGTTTTAGTCTGCTCTTCATTCGTCTTTTTGTATTTTTTAGGACACCGACTTTTTTACAGGAAATATTCCAGCCCAAAAAAGGAACTCCGTCTTTGCAACTTCCAAAGACTGGAATTTTTAGGGAAAGTCTTAGACGTTCATCACAAAATTTTTTAATTTCAATAAAAGATGCTCGCAGCTGCTCTTTTGAATTTTCAAAGACAATAATGTCGTCCATATAGCGAACATAGCCGGCAGGCTTTAGTTTTTCCAAGGCAAAATGGTCTAAGGGCGAAAGGTAATAATTTGCAAAAAACTGGCTGGTAAGGTTACCGATTGGAAGTCCTTTTCTGTTTTTACTGTCACTAGAACTGACGCAAAACGAATCAACTATATTGAACAAAAGATTTATGCAGCATCTGTCTTTTATAATCCGGCAAAGCAAGGTTTTTAAAACCTCGTGGTCTATGCTGTCAAAATATTTTTTTACATCAAGTTTTAAAAAGTACTTGCAGGATTTTGCCTTTTTAAAAGCGTAACGGGCAGCGGCGTGGGTTCCTTTTCCTTTGCGGCAGGCGTATGTGTGAAAAATAAACTGGCGTTCAAAGACCGGCTCTAAAACATTTATGACTGCGTGATGTATAATTCTATCTGCAAAAGGCGCGGCACTGATTATTCTTTCTTTTGGGGCAATTATTGTAAACTGCCGGTATTTTCCGTGTGAGTATGCTCCGTTTACAAGGGAAAGACGCAGATTTTCAAGATTATTTTCGTAGTTTTGATTAAAGGCAAGAGCTTCAGAGGTAAGTTTTTTTGATTTTGCAGCCTTATAATAGGCCTCGTGCAGATTCTGTATGTCGCAGATTCTTTCAAAGAGATTTGCCGTGCGTTTCATTTATAACTTGAATTACTGAATTTCCGTATTTTTCAGTTTTTGTCTGGCCAATACCTGGAATTGCAGCGAGTTTTCCAAGATTTTCCGGCTTTTGTTTTACAATAGACGCAAGCTGTTCATCTGTAAAAACAACGAACGGCGGAACACCGTCTTTTGCGGCAACTTCCTTTCTAAGTTCACGTAGTTTTGAAAACACAGAAAAATCTTCTGGCGAAAGAATTTTCATATAATCAACCTTGCCAGCGGTTTTTGCAGAAGGTTCTGACTGCTGAACATATTCGGCAAGCACACACCAGGAAGGCGTTTCCCCGGCAATAAATTCTGTGCGGACGCTTACAATTCTATGGGTCCGCAAAAACACATTAAGGGTTTCTTCTGTCTGTTCGTTGCCACTGGCGGGCAACATAAATGTTTTGTACTGCATAATTTTTCCATAAAAGGCACGGTGAAATCTTCGCTCCACACTCCGTGCGGGCTACCAATACCACCGTGCCAAATGATAATTCGCATTTGCAGTTACCTGCATCTGCACGACATTTTTCGGTTTACCCTATATGGTTCTGCGCGTATGCAAAAATAAAGGGTGAGCTGCGCGGAGCGAACAAGGCGGAAGCCATAGTTGCCGCTGCGGTTCTTCGGGTTGAAGATGAGCCGGCTAACAACCTTGCAGTAGTCCGCGCCGTAGTTCCAAGAACCGCCACGTTGGCAACGGTTAGAGCCAGACGAGGGGGAACAACTATTTTTCCCCCCTGCTCATAACACACATCAAACCTGTTCGTTTTGCTGAAAAATGCCGTTTTATTTACTCTTTATTTCTTCAGATTCTTCAGGAATTTCGCTCCAGTCGTAATAGATTGTGGCAGCTGAATTCTGAACTTCTGTGTACTTAAACTTTGCGAAACGCGATTCATTTTCAAGAACATATATTTGAAGGAAGATTTCTTCGCCTTTTTCTTTTTTTCTTTTTAAATCTAAATCGCTTTCGACCCAACATTTAAATGCACTTAAAGCTGCAAAATCATTATAAAGAATTTCCTCTGGATTTAAGATTGAAACTTTATTATAGAATTTTGCAATTTTCCATATTGAAGAGTAAATTCCTTTGCCTTGCAAATCTTTTTTTGAAATTCCGGGATACAGACTCTCAAGATATTCATTATTGCTGTTAAAAGAAAGACGCGGAAGAAAAAATGCTGCCCTGCGTTCTGTTTTTTCATATTGCCAGCAATAAATTCCTAAAGTCTGAATACGCCTGTAAGTTATGCCGACTGGCTTTGAAACAATATCCACAAATTCAATCTGATTCATTTTTGTTATTTACCCCCATTCAATTTAAGTCTTTCTCATTTTTTGCAGAAAGAATGCTCCAGCCAAGCCGCTTCGCCCGCTACCGCGGCTCCGCTTGCAAGGCTTGCGCCTTCTTTCTGCACCCATATAGGGTTACTGCGCGGAGCGAACAAGGCGGAAGCCATAGAAGCCGCTGCGGTACTTCGGGTAGAAAATGAGCCGGCTAACAAACTTGCAGTAGTCCGCGCCGCAGCTCCAAGAACCGCCACGTAGGCAACGGTAAGAGCCAGACGAGGGGGCCAGTTGCGGCAGTGTCAGTTGTAATAGTATTACTACTACTACACCAGTCCCAGCACCACTCCCAGACGTTTCCGCTCATGTCGTATAAGCCGTAACCGTTGGATTCCTTTGTTTTTACTTCGTGCGTTTTACTGTCTGAATTACCTGTATACCATGCAACATCATCTATTGTATCACTGCCGGCATAGGTGTAGTTTTCTCCACCGCGGGCTGCCCATTCCCATTCGGCTTCTGTTGGCAGACGGTAGC
>CAVJCY010000110.1:0-8036 GCA_963648145.1 bacterium | reverse complement strand
CGTAAAGAACAGAACAGTCTTTGACATCGCAAGAGCAAAACTACTTACGGAAGACGCCAAGCGTTATAAAGTCGGCGAGATTTCACAGAAGACAGGACTTCAAAAGTGCCTTGTAAACGGAAATATCGTGTGGCTTTTGCCAGGTCAAAACTCAGATTATTTGCAAACACGAATGCAGAAATCGGACGCAAAACAGCTGGCAAGTTCTGCAAAATTGGCACGTGCGGACGGATATATATCATTTAAAGGAAATATAAACAATGACGCAAAAAGATATTTGAACTATATGCAGACAACCTGTCAACAACTTTTTAATTTTTCGCTGAAAAAAATGATTTTTTTGCATTTATTCCGATTTTGAATGAATCTTCGAAAGATTTTTTGTTTTCAGAAGAAAAAAGACGGAATGAATCTTATTTTTTCAGACTTTTTTGATAGTTTATTTAAAATGCCGCATAGCCTTCAAAATGTATTTTTTTTGAAGGCTATTTCTGAGAATTATTTTCTAATAAAAAAATGGTTAAGCGGTTTTCTTGGGTTTTATTTTAGACAGAACAACATCATCTATATCAATATAGACTTCCCGGAATTTTGGTTTGGCGTTTTTTAGGAAAATTCTGTCTATTAAATCTTTCATTACTTCCGGCATAAGTCCTGAAGTATCTGTTTCTACGAGTTTTACGGAATATCTTTTTGTACCGTTTATTTCAGTTACCCATAGACCTTCTTTTTCATTCAGATGAATAAGAATCTTTTTGTCTGTAAGTTCAGGGCAGAAAAATCTGTAGCCTTTTAATAAAAAGATTCCAGACTTATCTATATGACCTGGGAAAGTTGCTTTTAAGATGCTGTTGATTTTGTTCATATCTGCCTTTACAAAATAACTTTCATCGGATTTTGGTTTTACAGGAAACCATTTTCTGTAAATTGCGGGAAATTCATCTCGTAAAAATTCATTTGCTTTTTCGATTGTGTTGATTCCCCTCAGCTTAAAAAGCGTTGGAAGTCGGTGCTGGATTGTCTGCCAGAACCTTTCAATCCTTCCCTTTGCCTGAGGAGAATGAGCCGGAAACATTTCTACTCCCAGATTTTCCATCATTACACCAAATTGGGTAAGATGTTTTTCGTCTTTCTTTTTGCAGTTATTTACAAAGAACACGCCTGCTTTGTCCGGGTACATCTGCATCGGTAATCCGTGTTCAGCACACATATTTCTGAACGCTTCCGTATATCCCAAAAGGCATTCGTTTAAAGTCATATAAAGACCTGCAGGATAACCGGTAGCATCATCGACAAAACCCTGGATACAATATTTGTGTCCATTTGAAAACCAGTCGTAAGGAGTTCCGTCAGCCTGTACAAGTTCACCTTCATGTTCTTTTCTTTGCCTGAAAAGGTGAACGGCCGAGTTTCTTTTGCACTTGTGACTATATGGCGTTAAATAGCCAAGGGAATTAAGAATCTTTTTTACAAAACTTACACTGACATTTATATTGAAATGGTCTTTGAGGATAAGTTTGAAAAAAGTATAAGTTACATCCTCAAATGGATTTACTTCTTCTACCCTTGTGTTCTGAAAGATGTCTATAATCTTATTTTTCTCTGCTTCTTTTTTCAGATTAACTTTCTTTTTATTCGTATTTCCATGAATAAATGCAGAGTCACCTTTTTGTTTGAATCTTTGAATATCTTTTTGAATTGTTCTTATATTCAAACCAATCCGTGTTGCTGCCTGCCTTGTAGTCAGCTCTCCGTTAATACAGGAAACTGTCAGATTTTTTCTGTATTCCTGCTTTTGAGTAAGTCTTATTTCCATAATTTTTTCAGTCCTAAAAATTATTTATTTATAAAACTTACATATTTTGTTTTTCGCCGGCAATAAAAAAGTAATCAGCGCCAATTGGCGCTGATTTGCCGTGAACCAGAAAATAAGCGGTAGAAGCGGTAGAATTTTTGGAGTTATGATGTTTATTCTTCTCTTGCTATGCAATGTTTCTTTTTGATTTGATGGACTCTCTGCCTTGAGATTCCGTATTGTCTGGCAAGTTCTGCAAGACTTTTTTGAGAATTTTTTAATTCATTAAGCAAGGAATAAAAAGTTTCTTCAGTCAGAACCTGATTCTTATACTTATGAAATTTCTGCTGTCTGCGGATTTTTTTTAATCCGAATTTAGTGTAAATTTTTCTTACTGTTGAAGGCGGAATGTTCAGTTTTTCGCTCATTTCGTTGATTGAAACAGCCTGTTTTTCATATTCTACAGGAACTTCTTTTTCTGCACGGCGAAGCATTACATGGCGGAAATCTGTTTTTATCTGGAACCTTGCTGCAAGAACTAAAACCATTTCTGGAGTGATGTTCATAATCTGTGCGATTTCGTTTCTTGTAAAATCATTGTTTATGTAATTCTGGAGTTTTTCTTTAAGTTCTGTGTTATTTTTTTTTATACACCACCTCTTCGTCTTCTTCTGCTGAAAATATTTTTAATTTTTCAAACTGAAATTCATTTGTATTGTAAGCAATGTTATTTCTTGCTTTTTCTGCCTCTTGCAGTGTTCTGTACTTTGCAATCAGATATGAAATTTTCGTATCTGAAAAAATCAGGTTATAAGTCATTTTTTCTTTGAAGTCCTTTTGATTTTTGAATTAACGGTTTTTGCTGGAGCATTTTTCTGTTTTTCAAGAAATTTCTGATACCTTGTGATGTCACCTTTTTTGCATTCGTGAAGATTCAGTGTTGAGTAGTCAATTAATTTGCCTTTCATCTTAAATGTTGGTTTTCCACATTTTTTACAGACTATAAGTCCTGAATTTTGACTCTTTTTTTCTTCCTGGCAGAAATGAGGATTCCCGCTTACGTCATAAGGCAGCCATTTATCATTTGCTGTCCGGGTATAATTTATTTCTGTTCCGCAGTAACGGCAGTAACTCATTTGATTTCCCCTTAATTAGCGCCAATTGGCGCTGATTTCTTTTTGTACGAATTGACAAACTCAAGTTCAAGTTTTTGAGTTTCTGTGTTCAGTTTGATTTTTGCCTTGTATGCTTTTCCCGCTTTGCTTTTTAGGTTCTTTACGCCTGTAGTTTTTCCTGTAAGAAGAAGTTTTCCGTCAGACGTTGAAAGTTTTGTGCCAAAAGAATTTTTGTAGATGATGAAAGAACATTTTGGCTCTTTTGTGATATTTGTGCAGAAAAATGATTTTTCACTTTCAAATACCTTTGCTTTACATAAAGGGCAAATCCCGACACCTTCCCTCTCGTAGTTTTCAATTTCAGGATGTGTTTCTGTGCAGCGTCTAATGTAGTCTATGATTTTTTCTTCAAATTCTTTTGGAGAAGTTTCAAGGTCTTTTTCCCATTGAGTTGTCTGAGAAATACTTGCAACCTGGGCAGTCAGTTTATTTTTAAACAGCAGCTTCAAAAGAAAAAAGGCTTTATCGGTTGCATAATATTTTTTCTTGTCTTTTATGACGTAGTTATATTCTTCAAGTTTTGAAAGTATGTTTCCCCTTGTTGCCGGTGTTCCAAGCCCTACAAGTTTTTCGTCAGTATTTTCCATTGTTGGATTTTCCATGAAGGCAAGAAGTGATGTTTCCGTGAACTCTTTTTTAGGCGTGGTCATTTTTTTGACAATTTCCGTATTTTTTAACATGCAGGTCTTCTCGTCAAAAAACTGAAGTCCATCTTCTTCGTTACTGTTCTTTTTAGCGCCAATTGGCGCTAATTCTTTTTCTGCCTTTTTCCAGCCTTCCTGCACGATTGATTTTATGATTGCACGGTAAGAATATTCTCCGTTAAGAATTGTGAGAGTTTTTTCGTCATAAAGACATTCGTCCATACATGAAAAGAAAAAATGCTTTAAGACGATGTTGTAGATATTTTTTTCTGCCTGAGTAACGTCTTCCGGCAATTTTGCAAGCGGAATTAAAGCATGGTGAGAATCAAGTTTTTTTGAATTGAAGATGTGTTTGTTTTCTTTATTTATAAGAGATGTGTTGCAGTATTTTGACTGAGGAAAAGTATTTTTTAGAAGTTCAAATTTTTCTTTGAACAAGGCAACGTCATCATCTCCCAGGACAGAAGACGGTGTTCTAGGATATGAAAGACATTTGTGCTTTTCGTAAAGTGACTGTGCAAGTTCCAGAGTTTTACTTGAAGAATAGTCATATTCCTTTGCGGCTATTTTCTGAAGTTCTGTGAGGGAAAGCAGTTTCGGCGGATTTATGGACTTTCTTTTTATTTCAGTTTTTACAGAAATTGTTTTGTCAGTTTCGCTGAATGTATGTGCTTTGTTTATGTAGTAATTCAATTCTGAGAAAAAATATTTTTTGTTCTGCGGATTAAAAAGCAGTGCTTCAGCAGTATTTCCGCTGTTGTCTTTTATGCGGGCAACGCACTGATAGTAAGGGACCGGAACAAAGTTTTTTACTTCATTGTTACGCTGTGCTATGGCGGCAAGAATTGCAGTCTGTACGCGCCCAACCGGCAGCGTAATCTTATGGCCTGCAAGCAGGGTTTCATAAGGAGTAAGGTTCATTCCTACAAGCCAGTCAGCGTGCTGCCGGGCAAATCCTTTTTTTGCAAGAGAGTCGTATTCTTTCCATGGTTTTAATCCAGCAAGACCTTTTTTGATTACTTCAGGGGTAAGAGCCTCTGATACCCAGAACCGCCAGCAGTTTGAAATATCTGTAAGGCCTGCCTGTTCAAAAACAATGCGGGCAATGACTTCTCCTTCCCGGTCAGCGTCAGTGGCGATGATGATTTTATCTTTCTGATGTTTTTTTAAAAGAGCAGTTACTTTTTTTGTCTGAGAAACATTGCTTTCATTTCTCTTGTAAATCCATTCCTCCGGTATTATCGGAAGAAGGTCAAAATCCCAGTGTTTGTATGATTCGTCATAATCTTCTGGTTTTGCAAGTTCATAGAGATGACCTACGCAGTTTGTAATTTCAATCTGATTGTTTGAATAATATCCTAGTGACTTATTGTAGGGAACAGAAAGTGCTGCGCCAAAAGACTGAGCAACCGAAGGTTTTTCAGTTAATATGAGCAAAGATAATCCTTAAATCGTGTGGTAATTATTTTATAGCGTTAAGCATTTTCCTTGTCAATAATTTTGTAACTTATAATTTATATTACGCTTTGTTTTAATTAGCGCCAAATGGCGCTAATTTATGGTAAAATCGAATCAAGAACTGATTTTAAGGAATGGATGGATGATTTATTTAAGACTTGAAGATATAAATGTTTTGAAATTTGATTTTTCAAAAAACTATTACGAAATCTTTTATCCTGAACTTTTACCACTCACTTTGCGAGACAGGCTAAAAGATACGAGAGATGTTTCAGATGTAGATGTCTGGTTTGATAATAAAGAACTTATGGCAAGTTTTTTTACAAACCGCTCAATCAGTGTCCGCCGGGAAAATGCTAAATACATTATGAATCAGCTTGGAATAAAACAGGGAAATGATTTTGCAAGCCGATTTAAGGCAATGATTGAATGTAAGGCTCTTTCCGCGGCTGATTCCTACTGGATTACAGAAAATGAAAACGATAAATGGAATGAAGTAAATCTGCTCTCAAGTCCTTTGAATGAATCTTTGCAGCAGATAGGTCTTTTTGGAAGCTCCGTAAAAATAAAAGGAAAAATCCAGACACCTGAACTTACAGGTCAGGGAGCCTATGCCAAGGCCTGGTATTGTGAAGACGGTAAACTTTATTTGTATAAGGCAAATTCTCCTGGCGGAAACGAAAGTGAGCGTGAAGTCCTTGCAAGTGATATTTTAGACTGTTTTAATGTTCCTCATGTTAAGTATGAACTTACCAAAAAAGAAGGTCTGGTTGTCTGTAGATGTGAAAATATGAATCTAAAAAACACAAGTCTTGTAGATTCTGTTGAAGCTGATATTTGGGCAGGTAGAAATGGTATGAATCTTACAGAACTTGCAAAGAAGATTGATTCAGAGCTTTTTTATAAAACTAT
This sequence comes from bacterium, assembly GCA_963648145.1. GTDB lineage: Bacteria > Spirochaetota > Spirochaetia > Treponematales > Treponemataceae > Treponema_D. Next base: position 2,052 of record CAVJCY010000110.1, on the reverse strand, counting down.
TGTCGTTGATTATTTGATTTCCAACAGCGATCGCCACGGTGGTAACTGGGGATTTTATATGAATAATCAGAATGGAAAACTGATAGAGATGCACCCTCTTTTTGACCACAACAATGCTTTCGATAAAAACTTTATGCACGCAGAAGACGGCGGAATCTGTCAGTTACTTCCTGGAAAAAGCCAGAAAGAAGCTGCACTTTACGCAATCAAAAGATGCGATTTTAGATGTGTTAAACCTGTTGAAAAATTAATGTTTTTTGATGAGGCGATGTACGAAAGTTTTATGAGCCGGGCAGTTGAAATTGGACTTTATCAGAAACAGAAAATTACCTTTACAGATAAAATATTTTCTAAGAAAAAAGAACCTTTTATTCCTGTCGAATTAAAAGATGATAATACAGCCGAGTATTGGAAAAATATAAATTCAAAATTGTTTTTAAAGTAGAAAATGAAAGAGAAAATTCTGTTGAAAAAACGCAGCCCATTACAAAGAAAACGCAGCCTTCTGGCCGGAGCATTTCTGATTAAACAAAATACTTCTGCTTTTTTTTCTAATTAGCGCCAATTGGCGCTAATTGCATTTTGGTTAGTTATTCTTTTCTGAGTAATCGCAGTAAATCCTTTTTAGCGCCATTTGGCGCTAATTTTTTTGTATGCAGATAATAAATTCTGCATATAAGGTCTGATTTTTTGAAGGTATCGTTGAGCTACCTTATTTGTCCGATAGGCAAGATAAAGAAAGTGATACCTTTTTGTCGTAAGTCATTGCTGCACAATAACTTATCTCGATACCTGCTTATTTTGTTGGGTACCACTTTGGACATACTCCTGGTACCTTATATTTCGGTAGAAATCTTGATTAAATTCATTTAGCTTTTTTCAAGTTGACTTATTTTGATGTTTGATATATAAAGAATTTATGGATAAAGAAGAGAAACGTTCTTGGGGTGGAAAACGTGATGGTGCCGGGCGAAAGCCCTGTGCTGTGCCGAATCCGAATAAGAAAACGTTTAAGACTGTTTCTATAAGCGGGTCTGAAAAAGAAATTAATATCCTCAAGAAGCAGGCTGTTGAAAAGCATAAATCTTTCAGCCGTTATGTTATTGAAGAGCTTGTTGATGAAAAAGATTGGGATATGTAAAACTTACTTTTTTTTATTTATAAAGAGTAAAGAAAAATACTAATTGAAAATATGAATAAAATGGAATCTGGAAAAATTGAAATTAGCGAATTCTGTTTTTTTTATAAGGGTAAATTAAATTATTAATTAGCGCCAATTGGCGCTAATTTAAGGAGATATTTTTATGGAAGTTGTTTTAATGCTTTTTTGTCTTGTTTTTGTAGTTCTACTATTTTTTACAGGATTTGGCGGGATGTTTATCAATTACGAAGAAACGAAGGAACGAAAAAACCGGAGAGTGGAAAATGGAAACAAATAAAGAGTTGTACTCAATGAAGGAAATCATTGAATTAGTGAAACTTAATAAAAAAACTGTTACTAAAAAAATTGGACAGCTGAAAATAAAACCTGCCGGTAAGGAGGGCAATAGAAGACTTTACAGTGCAGAGGATGTGGAGCGGATAAAGAATCATAAACCGTTACCGTACAATCCAAAAACTCTTTTTTACCGTGTAAGCGTTCTGGAAGGAAACTTCTGGATTGTAAAAGATGCAGGCCTGACTAAAAAAAAGGCTGCAGAAAAAGTCCTGAGCTATAAAAGGCAGGGAAGAACTGCAAAAAGTCTGTGTTGTAAAACTGTAACAATTTTTAATTAGCGCCAATTGGCGCTGATTGAATAAATGAGAGAAATTGAATGATGTATGATTATGAAACAACAGAATTAATAAAAATATTCCAGTTATTTGGAAAATTTAGAAATTCGCTTTCTGAGAAAAATAATGCTTTTACAAAAACTCAATTAGCAAAAAAATATGACACTGTTACAAAAACATTTGAACTTGGCAATAAGCGTCTTACTACTGTAGCAAAACATCTGGGAATAAAAATGAAAAATGCCCACGATGCACTTTGCGACATAAAAACAGCGCAGG
>CAVJCY010000109.1:0-8146 GCA_963648145.1 bacterium | reverse complement strand
AAACCGTACCCATTCAAAATTATTTTGGAAAAATTTCAAAACCAATTGTTGTTTGCGGTGCCGGCGAAAGTCTTGATTTTTCCATTTCTGAACTGAAAAAAAATTCTGATACCTTCTGTATTTTATGCGCAGACACTGCCCTTCAGCCACTTTTAGCCAACAAAATTATTCCGTACGGAGTTTTTGTTGAAGAAACACAGCAAGTTATTACAAAAGCGTTTATCGGTACAAATAAGAAGGTATATGATTTTCATATTTTTGCCGGACTTTCTGCAGTTTCTTCGCTTGCACAAATTTTTGCATTAAACAAAATAAGTTTTTTTACGACACTTTATTCTGACTGTGATTTTTTACAAAACTGTCTGAAAAATAAAATAATTCCGCATTCAATTCCGCCGTTTGGTTCTGTGGGGCTTACCGCCGTTTACTTTGCATTAAAATTTCGACAAAATTCTTCCGTGCCGGTTTATGTTACTGGTCTTGATTTTTCTTATTCTGCCGGAAAAACCCACGCAAAAGGTACTTTAGCTCACAAAACACGAATGTTTACAAATACAAAACTAAATCCGATTCAAAATTACGGGTCTTGTTTTAATATTCATAGCACAAAATTTGCGGACAAATGCGGAAATATTTTTTATACAATGCCGGTTATGAAAAAATATTCTGAACTTTTTAATTCATTTTTTTGCAGAACTGAAAATCTTTTTGATGCCGGAATTTGTGGAATTCCGCTGAAAATTGAACGAAAATTGCCGGAAAGTTTCAATTTTAATGCGAAAAATGATTTTGACAATAGCAAAGGAAATTATGATTCCATTTTTTACGATACAGAAAAATGGATTTTACAGGAAAAAAATGCTCTTTTGTATTTAAAATCTCTTTTAACTGAAAAAACTGAATTTAATGAAGAAAAATTAAAGGAAGAAATTATAAAAACCGCAGAAAAGCGAGAGTATCTTTATCTTCATTTTCCTGACGGTTGGATTTTCCAATACAGTCAGAGTTTTTTAAACAGAATCAGGACACAAATTGATTTTTTTCTGAAAATCCTAAATTAGTGCAACGCGTACACCCGCGAAGCGTAAATAAACTGCCCCGGAACACAGCGGAGCAATACAAAGTTGCCTCTAAAAATTGCAATTTTTAGAGGCTCCCAACAATCTATTCTTCCTTTTCTTTAAGAACTGCGAGAAAAGCACTCTGAGACAATTCAACATCGCCAATCATCTTCATTCGTTTTTTACCTTCTTTCTGCTTTTCAAGAAGTTTTCTCTTTCGGGTAATGTCACCGCCGTAACATTTTGCAAGAACGTCCTTACGCACTGGATTTACGGTTTCGCGGGCAATTACCTGACTGCCAATTGCACCCTGGATTGCAATTTTAAACTGCTGTCGGCTGATTTCATCTTTGAGGCGTTCACAGACTTTTCTAGCACGATCAACAGCATTCTGCTTAAAAGTGAGCTGACTAAGTGCATCAACCATTTTACCGTTCAAAAGAATGTCAACTTTTACGAGTTCTGTCGGACGGTAACCTATAACTTCGTAGTCAAAAGAAGCATAGCCCCGACTGTAACTTTTTAATTTGTCGTAAAAATCAAAAAGAACTTCGGCAAGAGGCATTTCATAAGTGAGTTCAACACGTTTTTCATCAAGGTACTGCATATTTGTCTGAACTCCACGCTTTTCTGTGCAAAGTGCAATAATTGAACCAAGATAGGTCGCAGGAGTAATTACAGAGGCCTTGATATAAGGTTCTTCCGCAGATTTTATTCTGCCCTGTGGATATTCGGAAGGATTATCAATATAAGTTTCTTCGCCACTTGTAAGTTCAAGCTTGTAACGAACGGACGGCGCGGTAAAAATTACAGCCTGGTCAAAGTCGCGTTCAAGGCGTTCCTGGATAATTTCAAGATGAAGAAGTCCCAAGAACCCGCAACGGAAACCATTTCCAAGCGCAAGGGAATTGTCCTTTTCGTAAACAAGACTTGCATCGTTCAGTTTTAATTTTTCCATGCTGCTTTTTAGTTCTTCGTAGTCGTTTGAATCCATCGGGTAAATTGAAGAATAAACGACAGGTTTTACTTCTTTGAATCCAGGGAGCGGCTGTTCCAAAGAATTTTCTACAGAAGTTATTGTATCGCCGACTTTTACGTCACTTACAGTTTTAAGGCCGGAAATAATATAACCAACATCGCCGGCTTCAAGAATGCCAGTTTCTTCGTAATCAATTTTAAAAACTCCGCATTGTTCAACTTTGTACTGTGTTCCCGTGCTCATCATTTTGATTGCATCGCCTGTTCTAAATCTGCCTTCCATTACACGAACATGAACAATTACGCCGCGGTAGGCATCATAATGGCAGTCAAAAATTAAAGCAGCAGGTTTTCCGTCCGGATTTCCGTCTGGCGCCGGGAATTTTGTAACAATTGCTTCCATAAGTTCGTCTATACCTTCGCCGGTTTTTGCGGAAACTAAAAGTGCTTCGGAAGAATCAAGACCTAGTTCTTTATCAATCTGATTTAAACAAGAAGGAACATCTGCACTTGCAAGGTCAATTTTATTTATTACCGGCACAATCATCAAATCCTGTTCCAAAGCCATGTACATATTACTTACGGTTTGACTTTCAACGCCTTGAGTTGCATCAATCAAAAGCAGGGCACCTTCACAAGAGGCAATTGCACGGCTTACCTCGTAAGAAAAATCGACGTGACCGGGAGTATCAACGAAATTCAATTCATAATCGTGACCGTCTTTTGCGTGATAAGGAATTGTTACCGCCTGACTTTTTATTGTGATTCCGCGTTCACGCTCAATATCCATGTTATCAAGAATCTGATTTACCATTTTGCGGTCATCAATGATTTTTGCTTTTTGAATCAGTCTGTCAGAAAGTGTTGATTTTCCGTGATCAATGTGTGCAACAATACAAAAATTGCGCTTATATTTCATATCCATAAAAAACTCCGTATGATTTAATTTTTAAAAATAATAAGGCGAATCATAAGATGAACCAACCACGAGAGAAGCATCAAGAAAGCCTTTTTGTTTGCGTTTGCAGTAAATCTGAGCATAAAACTGTTCATTTTCATCATCAAATTTCACTTCGCGCACAATAATTATATCAGTTTCTGAAAAACTCATCTGATCTGCAATACTGCCTTTTATTACTTTTTGAACAGCATAAGAATTTCGCGATTCTGTAGAATTGCGCACAAGTTTCATTCCGACAATCGGTACAAACGAATTATTCAAGAAATCTGAACTAAATATCTTTTTCAACGGCTGCTCTGGACGAATATCAAGATAAAGGAGCGCAGATTTTTCATTTTCTTCTGAATCAAGATAGTTACAGCGAACAATAGACTGAGGCTGAAGAGCCAGCATAATGAATTGAAAATCCTCTAGAGAATTTACTTTTTTGCCATCAATTGCCGTGATAACATCATCTTCGCGCAATCCCGTCATAAACGAAGAACCTCCGGGCATGACATATTGAACTTCAAGCCCAGTTTTTTTATTTCCAGTTCGTTTTGTGTGACCGTAAGAGCCTGTCCACGAATGCATAACCTGCCCGCCTTCCCCATTATTGTAAAGTAGCGGAAGTTCTTGCTTTAAATATTCAACGGGAATGGCAAAATTCAAGCCCTGAAGCTGAGCCATTCCGGCAAAAACGATTGCCTGGACGTTCAATTTTTCGTCAATCAAAGGACCTCCGGAATTTCCTGAATTTACCGCGGCATCAATTTGAAAAACATTGCCTAACGTCAAAAGTTTTCGTTCTGTTGAAGAAATAATACCCGAAGTAAGCGTACCTTCAAGTCCAACCGGAGTTCCAATCGCAGAAACTTTGTCGCCAATATGTAAATCAGAAGAACTTCCAAGACTAAAAACAAATTCCGGCGTAATTTCAACCTTCAGCAGGGCAAGATCCATTGTAGGATCATAGCCCACCACTTTTGCAGGAATTTTTGTATCAGGATCAGAAAGAAGCTTGATGTAAAGTCTTGTGTAACCTTCGTATTTTCCATCGACCATTGATTCTATTACGTGATGATTTGTAATTAAATAGCCACGCCGGTCAATAAAAAATCCCGAACCAATTACAATATCAACTGTACCGGCACCATTTGTAACTTTCCAGCCACGATCAACCCATATTGTGACGGTCGTATTCATACAGTCTTCTATTGTCTTTGGCGCATAAGGATTTTCTAGAGCAAGCCCCGGAACATCGCTTATTTGTGGCAACCGAACTGATTTTTCATCGTCCCAACCGGCAGCCACAAGAGAAGAATAATATCTTTGTGCTGACAAAACGTCATTTGACGTTATATATTCGTTCATTTTATTTTTACAAAGTTCTGTACATTCTGTAATGATTTTTTCATCATTTAAAAGATGGGCACGCCATAATGCTTTTACAGGTTCAGTTAATTGAAGTTCGCGAATCTTTGCAATTTCACTTCTTTTTACATTTTCATCAGAATAATCAAGCGGTCCAGAAACTTCCTGAGGCTGCTGTATTGAAGTGCAGGATATAAAGAAAAACGGGACTATTATAGCCGCACAAAAAAGTCTGTTTAATTTCATTATTCATTAGTCTCCGGATTGGTAATTTCAATATCATAATAATCTTGTGGTGCAAGCATTCTGCAAAAATAATTGTCACCGACTTTTATTATAAGCACTCTGCTACTGTCAGTGTTTATAATCTGAACATTGCCTTGAATTACACCTGATTGCGCAAATTTTAAGGCTTCTTCTTCCGCTTTTGAAGTCCCTTCATCATTTATCCAGTAAAAATTTTGATTTTTACCCGAAAATATAATCATTTCTTTATTCTCAAAACGCATTTTTAACGGAATTGAATTAAGCGAAGTGACGCAAACAAGTTCCGATTCGTCTTTTTTATAATAAACCGTTTCTTCTCGCAAATTATCCGCAGAACCGCTGCGAGTATATTTACAGTCGGTAACACCGTCATCATTGTCGTCCCAATAACAGATTTTCGTATTTTCTTCCGGAAGATATTCTTCAGAATATTCAAAAAATGTATTTTGATTTCTGTCGATTTGGATTTTTTTCAAAACAATGTTCGTTCCATTTGCGGCTTCACTAAAAATCGAAGTCATATATTTAGGATCCAAAAGTTCTGAATCTTGATTTTTATAATTTTCAGACAAAACATCAAAAGTTTCTACAGTTTCAAAATAACCGTCCTCATCATAATCTGCAAAACGTTTAAAAGGCAAACCGTGAGCAAAATCAACAAACGCATAATGTTTTTCGCCTTCATAAAAATCAGCGAAAACCGCACCACCATCTTGCATTGTATAGACAATTTTTGCATTTTCGCGCTCAGTTACAGGAATTTCAAAGGTCGTACACATTTTTGAAAGATTCTGATAATCAAAAATTTGAGAATTATGCACAAATTCCGGAATATAAAAATCAAGACCGTAATTTTTTAACACAGAATCAGGTGTCATTTTCAGCGGCGAATATTCAAAATCATCATAAAGAAAATTAAAGGCACAATTATTATTTTTGAATAAAACTTTTTTAATCAAAGGGTAAACATCATAATTTAATTCAATTTCAGAGTTATCAAAAAGAATATAATATGGAGCACCGTTATCACAAAGTGCGTAAAGTTCCTTTTCGCCGTCATTATTTGAATCATAATTTACGCTTTGCGGGCGGCCAAGAAGATATTTTACAGTCATTTCATTCTGTAAATCGCCATTTTCGTCAATTAAAACCATGCCGCCAAAATTTGTAAGGCGTTCAACAAGCATTTCCTGCACCGCAGGTTCCGTTATAAGTTTTGCAAGACATTCAAGATAAAAAAGACTTACATTATCTTGCGATAATTCAAAAAATAGTTCACAAGCTTTTTGCTGTGAATAAAGTCCTGTTTGAAGTCCGGCAAGTGCTAAAAGCGGATTTCCTGTCTGATTTTTAGAATCGATTGCCTTTATAAGCCTTTGTGCAAGATTTTCTTTTGCAAAAAACGAAGCTAGAAGTTCCGTTACCGAATTTTCGCCTTTGTAGTCCGGAAGTTTTATGATATAGGAATCTGCAATTTTTTGAACTTTTGCAGGCACACTAAAATTTTCATCAGAAAATTCCGCTTTCATTTTGTAATAAAATTCAAACATAAAAAAAATCTGCGGAAATCTTGAATCCGAAGAATAAACCCGTCGAGAAGTTTCTATTTTGTCACGAGCTTTTTCTAAAGATGAATGAGTTGCAATTCTGTAATAATTTTTTATCCGTATAAATTCCGAATCTGCAGAATAAATAAAGGGTGCTTCGTCAAGAATTTTCAAAGATTCTTCATAGGAACCGGTATCACAAAGTAAATCTGCAAGTAAAATCCGTGCGCCGTTTTTTGAATAATCAACCCAATCATTTTTTTCAAATGCCTGATTCATAATTTTTATGAGTTTAGTTTTAGAATTTTCTGAATGAGCAAGCGAAGCCGCCTTTACATAATATAAATCAGAAATTGAATCATCATACGAAAGACCAAGTTCCGCCTGTTCATACGCAGCCGACCAGTTCTGACCGATTAAAGAACTTTCAGCAAGTTTTAAACAGCGCACTGCCGTATTACGATTTGCCTTTTGTGCGTAAAGACCTGCAAAAAGCAAAAAAAGCATAAAAACATTAATTGTTAATTTTTTCATTTACGACCCAATTATAAAACCCGGCAGGTTTTCCAAAGATACACAGAATTTCCTGCTCTGCAGTTTCAAGTTCCTGAACTAAAGGAATCATTGAACGTTTTTGTAAACTGACATGCCAATCTGCAAAAATATCTGCAATTTTTTTATAATTTCCAGACTTTGTTTTAATGCAGTCCCCAATCTGCCAGTTCCTTATGCAAAAAGGATAAGAAATCTTCAGCTTGACAGAAAATTGACCGCACAAAAGTTCAATTTCATTTTGATTAAAGCCCTCCTGAACGGAAGAAATCACTCCAAAGGGAAATTCATAAACACCATCTTGTTTTATTATATCAGAAAAGCACAAATCAGTTTGAGTTTTAGTGTATTTTTTTATAAAAAGTCTGCCACCGTCGCAAATAATTTCCGTATTTCCATAATATTTTTTAACAACACCTTTTTTCAGCTGAAAAATTATTTCATTTACGAGCACAGAAGGCACCCGGTTATTTTTTCCAGCATTATTAAACATGCGCAGTAAAATACGATATTTCACGGCATCATCAAGGGCACAAAATGATTTTATTTCTACAGAATTTTTATTATCAACCAATTTTTCCGCAATGTTGACCTGAGAATTTATAAACTGACAATCAATTTCAGCTTTTTTTGCTCCGTGAATTAAAGCATTCTGCCAAGGCGTAAAATTTTCAGTCAAAAACGGTACAAGTTTTAGTCGAATTTTATTTCTAAGATATTGAGTATCATAATTTGTACAGTCTGTCCGCCACGTGACTTTTTTAATTTTCAGATATTTTTCAATTTCTTCGCGTGAAATTTCCAGCAACGGCCGGATAATTTTTCCTCGTTTTACGGAAATTCCACACGAACCTTCAAGTCCATTTCCCTGTAAAAAACGCATCAAAAGAGTTTCAATCTGATCATTTTTATTATGAGCAAGGCAAAGATAATCAAGATGATTTTCATTTATAAAATTTTCAAAAGCCTGATAACGCAAGAACCGCGCCGCTTCTTCAATTCCGCCACCGCGCTCTTCCGCAGTCCGCGCCACTAATCCTCTTTCCAAAACTTTAAGCGAAAAATGAACAGCAAAATCCGATTTTTTTTCACATAATTCCCGAACAAAATCAGCATCACCATCAGTTTCTTCAGCTTCCCTTATATTATGATTTACGGTTACAACATAAAGAGGAATATTCAACTTATGACAAATCTCTTTTACAGAAACAAAAAGAGAAACAGAGTCCGCACCGCCACTGACGGCAAGACCAAGACGTAAATCTGAAGGCAGAGAATTATTGCTAGAGCCTGTGAGTTTTACAAGTTGAGAAAAAATCTTCTTTTCAAAATCAGCACAAAAATCAATTTCCATAAAAAAGTTCTACTGGGAACCTCTAAAAATTGCAATTTTTAGAGGTAACTCTGAAAACGCGATGTTTTAATTC
>CAVJCY010000108.1:0-8189 GCA_963648145.1 bacterium | reverse complement strand
TTTTTAGAGGTATCTTTGAAAACGCGATGTTTTAATTCGTTGTATTTTAACGAATTAAAACTCGAAGGCATCATTAAAAAAGCATTGAAAATGTTTTTTTAGAGATGCCCTTATCAAAAAGACAAAGTTTTTAGAGATGACCTTTACTTAATCTCCGTAACCGCAGTAATAATATTAAAGAGATTTTTAAATCCTGTATTATTTATTGCAATAGACGCTTCGTTGGACATTGCCATAAAATAAAGTTTTGTTCCAGCCTCCTCTGCATCATTAAACGCGGCCATCAAAACACCAATGCCAGAGGGCGCAAGTTCCGTGATTTTTGACATATCAAGAACAACATTGATTTTTGCAACATCCTCCCAAAGTTTTTTCTGAAATTCACCCATTGTATAAGCATTCAGAGCCCCTTCCAGGTCGTAAAGTTTATAGTTTGCACCTTCTTTTTCAATTACAGTTAACTGCTCCATTTTTTAGCCTCCGTAAAATCTGTTTTAAAGTCCTGCATCTTTTAATAAATCATCAAGATCTGCAAGTTCAGACATATCAAATCCTGACGGTGCTGCATCGTGATGAATTTCAACTTTAGGTTTGTCTTTATCCTCGGCAACAGGTTCTTCTGCAGAACAATTTTCTTCTGCAACTGCCGTAACTTCATCAGCAATTTCTTCAAAACTTTCACTTTCTACAGAAAAATCAGATTCTGATGAAATATCTTCAGTCACAGGATTCTGTTCTGGTTCGGTTAAAGGTTCTGATTTTGCTTCAACATTTGAATTTTCTGCAATTTCTGATTCTGGAACTTCTGGATTTTCATGATTTTCTGAAGTTCCCTCTGTTGCAGGATTTTCTTCAACAGAAGGTTCTTCTTCCTCAGCTTTCATTGCCTTACCATACTTCAAAACAAGGATACTTACATCATCTTCCATTTCTTTTGACATAAATTTCTTAAGATTATCAAAAGTAAACTGAGCCATTCGCTGAGCCGGATAAGTTGAGTTATCAAGAATTGCCTGCTGTACGCGTTCCTTTCCAAAAACTTCACCACGAAGAGAGTGTGACTGTATCAAACCATCAGTACAAGTAAGAATAATATCTCCCTGATTGAATTTTGTAGTCTTAACACTGACATAAGGCGTTAAATCCTTTACAAATCCAAGAATATGACCTGAACCTTGAATCTCGATAACATTGTTATAAACCTGTGTATACAGGAACAATGCCGGAACTCCACAGTTTATGTAGTACATTGTGTCAGTTTCAAAATCAACAAGCGCAAAAAGACCTGCAAAAATTGTACCCTTTCTTAAGCCATCACGAATAAAACTGTTAATTTTTACTACAAGTTCCTTAAAATCATGAGTTTCTGCAAGGAAAGTTCTGATTACGGACTTTAAGATAACCATGTTCATAGAACCGGCAATACCCTGTCCACTCAAATCACCGATTACAAAAAGATGGCGCGTGTCTGTCAAACGAATCAAATCAATAAACTCACCACCAATATTGTGCGCAGGAACCATCAAGTAACCAACGTCAACTTTATCACTTTCAATTTTATCAACATTTTCCTGAATTGAAGTAATAATCTGAGATGACATCCTAAGTTCGCGGTTTACGACAGAAAGGACATCCTTGTTAGAAATATTACGCATAAAGTAACCAAATACGAAAAAGTATGAATAAAGCTTTTCAAAAACATTGTAGTCATATTCCTTGTAATGATCCCCGTTGATTTTCTTTCCTAAGGTAATTAATCCCAAAATGTTGTGACCTTCATTCAGAACGAAGAGAACATCACACTTTGCATAGTCCATAAATTCTTCAAGTTGTTTCTGAATATCTGCATAGGAGTGGTCTTTTTCTATCTGCGAATAAACAACTACGGAGCGGTTTACGTTCAGCAGAGTTTCAAACATAGTGGAATCAATTCTTACTGTCTGATTTAAATTGTTAGAAGAATAAGCAGTAGAAACTTCACCAGTTCCAGACAGGATGTAAACATTCATGGAGGAAGTTTCAAGATTTCGCCTTAAAATTTCGTGCATTTTATTAGTGATTGCATCCATTTCGGCATCTGAATAATCAATTGATGCAAGATCTTTTTCAAGGGAATGGGCATAATCCGCTGTATAAATTTTACGCGAAGAACTTAATTTTTCGTTAATCCAGATACTGTAAATAATCAATATCGCAGAAATCACTGCAAAGAATGCAACAAAAAGCTCATTCAGGAAAATATTTCCTTTTGGTTGGAAGAAATAAGCATAGGCACCAATTATTGCTGCCGGCAGAGCGTAACAGACAAGAAGTTTTAAAACTGAAACCCAAAAACCTCTTCCGGAAGGAACATTCGCCTTAGTCCATGCAGTAAACATAACTGTAATCATCAAAAGATATGAATACAGATAAAGGAACGTAAAATCAGGACTTACACGACCAATAATCTGAATCAGCCAGTTAGAAATCCACATTATAGCAAGTCCACCACCTGCCAATGTTGTCTGATACCTTGCAAGCTGGTTTGCCTTGTATTCCTGCATCAATACCAAAAGCATGTAACCAATTGCCGGAAAAATGTATCGGAAAGAATACATATAAACCGTATTCCATGTCCATGGGAAGAAAGTTCTTACAGATTTTATAAACAGATATTCAGACTGAACAACAATTCCGTGATCAACTTCAACTGAAATGCCTTTGAATTTGAAGTAAACCAGGAAAACTGCAAAAGCAAACATCAGAATTTTTATAAAGTTATTCAATGCCGTGTGCTTTTTTCTCTGACCTAACTGAATAAAACTGAACGAAATAGAAATAAAGAACAGAGCATCAAACATAAACACAAGTTTCAAAGCCTGTGTAATAAATGCATCTGCCCAGACTTTTCTGAAAATAAGAGTCAAAAGAAAAATTGCCGACTCTATGCATGCAAAAAGCAACGAAACTGCAAAATTTCCAACTTCAAAAGCGTCAGATCTAATTTTTTTGTCACAATAACGACTGAAATAAATTAAAAATACTAATAAAAGAGCATTTAAAACTACGTAAACCATACTAGTAACCTACCTTTGCGATCATCATAGTAACATCGTCGTGAAGTTTTTTATCGCCGTTATACTTCATAATCAAATCAACAATATCATCAACCATTTGCTGTGGAGTTTTTGCTGCCCCGGCAACAAGAGTTTTTCGATAAATATCAGTATCGCCAAGTTCAACGCCACTATCATCCATAACTTCAGAAACACCGTCCGAAGCCATCAGAATCGTGTCACCGCGGAACAAACGTTTTTCTGCAACTTCAATATCACCCATATCAAGAATACCAACAAGCGAAGCGTTAGAAGTAAGCGGTTTTATTCTGTAACCATCAGGAGATGGCGACAAAATAATAGGATCAGACATAGAAGCATTAATGTAACGGATTTTCATTTTTTCAGTATCAACAATTCCCAAGAAAAGTACTGTATATTTATCCTGCAGGTGCATTCCTTTAATAGCCTTGTCCACGGCATTAATTACGCCCACAAGATCTTCCTTGTTTTCAATAATTCGTACTGTGTTCATTACCAACCCCATCAAAAGAGCGGCTGGAAGTCCTTTACCGGAAACGTCACCAAGCATAAGCAGTGTTTTTGAAGAATCAATCGGCAAAATAGAAAAATAGTCGCCGGATACGTTTACAAGCGGACGATAGTAAGTCGCAATTTTAAGTTTTGGAATATTAGGAATCTTCTGCGGAAGGAAAGACTGCTGGGTAATGGCAAGCTGTTCCCATTCCTTTGTCGTGGCAGAAATTTCAGACAAAGTCATAATTGTCTTAGTTCGCGAAATAAAACGCTTATATTCTTCATAAAGCTGATTGTAAACATCAAGATCAAAAAGTTTTGTATAACGGCAGAATACATAAAAATGCTGTTTCTGATAATTCATAAAGAATCCACGTGCCTTTTTATATTTTGTGGTAACACCAAGGTGACGGTCAATAAAATAAAAACCGTCCTCCCATCTGTCATCATAATACTGTTCAATTTTATTTCTTGTAGCATCAGAAGTTGTAAGTTTATTCGGGCTGTTGTAAAGAATGTATTTTTTAGATTTATCAATAAGCATTGCCGAACAGTCGCCCTGAAGTTCAAGAACATCCGTAATTGCAGAATAAAAATCGTCAAGAGAGTAACAGAAACGAAGCCGGTCAATAAATTTATTCAAAAGAACAGTTTCGCCAGATTCAAGAGTATTGTGCCTTGACCTTGCAATAAGTGAATTTATAACACGATTCACCCAGATAATTATTACAAGAAACAAAAAAGAAGGAACAATAAACGAATAAACAGAATATCCACCGTCTTTTTTCAGTGGCAAAAGAAGCAGCGTAAGCACAACATAGCAGACTATCGCTAAAACGTTAGATACAATTCTTATAATTTTTTTTTGAGTCTTAAACATGGCAGCCTCGGATTTTAAGTCTAATGTCTGGCATCTCTAAAAACCATAATCACCATTTTTTAGAGGATTCCCATTACTATTCTAACACAGTATCGGCAGAATTCACCAAAAAGTTGAAACTCAAAGCTATTTCTAACCAGGGCGCACTCGGCACTATGTGCCGGCCAGGCTTTCCGCAGTTCCGGCATTCGCCTCCAGCCTTGCCCACTCCGTGCCAGAACAATGGCACTGCGTTTGCTCAAGTCCCGCTTCGCGGCTGCTACAATCCTTTGCGCAAAAGAAATTATTCGTAAAAGTTCAAAGTTACCTAAAAATTGCAATTTTTAGAGATTCCAAAATAAAAAAACTCCGCCGGAATTATTCACAGCGGAGTCTGCATTTTTAGTAAAATTCTAAAAATTTTATGAATTAAGGCTTTGCAAATTCAAAAGTCCTGGTTCAGTTTCCGGATTTTCAATTTCCTGATACTGCCTCAAAAGATCTTTCTGTTTTGAATTTATCCTCTTTGGCACCTGAACCATAAGTTTTACGTAAAGGTCGCCCTTCCTTGAAGAACCAGAAATTGGAACACCCTCTCCGGAAATTTTCACAAGCTTTCCGTTAGAAGTTCCTTCCGGAATTTTCAATGTAATCTTTTTATTGTCAAGACCAGTAAGACTTACTTCCGCGCCAAGAATTGCCTGAGTTACAGAAATTGGAATTGCACAGTACAAATCATTTCCGCTTCGCTCAAAATTAGGATGTTCGCTAACGTGAAGAACTACAACTAAATCACCGGCTGGACCACCATTTTCTCCGGCATCGCCCATTCCGCGAATTACAATTCGTTTACCGTCATCAACGCCGGCTGGAATTTTAAACGATACAGTTTTATTTTTCTTTTGGATTCCTTCTCCATGGCAGGCAGTACAAGGTTTATCAACAACAGTGCCACTTCCGTGACAATTTGTACAAGGCTGAGTAATTGTGAAAAATCCTCCCCCCCTTCTAACCTGCCCCATACCGCCACAAACAGGACAAGTTTTTCTGCTTGCACCGGCTGCACCGCCAGTTCCCTTACAAACATCACAAACTTCATCGTGACTAAAATGAACGTCTGCACTTGTTCCGTAAACTGCTTCGTTGAATTTGATATTTAAATCATAGCGTAAAGAGGAACCTTGCGACGGCGATTTTGCACTGTGCCCATAAGATGAACTTCCAGAACTGCTGCTGAATCCTCCGCCAAAAATACTGTCAAAAATATCACTAAAACCGCCAGAACCAAACAAATCACTAAAGTCATGGAACGCGTGTGAATACTGCGCTCCACCACCTTGATTCATTCCGTCTACGCCGGCAAAACCATACTGATCATACAAAGGCCGCTTCTTTTCATCAGAAAGAACTTCGTAAGCTTCTGTTGCCTCACGAAATTTATTTTCAGCTTCTTTGTCGCCAGGATTTCTGTCTGGATGATATTTTACGGCAAGTTTTCTGTATGCTTTTTTAATTTCATCAGCACTTGCCGATTTTTCTACGCCTAAAACTTCGTAATAATCTCGTTTTGCCATATTTTGTCCCATCAATAAAAAACTAACAGTAATAATATCAAAAAACGGTCCCATCTACAATTGACAGGACCGTTCTTTAAGCGCTTACCGATTTACGCTCCTCTGAAACTCATAAAAGATTCAGACTTATTTATCATCATGAACTTCGTATTCAACGTCGCCGTCGTTACCAGAAGTATTACCACCGGCACTGTTACCTCCGGCAGTAGAATCAGCACCTGCACCGGCAGCACCAGCGGCTCCCTGCTGTTTATAAAGTTCTTCGGCAATCTTGTAAGAAGCCTGTTTCAAAGCTTCTGTCTTTGCCTTGATGTCTTCGACATTATCGCTCTGCAAAGCCTGTTTAAGAGCTGCAACAGCATCGTCAATCTTCTGTTTTTCCGCTGCATCAACCTTGTCGCCAAGATCTTTTACAGATTTTTCTGTTGCATAAATCAAACTGTCAGCTTCGTTTTTAGCGTCAACGCTTTCACGTTTTGCCTTATCTGCAGCGGCATTTGCTTCTGCATCCTTAACCATCTTGTCAATTTCGGCTTCAGAAAGTCCTGAAGAAGAAGTAATCTGAATGTGCTGTTCCTTACCTGTTCCCAAATCTTTTGCAGAAACATGAACAATACCGTTGGCATCAATATCAAATGTAACTTCAATCTGAGGAACTCCACGAGGCGCAGCTGGAATACCAACCAAATCAAAACGTCCAAGTGTACGGTTCTGATCAGCCATTTCACGTTCACCCTGAAGTACGTGAATTGATACAGCAGTCTGACCATCGGCAGCAGTAGAGAATACCTGACTCTTCTTTGTAGGAATTGTAGTATTTCGTGCAATAAGTTTTGTCATAACGCCACCCATTGTTTCAATACCAAGTGAAAGTGGAGTTACATCAAGCAA
Organism: bacterium; assembly: GCA_963648145.1. GTDB lineage: Bacteria > Spirochaetota > Spirochaetia > Treponematales > Treponemataceae > Treponema_D. Next base: position 1,293 of record CAVJCY010000108.1, on the reverse strand, counting down.
AAGAACGTCTTTTACATCTCCGCCAAGTACACCGCCCTGAATTGCAGCACCAATTGCGACTGCTTCGTCAGGGTTTACTGCACGGCTTCCTTCCTTACCGAAAATCTGTTTTACAACTTCCTGAACTTTTGGCATTCGTGAAGAACCACCAACAAGCAGAACTTCGTCAATTTTATCAGCGGTAATTCCTGCATCTGCAAGAGCCTTACGACAAGGTTCCTTTGTTCTCTCAAAAAGGCTGTCAGTCATCTGTTCAAACTGAGCCCGTGTAAGTGTCTTCTGCAAGTGTTTTGGACCATTTGCATCAGCAGTAATGAACGGAAGGTTAATATCTGTTGTAGTTTGGTTAGAAAGACTGATTTTTGCATTTTCTGCAGCTTCACGAAGTCTCTGCATTGCCATAGGATCCCCAGAAAGATCGATTCCAGTATCCTTTTTAAATTCATCAATAAGCCAGTTGATAACAACACGATCCCAATCATCACCACCAAGATGTGTATCACCGTTTGTTGATTTTACTTCAAATACACCGTCCCCAAGTTCAAGAATAGAAATATCAAATGTACCGCCTCCAAGGTCATAAACGGCAATTGTCTTATCCTTATCAGAGTCCTGTTTAAAACCAAATGCAAGTGAAGCCGCTGTAGGTTCGTTGATGATTCGTTTTACATCAAGACCGGCTATTTTACCGGCATCCTTTGTAGCCTGACGCTGAGCATCATTAAAATATGCAGGAACTGTAATAACGGCTTCTGTAACTTCCTGACCAAGATAATCTTCTGCAGTTTTCTTCATTTTCTGAAGAATGAATGCAGAAATTTCCTGTGGGGAATACTGTTTTTTTGCTCCATTTTCGTCAACTTCAACACGAACATCCTCGCCGTGATCAACAACTTTGTACGGAAGTTTTGCAGCTTCGCCAGTCAATTCACTGAATCTGTGACCTATAAGACGTTTTACAGAATAAACCGTGTTTTTAGGGTTTGTAACCATTTGGTTTTTAGCAGGAGCACCAACAATTCTGTCTCCTTTGCTTGTAAAACCAACAATGGAAGGTGTTGTTCGTCCGCCTTCTGAATTCTGAATAACAACCGGTTCACCGTTTTCCATAACGGCAACACAAGAGTTTGTTGTTCCTAAGTCAATACCAATAATTTTTCCAGCCATATTTTTACTCCTTTACCTTTTGTTTATGGGAACCTCTAAAAATTGCAATTTTTAGAGGTAACTCTGAAAACGCGATGTTTTAATTCGTGCTATATCAACGAATTAAAACTCGCACGTATCTCTAAA
>CAVJCY010000107.1:0-8384 GCA_963648145.1 bacterium | reverse complement strand
TTCAAAGTTTTGTACGCCGATTGGAAGTTTCCGGATATTCATACTTTTATTATAAGGGAACCTCTAAACATTGCAATTTTCAGAGGTAACTCTGAAAACGCTATGTTTTAATTCGTGGTATTTTAACGAATTAAAACTTGCAGGTCTCTCTAAATAAAGCATTGTAACTGATTTTTTACCAGATGCCCTCAGTTCAATTTTTCTGTCTTTTAAAGATCTTCCCATAAGAGAATTTTAGCAGATTTTTGTTTTAAGGAGTAAATACAAAACGATGTATTAGACTGTGTGGAAAAATCCACTCACCTCGTAAATAAACTTTTCAAAGCAAAGAAAGTGTCGATGTTAAGTGCCAGTTCAGTTTGATTTATCAAAAACAGTTCCCCTTACTTTACCAAACCTCAAAAATTTGGTATCTTGGTAGAACATTCGGGCCATTAGCTCAGTGGTTAGAGCAGAGGACTCATAATCCTTTGGTCCTAAGTTCAAGTCTTAGATGGCCCAAAATTAAGTAAAGAAATCCAGCGTAAGTTGGATTTCTTTTTTTTTTAAAGGAATTTTCTGAAGAATTTCTTTGTATTTTTCTTCCTTTACCGCTTTAATTTTTTTCAGAAATTATTTTTCCGTAAAATTTGTCCAGAAGGATTTCTGGTTTATAGGAAAGTTTTGCTTTGCGCAGACCTTCTATTCCTAAATCTTCTTCGCGGTTGAAATATAAAAAGTCCGGTGCGGATTTTGCAAAAAAATTGTTGATTGCGGCATAGGCTCCGTTTGTTGAAAATGGGGACAAGGCTTTTTCAAAATGGATGTCTAGCACTGTATTGTTTATTGGCGAGGCCATTGTCATTGCTATGGGGGTACTATTTACGTAAAGGACTGCCGCACGGATTTTTAATTTTGCAGCGTTTTCGCAAGTTTTTTGGATTAGTGTTTGTTCCTGTAGGAGTGACGGTTCGGTTTGAACATTTTTTTCTTCCAGCCACTTTTGTTCTGTTACAAGAATGTCCTGAAGAATGTCATTTTCCGGATAAGTTTTAAAAGTCCATTGATTTTCGTAGGTATGCAGGAACTTTGAAACGTGATTTTTCTTTTTTTGAAGAATGTCTCCGTGAAGTTCTGCAAGATTTTTTTGAAGGTAGATATAATCTGCGTCTGCACGGTCGGTTTTCCAGTCTACGTGATATGTTGGAAAATTATTTCTTAAAATTTCGTCAATTTTGTTTTTTTGTTCCTGGGAAATTAAGCACAGAGCGGGATTTTCCGTTTGTAAAATGATTTTTAGTGCCGTTTTTAAATAATCTTGCGAGGCCTTTTTTAACGGAATGGGAAAAGCATAACTTTTCTGATTTTTTTGATTATATGTTCTGAAAAAAATATTCTCTCTTATTTTTGTGGAAATTCCGTATTGTTTTTCGTAAAGGAAAATATTTGTAAGACTGGAATCGCAGCCAAAAACGCCTGATGTATCTAAATTTTCTGCTAAATATTCAAAATCCTGCGGATTCATGGTGTTAAAGGTAATAATTTTTATGGAACAATGCAAGATTTTTTTTGTAAAGTGTGAAGCGCCAGCAACACGGAGGGTGGCAGGAACTGCCAGTGCGTAGCACCGAGGCGAATAGCCGAGCCCGCAGTACTGCGACCCCAGGTTCACCTGGGGAGGCGCCCTTATGAAAATTTATTTAAAGACAATTGTGAGGAAAATAAACGCAGTGACAAGGCACATCATGTAAATTATTGTGAGGACGCTTTTTAATTGCGGGAAAAACAATAGAATAAAACCCCATAAAATTGTAATTGCACCGATTACGAAAGCGACGGTAGACGAACCTTTTGCTCGTGTTTGATTTTTTTTGAAATTTTCCGGGGATTTGACAGGGGCAGCGTCGTTCAGGCGGTCTAAAAATTTCTGGGTACGGAAAATAATTCCGGTAGCGCAGAAAGCACCGCCCATAATCAGGGAAATTGCAAAAAGTATTATGATTTTTGCAGTCATTTTTTAGTCCTTTTTTTATCTTTGTGATAGACTACCGGAAGTATACTGTAGTCGTCGGGATTTTTCAGATTAGGTAACCTCTAAAAATTGCAATTTTTAAAGGTGCCCATATAAGACTTTTGCAGAATGCCCGTAAAAGACTAATTTCTAAAACTGTGAATCGGAGCTGGTATTCGGCCTCCACGGTTGATAAAATCTGCACAACTGAATTCATTAACGTTAATGACTGGGCAACCGCCAAGAAGCCCACCAAATTCAACCCAATCCCCAGCTTTTTTGCCAGGTGCGGGAATCAGACGACAGGCAGTTGTTTTATTATTTACCATTCCAATTGCAAATTCGTCAGCCATAATTCCGGAAATTGTCGTTGCAGGTGTATCGCCCGGAATTGCAATCATATCAAGACCAACCGAACAAACGGTAGTCATTGCTTCAAGTTTTTCAAGGCAAATTGAACCTTGTTTTACGGCGTTAATCATTCCTTCATCTTCAGAAACCGGAATAAATGCTCCGGAAAGTCCGCCGACATTTGTAGAAGCCATAACTCCGCCTTTTTTTACCATATCTGTGAGCATTGCAAGTGCAGCTGTTGTTCCCGGTGCACCGCAACTTTCAAGTCCAATTTCTTCAAGAATGCGAGCAACTGAATCTCCGACTGCAGGTGTTGGCGCAAGACTCAAATCAAGAATACCAAAATCAACTCCAAGTCTGTGAGCCGCCTCTGAACCAACTAGTTGACCCATTCGTGTAATTTTGAATGCCATTTTTTTAACACCGTCTGCAAGTTCATTAATTGGTTTGCCTTTGTAATCGCGTGCGGCGGCAAGAATAACACCAGGACCAGAAACACCAACATTAATTACAGCGTCGCCTTCTCCCGGACCGTGAAAAGCACCCGCCATAAACGGATTATCTTCCGGTGCATTGCAAAATACAACCAATTTTGCACAACCGTTGATTGCGTTATTTTTAGAAATTTCAGCAGTTTTTGCTATAGTTTCGCCCATCATTTTTACTGCATCCATATTAATTCCTGATTTTGTTGAACCTACGTTCACAGAAGAACAAACAAAATCGGTTGAAGCAAGGGCTTCTGGAATTGAATCAATTAATATGCGGTCGGCCGGGGTAATTCCTTTTTGAACAAGGGCACTAAAACCACCCAGAAAGTTAATTCCCAAATCTTTTGCAACCTTGTCCAGAGTTTTGCAATATTCAACATAAGAAGTTGCATTACTTGCACCTGCAACAAGCGAAATCGGAGTTACAGAAACTCGTTTGTTAATGATTGGAACGCCAAATTCTTTTTCTATGTCCTGGCCAACTTTTACAAGATTCCCTGCCTTTTTCATAATTTTGTCATAAATTTTTGTGCAGGATTTTTTTGAATCTGAATCTGCACAGTCCAAAAGAGAAATTCCCATTGTAATGCAGCGGACATCAAGCTTTTGCCTCATAAACATATTTACAGTTTCTTCAATTTCAATTGGCGAAAAAATCATTTAGCACTCCCTTTTTTTGCAACTTATTTTAATGGAATAAAAAGTCTCTTACAACTAGGAATCTGGCTCCTGTAGACCCGTTCTAAAAGCTGTATTTTTTTCAACAAATTTCTTTCGTTACCTAAAAATTGCAATTTTTAGAGGTTCCCTTTACATATTTCACTTTAAGCGAAAAACGTGGCCGAAAGAAAAAAGAGTAAAGTCGCTGTATAAGATTGTCAGACTACTAGCGGGACAATTTCCCCTAAAACATTCTTGTTTTTCCTGCACTTGTTCTAATAGACTTTTTAATCTATAATTTTTTTGATGACAAAAATAATAATTAATGTCATTTATTTTATGAGGTAATTATGCTTTTTGATGAAAACACGACTGTTCCAAAAATGATTAAAAATGTTTCTGAACAGTACCCGGAAATTGTTGCTCAGTATAAGAGAATTAAGGGCGGTAATTTTCAGCCGATTTTGTATCGCGAAATGTGGCAGCTTGGTCTTGATTTTGGTGCTGCTCTTTTAAAAATGGGTGTAAAACGAGAACAGCCGATTGGATTAATTTCTGATAACCGTGCAGAATGGCAGCATGCGGATATTGGTATTATGGCAGTTGGTGCAGTTGATGTTCCACGAGGTTGTGATGCAACATTAATCGACCTTGAAAAAATCTTTTCTATTACGGAATCTGAATTAATAATTGCCGAAAATAATTCCCAAGTTAATAAAATTGTCACTTTAAAAGAAAAAATTCCTAGTATAAAAACTGTTATCAGTTTTGAAAAAGAAATAAAACCGGAAGTTCTTGAAGTTGCAAAAAATGCTGACGTTTCTGTTTTATTTTTTGAAGATCTTATTACAGAAGGTCAAAAGTGGCGTATTGAACACAAAGGCGAAGTTGAAGCCGAAGTTGAAAAAGGCAAAATTGATGACCTTGCAACAATTATTTTTACTTCCGGAACAACAGGAACTCCAAAGGGGGTAATGCTTACTCACAAGAATTTCCTTGCACAGCTTGATGAAATTCCGGAACGAATTTACTTAAATCCTGGTGACAAAGCATTAAGTGTTTTGCCGGTATGGCACGTTTTTGAACGCGAAGTTGAATATGTAATTTTCTGTCAGGCAGGAACTGTTGTTTATTCAAAACCGATAGGTTCAATTCTTCTTACGGATATGAACAAGATGAATCCGCATCTTTTGCCGGCTGTTCCGCGCGTTTTTGAAGCAGTTTACGACGGAGTTACCAAAAAAATGCGTAAGGCTGGCGGTCTTACAAATAAAATCTTCAGATTTTTTACAAATGTTGCAAAATTTCATAAAAGAATGCAGCGCAAAATGTTTGATAAAAATCCTTGTTTTTCAAGATACCACACAGTTTTATGGTGGATTATCTGCATTATTCCGTGGACTTTGATGTGGCCACTTTACTGGCTTGGAGATTTGCTTGTTTTCAGAAAAATTAAAGTTATGCTTGGAAAGAATTTCCGTGCTGGAATTGCTGGAGGTGGAGCCCTTTCTCCTGTTATTGATGAATTCTTCTGGTCAATTGGTGTAAAACTTGTAGAAGGTTATGGAATGACAGAAACTGCACCAATTATTTCTGTGCGTCCGCTTGCAAACCCGATTTTTGGAACAATTGGTTCGCCAATCAGACAGGTTCAGGCAAGAATTTGTGATCCGGAAGGTTATGTTCTTGGTAGATGCAAAGAAGGCGAATTACAGATTAAAGGTCCTACCGTAATGAAAGGCTATTACAAAAATCTTGAAAAAACAAAGGATGCCTTTACTCCGGACGGATGGTTGCACACCGGTGATCTTGCAATTATGACAATTCACGATGAATTAAAAATTAAAGGTCGTTTAAAAGATACAATTGTTTTGAGTGGTGGCGAAAACCTTGAACCTCTTCCGATTGAAATGAAACTTACGGAATCAAGATTTATTTCTGCGGCCGTTGTTGTTGGTCAGGATAAACGAGTTCTTGGTGCTTTGATTCTGGTTGATAGCGAAGAAGTAAAATCTTATGCAGAAGAAAACGGACTTCAGTACGATACTTTTGAAAATCTGCTTTTGAGTGAACCAATTCAAAAACTTTATTCTGTGGAAATTGCAACTTTGATTAGTGCCAAAAACGGATTTAAAAACTTTGAACAGATTGCAAAATTTGTCCTTATTACAAAACCATTTGAAGTTGGTGTTGAACTTTCTGCAAAACAGGAAATTATGCGCTTTAGAATTAATGAACTTTACAAAAAAGAAATTGATTCTATGTTCGTTGATTAAGGGTATCTCTAAAAAATTATTTACAATGCTTTATTTAGAGAAACCGCAAGTTTTAATTCATTGATATAGCACGAATTAAAACATCGCATTTTCAAAGATACCACTAAAAATTGCAATTTTTAGTGGTTCCCTTAACTTTGCGTAAGCGATTGTAGCAACCGCGAAGTTTGCTTCAGCAAACGAAGTGGAAGCCCGGAAACGCACAATTTGTGCGTTGAGGACTTTGAAACGCTAGTGGAATTGCGAAAAGCGCGACACGGCGGGCCATTTTTCCACAAACATAAAAAAAAATCGTGACATAGAAACATTTTACAATATAGTGCCCGACGTGGTACGCCCGTAAAAAAAGGATTTTGTTTAAACTACCTAAAAATTGCAGAATCCTTTTTTTATTGTCTAAAGATGGAATTTGTTATTAATTTTATACAAAAGAGGTAGAAATTAATGGCAAAACATCAGTTTAAAACAGAAGTAAATCAACTTCTTCAATTATTAATTCATTCTATTTATTCAAATAAGGATATTTTCCTTCGCGAAATTGTTTCTAACGCATCGGATGCTTTGGACAAATTAAAGTATCTGACTGTTTCCGATGATGCTTACAAGAGCATTACTTTTACTCCAAGAATTGATATTAGTTTTGACGAAAAAGACAAAGTTCTGACTGTTCAGGACTGTGGCATTGGTATGAACGATGATGACCTTGCAAATAATCTTGGTACAATTGCTCGTTCTGGTACAAAAGCATTTTTTGAAAAATTAAGCGGTGATGCTGCAAAAGATTCTTCTTTGATTGGTCAGTTTGGTGTTGGTTTTTATTCGGCATTTATGGCTGCCAGCAAAATAGATGTTTATTCCAGAAAGGCTGCTGGCGACGGAAAAATCTGGCATTGGTCAAGTACAGGTACAAATTCTTATGATTTGGAAGAAATTACCGCAGATTCTGATGCAGCAAAAAAATACGGTTTTGATAAGCCTGAATTGACCGGTTCTGCGATTGAAATGCATTTAAATGATGAAAGTACAGAGTATGCAAGTCGCTGGAAGATTGAAGAATTAATCAAGAAATATTCAAATCATATTGCGTTCCCGATTTATCTTCACTATGAACAGAAAAAATATGATGACAAGGGAAAAGAAACTGGCAGTGAAAGTAAGGTTGATCAGGTAAATTCGGCTTCTGCTTTGTGGAAAAAGCCAAAATCTGAACTGAAAGAAGAAGATTACAACGAATTTTATAAGACAATTGGTCACGACGGTCTTGAACCTTTGCATTATGTTCACACTCACGCAGAAGGAACTCAGGAATATACAACGCTTTTCTACATTCCTCAGAATGCGCCATTTGATATGTATCAGGCAGATTATAAAAGTGGTCTGAAACTTTATGTAAAACGCGTTTTCATTACTGATGATGATCGTGAACTTTTGCCAAGTTATTTGCGTTTTGTACGAGGTATTATTGATTCTGAAGATTTGCCTTTGAATGTAAGCCGTGAAATTTTGCAGCAGAACAGAATTCTTGAAACTATAAAATCTCAGTCCGTAAAAAAATTGCTGAGTGAATTCAAGAAAATGGGAGATGCTGCGGACAAGGCACGTAAAACAGAATCTGATAAACGTTCTGATGAGGAAAAGAAGGCTATTGAAAAATGGAATAAGTTTGTAAAGAACTTTAATCGTCCAATAAAAGAAGGTCTTTACAGTGATTATGCAAATCGGGACGAAATTGCAGAAATTGTACGATTCAAATCTACAGATGCAAGCGGAACTGGTGATGATAATTACACAAGTTTTGCAGATTATGTCCAGCGTATGAAAGTTGATCAGAAGTCTATTTTCTATATTTCTGGCAGTGATGAAAAAAATCTTCGTGCAAATCCTCTGGTAAAAGCTTACACAGACAAAGGTTTTGAAGTTCTGATTCTTGATGATGATATTGACGAAATTGTTTTCCCTGGTTACGGAAAATACAAGGATTTTGAATTAAAGGCCGTAAATCGTGCTGGTTCTGATGAAGATCTTGGCGGTGACAAGGAAGAAGCAAAAAAGAAGGAAGAAGAATTCAAACCTGTTGTAGAAAAAATCAAAAATGCACTTGGCGACAAAGTAAAGGAAGTAAAGCTTTCTAAAACTTTGAATGGTGACAATCCTTCTTGTATTGTTGTTGATGAAAACGATCCTTCTTATCAGATGGAAAGGATGATGAAAGCAATGGGGCAGACAGGTCCTGAAATTAAACCTATTTTGGAAGTAAATGGTAGTCACCCGATTCTTTTGAAAGTAAAAGAAACTTCTGATGAAGAATTGATTAAAGATTACAGTACAGTTCTTTTAGATCAGGCACTTTTGATTGCTGGTGTTCAGCTTACAGAACCTGCAGATTTTGTTAAGAGTCTGAATAAATTATTGAAAGCATAGTCTTCTTACCTGCAGATTTGACTTACATAAATGGCGGTGGACAATAAAGTTCGCTGCCATTTTTTTTGCGTGAAATTTGATTTCTAATTTTGAAAAATTGCCTAAGATAAGAAAGCTTTAAAAAAACAAAATTTTTAAAATTTTTGTTGTCCTTTTGTTGTACTTAGCTTATACTGTAGAAGTAAATAAAGT
>CAVJCY010000106.1:0-8660 GCA_963648145.1 bacterium | reverse complement strand
AAGAACAGAGAGCAGTTCGAAGCAGCTTTTTCGCAGATTCGTGCAATTTACGGGGAATAAAGAAAAAAAATCACTTATGCGGACCAATAAATTTATCGCCGTTAAAATGAATCATGTGGTCAGGATTATCGGCAATCCATGCTTCTGTTTTCCAAGCGATGTCATGCGCGAATCTTACGAATGTGCTTCTGTCAGGAAAAGACGACCATCATATAACAAAGAGTGGTTTGAGGGAAACTAGTGAAAAACGTAATACACCAATTTTTTTATAGCGCAGAAAGCAATAGCTTTTGCTTTGCTACTTAAAATCTGTAGACATATAATCATCATATTGTAATATAAAATAATGAGCAAATCTGACTATAGGTTAATCATAGCGAACAATATAAAGCAATTCAGCGAGAATAAAAAAATATCACAAGAAGTTTTTGCTGATTTAGTTGGATTTCACAGAACCTACATCGGCTCAATAGAACGCTGCGAAAGAAATTTGACTTTATCGACATTAAATACACTGGCAAATTTTATGAACATGACAATCCAAGAACTGTTAACGGCTAAAGAGGAAGCGTGAACACTTATACAAATCTAATAAAAAACAGCAGACTTTCTATCTATGATTCTGTTTCAGAGGAACTTTTCATTCCAAATGACGATTTGGAAATAATCTTGCGGAACGGATTAATAGGATTTACCACAAAAGGCTTGCCATAAGAACGCGCTCAAAAGTTGTAAAATCAAAAATCTGTGAGATACTTGGCTATCCTGTTCCAAAGACCTTTTTAAAGACCCAACCGCGCTTTTTAGGACAGAATTTTGACACATATATTCAAAAGAGCAATAACTTGCAGATTTGGAATGAAGAAATAAATCATTCAAGAAGATATGTTCTTATTCGGGAAGAAAATGATGTTTTGACAAATGTTGTTGTTGTAACTGGCGCACAACTGTCAAATTACGATACAACATGAGTATTGACACAAAAATTTCAAGCACGGTTAAACGCAAACAACAACAATGGAATTTTATATTCCCTGCATAGAAAACCTGCTTTCAATTTCAGCGTTATATAAAAAATTACAAACACTGGTAGGTCAAACGTTTGAAAATCCTGGCGCAGACCAAGAAAGAAATCGCGGAGTGATTTTGCAAAAAGCCGTTTGCAGGACTCTTGGATATAAAAAATACGAAGATAATGGGCAATTTCCAGACATTGTAAACCAGCTTTTAGAATTAAAACTGCAATCATCTCCAACAATAGATTTGGGTTTGATTGCGCCGTCAAGCGAGGAATTTTGCGATTTTACACTTTCTGGTATGAAAATAAGACAGTGTGATATTCGCTATGCAATCTTTGATGCAGACATCAGCAATTCTTTCATAACAATAAAAGGTCTGTATTTATCGACAGGCAAAGACTTTTTTAATAATTTTCTGCAATTTGGAGGAAATGTCATTAATAAAAAAATTCAAATACTATTACCGCCGAATTTATTATAAACCAAATGCCTTGTATACAAGTTTGTCTAATTTGGATTGCATATCAACTGTATTTTCTACATCTATGCAAGAATAAATCTTTTTTGCAAGTAGAATTATTTGTTTCGCACTTTCAGACGCAGGATTTGGTAATGGGAATTTCTCCACATATTGTGTCATAAATCTCCGTCTCCCTGCATAGAGCTTATTGTTAAAATTTACATCATAAAATTTTTCAATAAAGGTAGAATTTCCAATTCCCATAGCAAGCCACAAAAGGTCATCATCATTTTTATCAGAAATAAGCCAGTAGCAGTTTCCTTGTATAATCTCATCTTCCAATCTTATCCAAAAAATCGGTTTTTCTGAAATATCAGGAAACACCAATTTTGTCTTTTTCCAGTTGTCAGGCTGCTGAGGAACCCAAATTTCATACCAGTTTCTTTTCGATCTTTGGATATACTTTCTGTTTGATAGAATCTCTTTGTTTTTAAGTAAGTATTTTTCAGAAACTGGATATTTTTCAATATCAACAGGAACTTTTTTCCCGTTTTCTATTTCATGCGTATACAATACGCTGTGTGTCGGTTTCAATGACTTAAAACGTCTTGCATCGTCATGAGTTACCAAAGGTTTTAAAAGTTCTGGTTTCGGAGCTTCCCAATTCTTTTTTACAAAAACTTTATCTGCTGTGGTCTTTATTCCAACCCTGACTTTTCCAATATCTCCGAAAGTCAAAACCGTGTTGAACGCAACAGTTTTTTGCCATTCAGAATTCTCATTTGTTTTTATTTTCCAGACATCTCCTGTTGTATCAAGTATTCCAGTCTGGATTTTGAAATTCGTATTTTCAACTGTGAAAACGCCGTTATCAAAATTGCTTTCAAAGATATTATTCAAAGTGGCAGTTGATTTTTCTTTTGTTGAATAAATTGTTGTTATTTTAGGGGTTATATTTCCGATTCTTGATTTTTCACGCAACAACAATACCGCGGGAGAACTGCGGCAGAAAAGAGCTTTGTATCTCCAAAATCCCATATATTCAAAATATCAAAATGCTCCAAAAGTCTTTGGCGAACAATTCTTCCCGATTTTACGGTCATAAAACGGTTTGAGATAATTATTCCAGCGATTCCATTGTTATTTAAAACACGATATATACCCTTCAAAAAAGCATAATAAATATCAACACTGCCATACAGTGAAAAATCTTTTGCAATTTTCCGAGATCTTTTTTCTCCAAGAACTTGAGTCCGAATATAAGGTGGATTTGCGATGACAATATCGTATTTTTCCTGCTCAATTGATAAAAAAGAATTTTCGTAAGCATTCAGAACATAATCAAGAAAATCAACTTTTTTTGTTGTTATACCTTGTATTTCGCGTGTTTTTAAAATTGCCTGCTCATTTAAATCAAATCCAAAAAGAAAAGAATCTGGTATTTTCTTTTTTATGGCTTTAAGAAGACTTCCATCTCCGCATGCAGGGTCAAGAATTTTAGGATTTTGCCTAGTTGAAACACTACTGATTTTTTTTGCTACAAAATCAGCTAATATCTTAGGAGTATAATGTGAACCTGTATTTTTAATTTCTGATGTTGTCATGTTGAATTTAGTTCAGCATCCACACAATATCTAGCACAGCGATGTTGAAACAAGATGTCATGATTTAAGCATCTGAAAATGTGGTACTCTGATTTGACGGAATCACGCGGTCAAACGTTGTGGCCGCCTGCGTTTTGATTTGACCCTTTCGTCAAAAAATCCTTTTTGCTGTTTTATATTGCCATTTTAGCAAATTTTGAATTTCTGGGGTTTTTAGAGATACCCTTACAGCGTATGACTTAAAAGTCGACAGAAAAACTGGCGAAATGTATGAATATACAGAAAATAATTAGCATATGCATACTGTTCATAACGATAAAGTTTGCGATGATACAACTCTTTGCCTTTTTTGCGTGAGCGATTGGAGCAACGCCGTAAGGCGAACTTTTGCAAATGTAGCACCATTATTCTGGTGCGGAGTGCAAAAGTTTGGAGGCGAATGCCGGAATTGCGGAAAGCGCGACCCCGCGTGCAATTTTTTAACAAAATAGAAGAATTTTAGTGGCACGGAGCCGATTCTGCGGCGTCAATTTTCTGTTGACTGCACGCGGGGACACGCCCGTAAGAATCTTAATCGTAAAGTAAAACTGTGCGAACAGCAGCTTTTAGGGTATCGAGTTGTTCGCGCGAGAGAGTCGTGTCGTGACCAAGTCCTGCACGCGGTTTGTTTGTGGCGGCAATCCAGTAGCGGGCATCATCGGATTGGATATCTGGAGTGCGGCAATTTTTTGCAACAGGAGCAAGACCGGTTTTGTAACAGAGTTTTTCCTGAAATTCGTCGGATAAAAGTTCTTTTACCAAAGAATTTACTTGATTTCCTGGTGTGAGTGGCACGGCATAAACGATGTTGGCGGTAAAATTGCGTTCTGAAGTTTCTGTAATGGCAGGAATGTATGAATTTCTGTAGTTTCTAAAGCTTATGTCTTTGAACTGGCGGTGCTGGCTTAATGTCATGAACATTGCGGTTGTAAAATCCTGTTTGCAAAAACCTTGCAAATCTTTTTCGGTAAAATTAAAACATCCTTGATAAATCAAACCTTCTGCAAAAAAACGTTTTAATGTGATTGCAGTGTTTACCATTGGAGCTTTTGGATCTGTCAGAAGCAGTCTTGCGGATTCGGCGGGATCTTTGGCACTGTTGTTTATAATTTCCAGGGCATCGTCATAAAATTGTGGACCGTCAATGGCTTCGCAAAGGGCTCCCAAAAGGTCGAAGAAGTTTATAGAATCTTTTCCTGCAAAAATTAAAGGATAGTCTATATCATTTTTTGCTTTTTTCTGTGCAATTGCAAAATTTTCCAAATCTCCAATTGTGTTTATAACTGTAACTTCGCCGTTACGCAGATAGTTCATATTCACGTCTAATTCAATATTGTCGTGAAGAACTGGTACGGCAGAAACTGTCGCTGGATTTTCTTCATCATAAATAAGGCACTGACGAATGGAAATTGAAAGATTTTCAAAAATATTTTCTGAAATTCCAGCATTTTTTTCTTTATATTTTGAAATTGTGCGCTGGGCATTGCCGGCGGAAGCAAAAACAAGTCGAATATCTTTTTCGTTGATTTGTTTTTCTAAAGTTTCTGAATCATTGATTTCTGAAAATACAACTTCAATTGATTTTTCCCGGCAATATTCCTGGATGGCCTGTTCCATGCTTTTTGCTGTATTTTCTTCAACTTTGTAAAAGGCAATGACCGGAGTTTTATCCTGTGTTCGTGGATTTTTGCAAGAATTAAGGGTGATTCCTGCAAGTGCGGAAATAATAAAAATAAAAGGAACTAAGAATTTATTTGTATGTTTCATAATTTGTTTATCGGATATAATTTTAATTATGAAAGTAAAAAAATCAATTATTTACCTTATACTCTCGGTTTTAGCGGTTTATTCTGTTGCTGCTCAAGATAATCTTAAAACAAAAGATTTTGTGGCAAATGAAACTAATGTAAAGACTCTTGGCCGCACTTATTTTACGGATAATGTTTTGTGGATGGGATTTTCTAGTTCCGGAGTGGAATTTGAAATTAATGCAAAAAAACTTGATGTCACGTTTTCCGGCGATAGTGGTGCAGTTATGAGAAGAGATAACGGAAATGCTGCCCGTGTTGTGATTTTTATAAACGGAGAAAGAAAGCTGGACGAAATGCTTTTAAGTCGCAGCAAAACTTTTAAGGTTTTTGAAGAATCTGAGCCGATAAAAGGTCTTGTTCAGATTATAAAAGTTTCCGAATCTGCAAATTCTCTGGCGGGAATTAAAAAAATTACTGTTGATTCTGAGGGAAGCGTTATTCCGGCAGCAAAGCGGGACTTAAAAATTGAATTTGTTGGCGATTCAATTACTTGCGGGTACGGTGTTGATGATTTGAATAGAAACAATCATTTTAAAACTTCTACGGAAGATAATACAAAAAGTTACGCTTACAAAACTGCTCAAAATTTGAATGCGGATTACAGTATGGTGAGCGTGAGTGGCTGGGGTATTGTAAGTGGTTATTCTTCTGACGGCAAAAAAAATACGGGCTGTCTGATTCCTACAATTTACGAAAAAACAGGTTTTAGCTGGAATAATATCAACGGAAAGGCAATTCAGAATTTTGACTGGGATTTTTCAAAATTTGTTCCGGATTTTGTTGTTGTAAATCTTGGAACAAATGATTCGTCTTATACGAAAGGCGAGTCTAAAAAAATTGATGAATATAAATCGGAATATGTAAAATTCTTAAAAACAATCAGAAAAAATAATCCGGATGCAAAAATAATCTGTACACTTGGAATTATGGGGCAGGATCTTTGTGATGCAATTGAAGATGTCGTAAAAATTTATACACAGGAAACGGGCGATTCAAAAGTTTATTCACTGAAATTTGATGTTCAAAAAGAATCAGACGGAATTGCGGCAGACTGGCATCCGAGCGAAAAAACTCATCAGAAAGCAGCCGCACTTCTTACAAAAGAAATACAAACTTTAATGGGAGAATAAAAAATGGCAGATTTATTAAAACTTCAAAACGGAAGTGATATTCGTGGTGTTGCTGTTGAAGGCGTAGAAGGCGAAAATGTAAATCTTACTCCGGAAATTGCAAAGCAGATTGGCTGTGCATACGTCAGCTGGCTGGAAAAGAAAACCGGCATAAATCCGGCGGAAATGACAATTGGTGTTGGTCGTGATTCGCGTATTTCTGGCGAGGCACTTGCAGAAGGTCTGACTTATGGAATTTTGAGTGCGGGTGCTCACGTAAAGGACTGTGGACTTGCAACTACACCGGCGATGTTTATGTCTTTAGTGTTTTCTGAAACGCTTTTTGACGGCGCCGCAATGATTACTGCGAGTCATTTGCCATATAACCGCAACGGAATTAAATTTTTTGACAGTGACGGTGGTCTTGAACATGAAGATATTACTGAAATTCTTACTTTGGCGGGACTTTTAAATCCTGTGAAAGTAAATTATTTTGCGGATAAGGTTGATTTGCTTTCGATTTATGCGGATTATCTTAAGAATAAAATAAAATCTGCCCTTGATGATGGCGAAACTCCGCTAAAAAATCTTCATATTGTTGTGGACAGTGGCAACGGGGCATCAGGATTTTTTGTTGATAAGATTTTAAAACCTCTCGGTGCTGATACAACTGGCAGTCAGTTTCTGGAGCCGGACGGAATGTTCCCAAATCATATTCCAAATCCGGAAAATAAAGAGGCAATGAAGGCAATTCAGGATGCGGTTCTGAATAATCATGCAGATTTAGGGTTGATTTTTGATACTGACGTTGACCGTATGTCTGCAGTTTTGAGCGATGGCCAGGAAGTAAACCGTGATTCAATTATCGCGATGATTGCCTCAATTCTTGCTTCGGAATATCCGGGAAGTACGATTATTACAGACAGTGTAACTTCTGATCGTCTTACATATTTCTTGCAGGATGTTTTAGGACTCAAGCATTTGTGCTATATGCGCGGTTACAAAAATGTAATCAACAAGCAAAAAGAATTGAATGCGAAAGGAATTGTTGCTCCGCTTGCAATGGAAACAAGTGGTCATGGTGCTTTAAAAGACAATTATTATCTTGATGACGGGGCGTTTCTTGCCGTAAAACTGATAATTGCACTTGCAAAAGCATCAAAAGAAGGCAAAAAACTTGATAGTCTTATAGAAAAACTTCCTCCGTTGGTTGAAGAAGGTGAATACAGATTTAAAATTTCCGGCGAAGATTTTAAGGCTTACGGTCAGACGGTTTTGCAGGAATTCAAAAAACGTGCGCAAGCTGCAGGTTATACAATGCCACAATCGTACGAAGGTGTAAGGCTTTCGTTTAAAAATCAGGATGTTCAAGGTTGGATTTTGCTCAGAATGAGTTTGCATGACCCTGTTATGCCTTTGAATCTTGAGGGTAGTCGCAAAGGTGATTTGGAAAAACTCAAGAAAATTGCCGCTGATCTGACTGAAGGTTTTGACCGTTTGGACAGAAACTCTCTGCTCAAATAATTTTGTGGTTGCTGCTGATTACTTCCAAAGATTTGTAACGTGAAACTGAGTTAAATCTTTGATAACTTCAGCGGCAATCATAAGTCCGGCAACTGATGGCACAAAAGCGTTGCTGCCGGGTGACTGTTTTTTAAAACCTCTCTTTTGTTCTGTGGTTGGGGTACATTTTTCGTCAGTTTTTTCGTTTTCGGCGAGGTTTTTGCATTGTGGCGGAATAACTCTTTCCGTGCTGAACACGCATTTTAGCCTTTTTATACGACGTTTTTTAAGTTCATTGCGCATTACTCGAGCAAGCGGGCACACAGAAGTTCTAGAAATGTCCGCAACTTGCAGTTTTGTAGGATCAACTTTATTGCCGGCTCCCATGCTACTGATTACTGGCGTTTTTGATTCTTTTGCTTTTGTAATAATTTCAAGTTTTCCGGTAACAGTATCAATGCAATCCACAATATAATCGTACTGTGAAAAATCAAATTGACCGGAATTTTCCGGAATAAAAAAAATTTTATGTTTTGTAACTTTGCAGTCAGGATTTATGTCGTGAATTCTTTGTTCAGCAACGTCAACTTTGTCTTTTCCAAGCGTAGAATGCAGTGCGTAAAGCTGGCGGTTAATATTGGAAAGACAGATTTTATCGTTATCAACAATGTCAATAGCACCAATTCCGGAACGGGCGAGTGCTTCTGCAACGTAACTTCCAACTCCGCCAATGCCAAAAATAATTACCCGAGATTGAGCAAGTTTCTGTAAATTTTCATTTCCAAAAGTGAGTCTGATTCTAGAAAACTGATCTTCCATAAACTAAATATAGCACTTATTGTGCACGCACGCCATGTCAGAATCTTTTGAAAAGACATTTAAGGGAACCTCTGAAAATTGCAATGTTTAGAGGTTCCCTTATAATAAAAGCATGAATATCCGGAAACTTCCAATCGGCGTACAGTCTTTTGAAAAACTTAGAAATGAAAATTTTTTGTACGTTGATAAAACAGAATTTATTTATCGTCTCGCTTCTGAAGGCACGACTTACTTTTTAAGTCGTCCGCGCCGTTTTGGAAAAAGCCTTTTGCTTTCTACCATGCGCGCATATTTTG
>CAVJCY010000105.1:0-8733 GCA_963648145.1 bacterium | reverse complement strand
AAATATCTTTTTTTAATATTATAACATAATATAAATAATTAATCAATAACTCTCATTAACCTCGTCGGAATCAAAGAACGAGTCTCCGTTTTGGCTTAAAGAAACCGCAGGTTTCTTTAGCCTAATGAGGAGACAAGTTTGGGGCGCGCCCTTTTCAAAGGGCGCAAGGGCTTTCCCGCAGTTCACTTTACTCATGGAGAGAGGCCATATGCTAGGGCGTGGGGCCGGGTGGCGCGGTTTCGGGAAAAATGGTCGCCATATGAAATCCGCTAGAAGTAGAAAAAAATCGCCATATGGGGTTCGCGGGGGCGAATTCGGGCCTTGCCTGTCGTCGGCGGCCCGCCATTATATCACATTTATCACTCTTCTGTCAAGCCCTTTTGCGTAACTTTTTTCGATTCAGCACTTTTCACAAATTTTCACCCCAAAATTCGTCACATTGCACAACCCGCAAAAATGCACAAAAAAGAGGGCAAAATCGCCCTCTCTTTCATTTGTTAAGTTAAGTATAACACATTTTAGCTCATTTGTCAAGCGTTTTGGGGAAAATTTTCCCCAAAACTTACGATTTTTTGGCTTTTCGCTTCTGTACAAGCGTTAATTCGTAGTCATTTGAACCGATTTGAAAGAAAATTTGTCTTTCTGCATTAATAATTTGTACATTTTCCGCAGAAATTTTAGAATTTTCATTCAAAAACCGCATAATTTCTGAAATAATTGTCTGTTTTACAGGGTTTTCTTTCTTCTTTCTGGTGGTATCGAACTTATAAACCGTCCGCTTCTTTGTACCTGTCGCCGCATACTTCTTTGCAACTTTCTTTTGTTCAGCGGATAACTCAAACAACTTTTCGCCCTTGTCAACCGCTTTGTCGTCCATGACCAGCTGAATGGCTTCCGCTTCTGGAATGTCAAGTGCTTTCATGTGGTGCTTTACAAGTTCCATGTCCTTTTGAGTAAGTTTCATAAATCATCAACTCCTTTACTTTATGTATTTATTATAGCACCTTTTGGTTGCCCTGTCAAGGGGTTCGGGGGAATTTCCCCCGAACTTTTTTTCTCATTTTTTAATGAGTGCGAAATACGCTTTACGCTTTTCAACGATTCTATCAACTTTACCCTCTTTATACAGGGCAGTTACTAGAGAGGTAACACGCTGATTAGTAAGGTCAGTCAGTTCTGGAATGGTTTTCATCATTTCAGATACAGTCTGTTTATCAACAGTTGCAAGGTGAGCAAGGATTTTACCTTTAAGCTCCTCGTTTTCTACCTGTGTAGCGGTAGGTTTACGGTTAGCAGAGGATTTTTTATTTACTTGTTCTAACATCTTGTCAAGTTTCTCTACAACCTCTGTATACTTTTCAGTATCAGTAGTTTTAAGAACCTCGATTGCAATTTCAAGTGCCATAGCGTTTGTCATTTTTTTGTTTGTCATAATCATTACCTCTTTCTTTCTTTTATTTTATGTATTTATTATATCACATCTATATTCAGTTGTCAATAGTTTTTTTAAATTTTTTTATTTCGGTGGGCTTTTCATTTCATTTCCCCCTCTCTTTATCTTTATACTTATTATAACAGGTGTGCGGTTATTTGTCAAGTACTAATTTATATATTCTGTAAAAAAATTATCCGCTTCTGTCATATCAAAATGTTCATTTATAAAGCGGTCATTCTTATAAAAGCTGTTTGGGTACTTTTTAATGTACTTTGCACGAAACATTGACTCTACACCCTCAGCTGGTAAGTTTCCGCAGTCATACACTCGATTGATAACACAATAGGTCGCCCCCATGCCTTTATACGTTTTTGAGTTTAATTCCTCTCGAATTCTTTGAAAAACGCTTCTTGTAGTAGTACCAACTTTACTGCATACAAGTTCCATTTGTTCATTGAAAAATGCAATCAAATAGCATTTTTCAAGTCCTTTAGAATCATCCCACGCTTTGCAATCATTGGAAATTGCAATACCCTCTTTTTTGATTTTTGCGGTAACGATTTCCCGCACGTCTGTAATTTTATTGATAACTTTCTCTACTGGATTGATAACGTATGTTTTCACCCATTCTTTACTATTGGAATAGATTTTTTCGCATACTTCAAACCAACGCTTTTTCCAACAGGGTGAGGTGTTTTTCCACCTCTCATACGCCCCCTCAAAATCACCATTTTCCAGATACCAGTCCATTTTTTTGTTTGCCATCTTTATCAACTCCTTTGCTTTTCTATGTCTTTATTATAGCACCTATTGGTTAGCTTGTCAAGCATTTTCTACAACTTTTTCAATCATTTTAAAGCGGTTAAAAATCACTTTACCACCACGAAATGTCAGACAAATCATAGAAGTACCCTCAACCTGTGCGACATCATACACAAGTTTCTGACTTTTTAATAATCCTACTAAAATCTCATAATCTGTTCTCATTTCGTTTACCTCTCTTTCATTTGATACATTAAGTATACCACCAGTAGGGCAGAAATGCAAGTGGTAATATTGCACAAAGATGCGGCGAGATTTTTGTACAAAGTGCCGAAAATTATTTTTGTGCAGAATGGAGAATTTTGGGAAAAATTTTGGTAGATTTTTGTGCAATTTTTCTATTGACAAATTTTGTGCCCTGTGGTATAATGGTGAATTCGGCCTAGCGCAGCCGCGCGCCGGCCGCTCAAAAGTCAACCCGCAATAATGCACAAAAATTCATTCAAAATTTTGTGCAAATTGCACAAAAAAGAAAGAGCCTGAATATTCAGACTCTTTCACAAGAAAGGAGGAAAACAAATGATTAGTCAAAACCTTTCGGTTTAGGATAAGGGGGAGAGGGAATCGAACCCTCTCGAACAACCGTTCCCCTTGTGGATTAGATGAAAAAGTAAGCTTTTCTTTTTTCCACTTCTCTCTGGATTCTTAAATCCTTGACCAAAGCGGTCAGCAGAGATGTGATTCTCTGGTTTGTTAATTCTGCGAGTTCCGGCATTTCTTTCGCAAGTTCTGTTGCTGTGAACTTCTTTTCGGAATCTCTGAGGAAAACAACAATGGCATCTTTCAGCTTTTCGTTTTCTTCCTGAGTTGCGGTTTTCTTTGTAGAAGATTTTTTCTTTTCAAAACCCTCTTTGATTTTTTCAAGTTTCTCAACCAGCTCAGTAGAACCGCCATTTTCTTTTACCATTTCGATTGCCATTTCCATTGCTACTACGTTTGTCATTTTGTTTGTCATACTTATCACCTTTTCCTTTTCTTTTATTTTATGTATTTATTATACCATTTCTTTATTCAGCTGTCAAGTCTTTTTTAAAACTTTTTATTTTTTTCTGTGGGGCTTACTGAATGTAAGCCCCTGCGACATTTTTAATAGTTCCGTCCTGGTTGAAGAAAATCACATTATCCGCAACCACTCTCACACCTTTACATCTCATCTCATGGCGAAAACCATAATCCTCTTTGAATCTCTTAATAAACTCTCTTTTTGTCATTTTTGTGTTTGTCATAGCTCATTACCTCTCTTTTTCTTTTTTCTTTATTATAGCACCAACTGCTAGGTTTGTCAAGTATTTTTTTAAATTTCTTTGAAGGCTTTACGCTTAACACTTGACTAAAAGCATTTACCTTTACTTCTTTATGTCTTTATTATAACACTTGAAGTTTCATTTGTCAAGAGGTTTTTTAATCTTTTGAAAGATTAGCCTCAGCGTCAATAGTTATTTTAAAATTTTTACAAATTTTTGGTTTCGCTCACAAAATACTTTACATGATAAGTATTTAAAAGCTCTTTGACAAGTACGCTTTGTTTTTGTGTAGCACAGTAGCAGTTTATTAAAATATACTTGTCAATATCGATGTAGTTACAAGGAATGTCATACTCTTTTAATTTTTCTATAAGACTTTTCCAGTCCTCTTTTTTGCTTATGGTAGATTCAACTTTCCATAATTCATCACGTCTTGCTTTTTCCTCTGCCCACTTTACAAGCCACACGCCTAACAAGTTAGCAAGGAACGTTACAACAACTTTTTGCCATAAAGGAAAATCAGCCACCGTATAAATAAGAACTATGTTATAGTAACCATAATATCCCGCAGATACTAAAGCCGCCACTGTTTTTCCCGATTTAATAGTTACAATAGATTTGATAGTTGAAAAGATAACGTTTACAACTGTCAAGATTGAAAATAAAATTAATACATTCATGCGTTACAACTCTCTTTCTTTTTTCTTTTATTATACATCTACTTGTGGATTTTGTCAAGGACTATTTTATAAAATAGTCCTTGTTGTAATTTTTAACAACGCACCTGTCATTTTATCATAGTAGATAACCGCTTCTGTACCTAGTGGACAAACATAATCATCAATGGAATAAATCATATCCCCTTTTTTATTTTCAAATTCCATTGTGGTAGAATCGCTATCATCATGGTAAATCTTTTTTGTTGCGGTTACTTCTGTATAACCTACGTTTCCGGTGTATGTTTGTACACTGATAACTATCACAAGGATAATAACCGCCATGCCAAAACCGGCTAACACGTTACGCCAAACTTTCATTTTACATGTCCTCACTTTCCTTAAAAATTTTTTCAATCAGCTTTTTTGTTTCTTCTACGCCAACGTATAAAGCTGATTTTTCGATTGCATCAAACAAAATTGTTTTTGCTTCTAACTCTTTTTCTGTCATTTCTTTTATCTCCTCTCTTTTCTATGTACTTATTATATCATGGGGGTTGAGGTTTGTCAACCCCCCTTTTTTAATTTTTTAATGATTAAATCGCAAGTATATTTTATACCAGTCTTTGCCGAAATTCTCTTTAAACTGTGCGGCTTCCTGTCCATCCGCTTCCAGAATTGAGATTTTCATAATTGTATCCCAGTCAATAGCCGCAAACCATGTTCCCTCTTTTTGTCCCTTGCTAAATCGGAACGTGTCAAGGATAAAATCCATTGCTTCTTGCTTATGGATTTTTGCCACACAATCCGCAAGGGAAACAATCTGACTGTTAAAAATTGGTTTAGTTTCAAAACCTGTAATTTTCCACCCACTAATTTTACTTTCAATTTTAATCATCCTTTTTTCCTCTCTTTCATTTGATACATTTATTATATCACAGGGGGTTGAACTTGTCAACCCCTTTTTTATAAAATTCCCTCGATTTCACAGCATTTGTGGCAAGCGTTAATGCAATCATTCCAGAGGTCATCGTTACTTGCATACTCTGCCAGAATTTCCTCATCCCATCCATCCTCAAGACCGCAAGTAAGCCAAACGTCAATTACAACGTCCTCACTAATATTTTCTCTAATGAATGTGTCCATCTGTTTGAGAAGATTCTTTCTAATTCTAATCATTTCATTTCTTGATACTTTCATTTGTTTGTTCCCCTTTCCTTATCTTTGATTATAGTATACTATAGATGTGCGGTTTCGTCAATATACAAAATAACCAAAAGTACGATTTAATTTTTGTGCAAAGTGCCGGTTGGTAAAATTTTGGGATTTTTTAGGCATTATTTTTGTGCAAATTGTCTATTGACAAATAGTTGCTTTGTGTGTTATAATTGAAGTTCGGGCCTAAGCGCACGCTGCCGGCCCGCCCATTTTACCACTCTTTCGTCATTTTGTCAAGTGGTAAAACTGCACAAAAATTCAATTCAAATTTCGTCAATTTTGCACAAACCGAAAATTTGTGCAAAGTGCACAAAAATGCTGAATTTTAAAATTCAGCATTTTGTACAAAAATTTAATTATTTTCTTGGCATACTTAGTACAATTTTATATTTCGTTCCGTCCAGTTCAAAAAAGAACTCACGTTCGTTGTTAGTCACATCTAAATTTTCCGCTCCCAAACCTTTAACCGCACTTATTAAAGCATTAACAATATTTTGCTTTCCCTTGTTTTCTGGTTTCTTTCTTTTGGAAGTATCAAACTTATAAACAGTCGTTCTTTTTTTGCGGTCTGCCTGTCGTGCCTTTTTAGACGCTTTTTCTTGTTCTGGTGTCAATGTAAATAATTTTTCCCCCTTATCAATTCGTTTATCATCTTCTAACATCTGGGTTGCTTCTTCTCTTGAAATATCAAGAATTTTCATGTTATGTTCTATAATTTCGTTGTCTGTCATTTTTTAACCCTTTCTTTTTGTTGGGGGACAAAAGCCCCCCTTTAATTATTTTGCGAAAAAGTACGCTTTACGTTTCTCAACTTCTCTGTCAACTTTTCCGTCTTTGTACAGTGCTGTCACAAGAGAGGTAACACGCTGGTTTGTAAGACCCTCAAGACCGCTGATTTCTTTCATCATTTCTGATACTGTCAATCTTTTGGCGGTATCTGTCAGATAGGTAACAATCTTTGTTTTCAATTCCTCATTTTCAACCTGAGTTGCTGTCGGTTTGCGGTTCACAGAGGATTTTTTATTTACTTGTTCTAACATCTTTTCCAGTTTAGCAACAACTTCAATGTAGCTGTCGTTTCCATCAAGTGCGTTGATTGCAATTTCAAGTGCCTGTGCGTTTGTCATTTTTTTGTTTGTCATAATTATCAATTCCTTTCTTTGAATGAGATTTATTTTTTCTTTTCTATGTCTTTATTATAACACCTGTGGTCTTGTTTGTCAAGACCTTTTTTAATTTTTTTATTTTGGCGGGTCTCTCATTTTTTTCACTTCCTTTCTTTATCTTGTAATAATAATACCATACTTTTTACAATTTGTCAATAGTTTTTTTAAAAGTTTTTGCTTTATTTTTCCCATAAGCCTACTCTCATTTTTTTATGCTGTTTATAGCAATAACAACAAATTTCCTTTTCTATTAAAGTGTCTTCAAGTCCAGTGTGCCGTTCTATAAAAGTATTATCTTTTGTAATAAATCTGTAAAGGATTTCAGCTGTCACTCTTAACTGTCCTCTTGCGGTCAAGTAGCCGTTTTCCTCACAAAAACGCTTGTAAGTCGGCATTTTACAGATAACATCACGAGCCATTTTCATAGTATCGCAGATTTCCAAACCATAAGGGAAAAAGTATCTGTATTTTGATTTAGTCAACCAACGTTGTGTTGTGTTTAGTGTGCCATAGTCAAAACGCATATTGTGAGCAAATACCTTTTTGACGTTGTAGCGTTCGCAACACTCTGCAAGCTGTTTTCTGATATTATAGAATGATGTTAAAATTCTTTTTCCGCTTTTAATATCTTCCCAGTACATCGGAATCTTATTTGCATAGTATGCGGATTTCATAAGCTGTTTTTCATCAAGAAAAATGTCAGCATTTATAAATGACCATGTTTCAAAAACCTCACCTGTACGTTTGTTGATAACCGCAAAACCGCAGTCATAAACCCACATATTGTCTGGACGAACTTCTGTCAAGTCTTTGTCTATTGGACAAGTCTCTGTATCAATTACGATTGAATAGTCCATTCTTCTGTCGATTTTGTTTGTGTTAGGTCTGTTGATAAATTCCATTTTTGTTTACCTCTCTCTCTTTTCTATGTCTTTATTATACTACTGGTAAAGAGGTTTGTCAAGAACTTTTTTAACTTTTTTATAAGCTTTTTATTTGCTTTCTTGTCTCTCTCTTCCTTACAAGTATTATAATACCACAAGCCACTAAAGATTGCAAGGATTATTTTTAAAAAAAATTGCACAAAATAAATGACTAATTTTTGTGTAAAATGACCAATAGAAAAAGTGTACAAAAATGCGGGTGCGATTTGCTAAATTTTTGGTAAATCTGCACAAAGATAATTTTCGTTACATTGCACAATTTCGGGAATTTTCTTGTTATTATTTTTGTCTATTTTGCCTATTGACAAAAGTTGCTCCATGTGGTATAATGGAATTTCGGGCCTTGGCGTAAGTGAAGCGCTCGCCTGCGGCCCGCCAATTTTATCACACTTCTCCTATTTTGTCAAGTGGTAAAATTGCACAAAAAATGAGCTGAAAATCAGCTCATTTTCTCTACTATTTTGTTACGCTTTTAACAAGTTCTCTCAATGCCGCAACCCCGAAGCAATCCATGTATGCGGTCATGTCTTTCTTCAAATCTGATGTTCTCTTGGCTCTTAACTGCCCCACCATCCAGTTGTATTCTTCCTCATTCAGTTCGTAAGGTACACACGCTTCATCTCTTAATAAATACATTGTATCAATTCCTTTCTTTTATCTTATACATTTATTATACTGCCTTTTGGCTTATTTGTCAAGCACTTCTTTCTTAAATTTAAAACTTTTTTGTTTTCCGCATTTCTTACAAGTGCAAAGAATTTCATGCTTTTCAAAGTCTTTTGTGCGTCCAGAGATTAAATCTGTCGGCGTTCCAATAAATTCTCCATTCCAGTAGTAGTCATGTTTAAAGCAAATCTTTTTCATTGTATCAACCTCTTTCTTTATTATGTCTTTATTATACTCTATCTATTTGAATTTGTCAAGACTTTTTTGAAACGCTTAGAAGAATTTTCTAAGCGTTCCAAGAATGTCGTCTACATCAAAACTGTTTTCGCCCCACTCTTTGCGGTTGCGTTCTTCATCATCAAACAGCCATCCGTCACAGTCAACAACTGTACTTTTTGGTGTGCCATAGTTCA
Organism: bacterium; assembly: GCA_963648145.1. Lineage (GTDB taxonomy): Bacteria > Spirochaetota > Spirochaetia > Treponematales > Treponemataceae > Treponema_D. The sequence continues at coordinate 169 of CAVJCY010000105.1, read as the reverse complement.
CAATTTTGATTTCGTCCCACTCAACACTCGGCAGATGTTTTTCGAGCCATGCAAGTTTTACACTTGTTACCGCTGTATTGTAAGAAGCTGAACCGCATTTACTTAACCAACTTACAATGCCGATTCTGTAGCCGTTTTCCTGTAATTTGTGAAGCAGTCTTGCGAATAC
>CAVJCY010000104.1:0-8757 GCA_963648145.1 bacterium | reverse complement strand
TAATAAGATTTTTGAATTGAATTCCTTAGAAACAATTCCTCCAAAATCAAGATAGGAAAGCTGGCACAAAATCAAAGAGTCAACAGCATTAAGAGGCAAAACATTAAAAGGAATATCTCCACGCCATTTTACATAATCAAATAAATCCATAGATTAAATCTTAAAACTCACGACCTTTTTGTGCAATTCAGATAAATTCTATATAATCAATGCCTGCGATATTTTTACACCTCTTGAAGATTCAGTTTTTTGCGTTAAAATTCAAGAGATTCCAGTGAGGCTAAAAACTGATGCTAAAAGTAAAACAAAATCCATTTAAATACCTGTTCATTTTTCTTGCAGGATTCTTTTTTATCTTGCTTTGCACCCAGATTGCAAGAATAAAATCAGAAAACAAGCGTGAACACAAGGCTTTTATCGAAGCAGTTGCCGGAACAGAATCTTTTTTCAGAAGATCAAAGAATTTTTCAATCTATTTTGAAATTCCTGACAGAAACCAGAACAGCACAAGTACAAAAGCAAAAAACAGCTGGTTTGACAAAGAATTAAACGAATGGGGAGCTCAGTACGACATTTATATCGAAAACACTTCTCAGGCAGTTCTTACAGACTGGAAGTTAAAAATAATTTTTCCTTCATCTTTCAGGATCGACTCTTTCTGGAATGTAGAAAAAGACCTGCAGGAAGTTCATTCACCGCTTGAAAATTCAATAACAGTGTGCGGAATCGAAAATGCATTAAACACAAAAATTTCAAATTCCGCTCCAGGAAAAATCGGTTTTGTTCTTTACACACCTCAGATAATCGAAAACTGCAGCTTTGAACTTTCTTACAGACTTAACCTGCCGGTTTTAAAATCTCAGCAGGTAATAATTTTCCTTGTCTGCTTTATTTTGAGCGTTGTTGTGCTTTTTGTTTATTCACTTTTTGACATTATGCTCAAACGGCAGAAAAAACAGTCCTTTGAAACAATTCAGGCTCTTATCCGCCTTATTTCGCACTTTATCGACGTCCGCGATCCTTACACAAAGGAACATTCTTCCCACGTTGCAAAATATTCAAAGATGATTGCAGAAAAGATGGGATTTTCAGAAGAAGAACTGCAGAACATTTACTGTATGGGACTTCTGCACGATGTAGGCAAAGTTTATATTCCAAGTGAAATCTTAAGAAAACCCGCAAAATTAACCGACGACGAATGGCAGATTATGAAGCGCCACACAATTTACGGTTCGCAGGTTTTAAACGAATTCAAAGATATTCCGAATGTAAAAGAAGCAGTTTTGTATCATCATGAACGTTACGACGGCAAAGGCTACATGGAAGGCTTAAAAGGTGAAGAAATTCCACTTGTAGCAAGAATTATCTGTGTAGCAGATTCCTATGACGCAATGGCAACCGACCGCGCCTACAGAAAGGCACTCTCAAAGGAAGTAATTTTAGCCGAACTCGAAAAAAACAAAGGAGTTCAGTTTGACCCGAAAATCGCAGAAATCATGATCGAACTCATAAAAGAAGGAAAGATTTAGTCCGCAAAAAGGGAAGAGCTAAAGTGCGTTGATATCTTGCGGATTCACAGATTTAGCATTAATATAATAACCGTTAATTTAATGGCTATTATATTATGAAAAAATTTTATGATCGTAAAAAAGAATTTGAATCTCTTGAACAAATTGAAAAAAACTCTTTTACAAACGCAAATTTCACTTTAATAACAGGGCGAAGAAGAATCGGTAAAACTGCCCTGCTTAAAAAATTTATTGAAGGCAGAAAAAGCTGTTACCTGTTTACACCCCGAACTTCTGAAAGCCTTTTGTGCCAGCAATGGCAGAATCAACTTGAAGAAACAATCGGACTAAAAATATTCGGAACCATTACAAAACTTTCTGTCCTTTTTGAACAGATAATGCAGTTTTCAAAACTGCAGCACTTTATTCTGATTATTGATGAATTTCAGGATTTACAGACAATAAATTCAGCCTTTTTCAGCGAAATGCAAAACATCTGGGATTCAAACAAAGATGATTCAAAAATCAATTTAATTGCCTGCGGTTCAGTTTATTCAATGATGATAAAGATTTTTGAAGATTCAAAAGAACCTTTATTTGGACGTGCAACTGCAAAAATCAATTTAATGCCATTTACTTCTTCCGTATGCAAAGAAATTTTAAGGGATTTTAATCCAGAATATACAAATGAAGATTTGCTCTGTCTTTATATGCTTAGCGGCGGAGTTGCGAAATACATTTTTCTGCTTATGGAAGCAGACTGCACAACAAAAAGCAAAATGATTGACTTTGTTACAGGAATCACTTCTCCATTCTTAATCGACGGCAAAGATATTCTGGTAAGCGAAATGGGAAAAGATTACGGAATTTATTTTTCAATTCTTTCGCTAATTTCAAGGGGAATGACATCTCAAAGTGAAATTGATTCTATAATTCAAAAAAACACAGGAAGTTATCTTGCAAACCTTTATAAAATTTTCAATGTAATAAAACCTGTAAGACCTCTTTATTCAAAACCAGAAAGCAGAAATGTCCGCTGGCAGATTACAGACTGTTACCTGAGATTTTATTTCTGGTTTATTTATTCAAACCAGAATTTAATTGAACTTGGACAATACGATCTGCTAAAAACATTAATTCTGCGCGATTACGAAACATTTACAGGCAAAACCCTCGAACAATATTTTACAGAAAAAATAAAAGAAGAAACCCAGGTAACTTTGCTTGGTGGCTGGTGGGATAAAAAATCTCAAAACGAAATTGACATCATCGCAGTAAATGAATTTTCAAAAACCTGTACCGTTTACGAAGTTAAACGCAACCCCGAAAAAATAAATCTTAAACAGTTAGAAGAAAAAGCAACTGCGTTTAAAAAAAACATTCCAGATTTTTCCACAAATTGTCGCGGATTAAGTATTAAGGATATGTAAAGAAAACATGAATTTGTCGTCTGCAATAAAAAACTCCGCCCATGCAAAATGCACAGACGGAGTTTATCTCATTGTGTCATGCTGAATTCAGTTCAGCATCTCTTCTTACCGTGAGATTCTGAGACCAGCTCAGGATGACACAACGCTGGTTCGGACATTTTATCTATTCTTCAACATCGTAGCAGCTGATATGCAAATCTTTCAATTGCTGCTCGTCAACTGCGCTCGGACACTCATCCATAGGAGATGCCGCCAGATTATTTTTCGGGAAGGCGATTACTTCGTGGATGCTTTCCTCATGGCACATTAACATAAGCAGACGGTCGAGTCCCGGGGCAATTCCTCCGTGTGGCGGTGCGCCGAACTTGAATGCCTGTACAAGAAAGCCGAATGCTTTTTCTGCACGTTCGCGGCTGTAGCCTACGATTTCAAAAATGCGCTCCTGCAGTGCCGGGTCGTTGATACGCATTGAACCAGAAGCAAGCTCGTATCCGTTCAAAACTAAGTCGTAAAGGTCGCCTTTTACAGCTCCCGGGTCGCTTTCCAGAGTATCCCAGTATTTTTTCTGCGGAAGAGTGAACATGTGGTGTTCAGTTTCCCAGTGATTTTCTTCCTCGTTCCATGCAAAATACGGAAAGTCAATAATCCATGCAAAGTGGAACTCATCTTTCGGGTTGTAAAGATTTAAGTCTTTTCCAAGCTGCTTGCGAACTGCTCCAAGCGCGACGCACGCTGTCTGCCATTTTTCGTCGCTTACAAAAAGCAAAAGGTCGTTCTTTTCCGCTCCAAGCTTAGAGCAGATTTCCGATTCTTTTCCGGCAAAGAACTTTGAGATTCCGCCTTCAAAAGCGATGTCTGCGGTGGTTGAGCCTGTCGAAACCACTTTCATCCAGGCAAGACCTTTTGCGTGGTTGATTTTTGCTACTGCTTCAAGAGCTTCGATTGTCTTACGGCTGTACTTGTCTGCGACATTTTTTACAACAAGGGCTTTAAGTCCGCTTCTCTTGTGGCGTTCAATGTTTTTGTCAGCGTTTGCAGCTCCAGCTTTAAATGCGTTAAAATCGCTCAAATCCGCCATAAAAGCAGCATCCTGCATCTTCATGTCAAAACGCAAGTCCGGCTTGTCGCTTCCATAAAGGTCAAAAGCATCGTCCCAGCTGATTCTGTCAAAATGAACAGGAAGTTCGTAGTTCAGAGTTTTCTTAAAAATATGACGCATAAGTTCTTCTGTTGTTTCAAGAACTTCCTCGCGGTTTGTAAAGCTCATTTCCATATCAATCTGAGTAAATTCAGGCTGACGGTCTCCACGTGCGTCCTCATCGCGGTAGCAGCGCGCAATCTGAAAGTATTTGTCAAAGCCGCTAACCATCAGAAGCTGCTTGTAAAGCTGCGGCGACTGTGGCAAAGAATAGAATTTTCCCGGATGAACACGGCTTGGAACCAGGTAGTCGCGGGCACCTTCCGGAGTTGATTTTATGAATGTAGGAGTTTCAATTTCCAGAAATCCTTTTGAAGTCAAAAATTCGCGTGTAGCGAAAGTTACTGCAGAACGCAGGATAATGTTGTGCTGCATCGGTTCACGGCGCAAATCAAGATAGCGGTACTTTAAGCGCAAATCCTCGTTTGCAACAACAACGCTTCCGTCCTTCTGGCGAACTTCTTCAATACTAAAAGGAAGTTCCTGCGAAGTTGTAAAGATTTCAATATCAGTCGCTTCAACTTCGATTTCGCCGGTTGTCATGTCGCGGTTAACGTCTTTTTCAGCGCGGGCAGCAACAACGCCTTCTACAGCGATACAATATTCTGACTTTAGCGAAGCAGCAATTTTCTTTACTTCCGCAGAAGCATTATCGCCAACCATTACCTGAGTAATTCCATAGCGGTCGCGCAGACGGATAAAAACAAGTCCGCCTAAGTCGCGTGTGCGGCTGACCCAGCCGTTCAATACAACTTTTTTACCAACATCGGCCTTTGTAAGTTCGCCGCAAGTTACAGTTCTTTTAGAATTTTCCATTATTTTACCTTCAGCGCAAAAGCGCACAAAAAAATCTTCTCTATTTTAATAAGATGAACGTTTTTGAGCAATTAAGAATTTTAAGTGATTCATTTTTACGGGCGTCTCCCAAAGCTTACGCTTTGGGCCGGTCCTTGCGTACTTCGGTAAGCGCTCTAAGTCCTCGGCGCAAAATTGTGCGCCTGCGGTCTTTTGCTTCGGCTGTTGAAACAGCCATCGCAAGTACTCCAGCACCTGACGCGATCTCAAAAATAAAGTTACCAGACAGTTTTTTTTACCTAACGAAAGTTAACAAAGAACGGCAGAATTATTACAGAAAGAATTCCGCAGACTGCAATGCTTAAACCGCTCATTGCTCCTTCAACTTCGCCCATTTCCAGAGCTTTTGAAGTTCCCATTGCGTGTCCGCAGGTTCCGCAGGCAACTCCGCGCGCTACAGGTTCTTCAAATTTAAAAATCTTGCAAAGTGCAGTTGCAAAAGTATTACAGAAAATTCCTGCAAGACTTACCATAATAATCGTTAGAGAAGCAATTCCGTTGTTCTGTTCCGTAATTGCAATTGCAATCGGAGTTGTAATTGATTTTGGCAGAAGTGAAACATATTCAGCATGTTCAATTTTAAAGAGAATGCAAATTCCAAGAACAAAAAAGGCATTGGAAACAATTCCACTTACAATTCCTAAAATAATTGCAAGGGCATTTTTCTTTAAAGCTTCAAACTGACGGTAAAGGGGAATTGCAAGTGCTACTGTAACAGGTGTCATTAAATAATACAAAAAGTTTGCACTCTGCAGGTATTTTTCATAAGGAACCCTGAAAATCACAAGAATTACAATAACAACTGCACTCGAAACAAAAAGCGGCGAAAAAAGAACAAAATGAGTTTTTTTATAAAGCCAGGTACTAAAAACAAAACTCGCAAGCGTAACACAAAATCCAAAAGAAACAGAATCAGTTAAAAAAGCAGAAACATTTTCCATTTGTAAATTCTCCAATAAAAACCTTTGCAAAACTTTGATGATTTTCTAGGCATTTTCCTGCAATTTTTGAGCAGACTGACGTTTTTTCATCATACGCGCAAAAAACTGGGTAACTGTTCCGACCACAAAAAAGATAAAAGCCGTGCCAACAAACATAAGAAGCAGAATTGCAATCCAGTGTTTTTTAATAATCGGCCAGGCAACAATCAGACTGACCGTAGAAGGAATAAACAAAAGCGGCATTATTCCTAAGAAAAAATCAGCAGTGTGTTCAACATGTTCAAGCTTAAAAAGCTTAAAATGAAGGGCACAAAACATAAGGATAAGTCCATAAATCGAAGCTGGAACCGGAAGCGGCAGCAGAATGTGAAGGATTTCTCCAATAAAACAAATAGAAACAAAAATCGTAAATTGAACAACGTATTTCATTTTTTTTACCTGAAAAAATAATAAAAAAAGTTATAACGAAAAAAATATATAATAGATACAGTTTTTATAAAAAAATTTTGTTGTTATTACAGATGTTCTTAAATCAATTCGCTTTACTTACAGATATGGAGAGCCTGCAAAATCAATTGAACAAATTCATTTATGGAATCCTTAAATCTTATGTCAAAAAAATAAAGGATTATTCCGCTCATAATAAAATTCAACAATAGAATATAAATCAGTTTTTTTACTGCATTCTTTATTTTTACAGAACAGGAAAGTTCAAAAGCAAAAAACATAAACAGATAAAGAACTACAAAAATCCAGAAATCGCTGCCAGCTAAAGAAATTCCTGTAAAAACCAGAGCCGACAGACATAAAAGAGCAACCGCCTTGTTTTTACCTTCCGCCAGTTTTAAGGCAAAAAAAGTTTTATAAAAAAAGTAAAAAGCAATCAAAATGGAAATAACGCAGATGGCCAAATCAGTGTATTCAATAGCAGCATCAGGTGATCTGTAATACAACGCGTCACCAAATATATTTATTTTCTTTATGTCTAAATGGTCAAAAATCTCTGGAATAAGAGAGAAAATCATTGCACAGAAAAACAGAAGTTCAAAAATAACATCAAAAAAATTCAAGGAAGCAAGTTTAATTCTGGCAATCATCTTTGCACGGACAGATTCTTCTTCCACCAGATTAACATCTTTAAGTTCTGGATTTTCTGTATTTTCATTGCTGGCAACAGTTTTTTCTTCTTCAGCTGAAAATTCCTGCCCTTCAGGATTTTCTTCATCAATAGTCGCAGCCTTATTTTTAGCTTTTTTGGCAGCTTTTTCTTCCATCCTGGCATTTTTGCGTGCTAACTTCTGCGCCTCTTTCTGCTCTTTTCGTAAATAATAAGCCGAAATTGCACTGTAAAGTTTTGCAAGAAGTTTTGAATATATTTCCTTTGCCCTGTTTTTTATTTTTGTAAAAAAATTCAATTTAAAATCTCCCTAAGAACTTTCAATTATTTACAGATAAAAGTTGCAGCAGTCTGATAACTTCCTCTTTCTGACGAAGCAGCTCCGATATTTATTTTAGAGCAGCTGGAAGGAATTACAAAATCCAGTTCAAAACTGCCTTTTTCATTTTTATTCATCTGTGTAAAAGTTTTTCCGTTTATTATTGCAACAAAGTTTTTTTCCGGGCACGAAACTTCAAAATGATAGTTTTGTCCTCGTTTTAATGGCATTTCGAGCGGACTGATAAGGCTAGCGTTAAAAGAATTTTCGTAGACTTCAGGATATTGAACAGAACTTGCTTCTTCCGCTTTTACATAAAATTCCCCGCAAAAACTTCCTCTCTTAGCATTTTTTTGTCTGTAAAAAAGAGAAATTCTGTAATTTGCAGCTTTGGGAAACTGAATCATTGTCTTTACTTTTTTGTCCGTTTTTAAGTTAAAAACTGCATTTTGATTTTTTTTATTTGTTGAACAATCTGTAACGACAAAAGACAAATTTCCGTCGGAAATTAAATTATATTCAAATTGAACAGAAGATTTGCATTCATTCTGCTTTTTGGGTAATTCAGTAAACTGAACCGCGTCAAAAAATTTGGGTTCAAAATCTGCAAGTTCAATAAATTCTTTTTTTGTAACAGGCGAATCCAGTAATTGACTGCCTTTATTTTCTGGATAATGAGTATAAATAAAATGTTCTGGTTTTAAAAAGAGATAGTCCGTCGTGTATTCCTGAACAGATTTTTTTCCATTCATATAGCCGGAATCCCAGGTACAGTCAATTAAATAATATTCATCTGCAATTTTTACCATATTCCATGCATGGTTTGATTCAATTTCCCTTTCTTCCAAAAGCGAAGTTCCAACTCCGCGCGCATAACCATGAACAACCTGATTTTTAAAACCAAGCACATCCAAAAAACGCTCAAGAGTGTTCGAATAACCTTCACAGACAGCAAGCCCAGTTTTTAAGACTGTTTCATAATCCTGTTCCGGAAGATTTCCAGACCAATAACCTGCAGCATCGTATTTTATATTTACGGCAACAATGTCATGTGCAATTTTAATCCGCTCAAAATCGTCAGTTGAATTTGCTTTTATAATTTCGCAGGTCTTTTTTACATATTGCGAAGGCTTTGCTGTTCTCAGCTTTGTAACTTCAGCAGGAATTTTCTTTACCAGGGAATGTGGTGTTCCCGTTCTGAACGAATAGGCTTTTGAATAATCCCTGGGAACCTGGTACTTTACGGTAAAAAGTGAACCTCCGTTTTCCGCATAATCAGAAGATTTTTCAATATTTTTTATTCCGCTGAATGCTTCAGAAATGTCCGATTTTATTGCATCTAAAGTTGAACACGAAACAAAAAACAACACAACGCAAAAGGTTATAAAC